>NZ_CP179754.1:0-134385 GCF_058628105.1 Rhodococcus sp. G6(2025)
ATGGGAGAGCAGGAAGACACAGAACGCGTGCGCGACTGGATCGCCCGCTTGGAAGCATTCGCTTCGGCATTGGATGAAATCGAGGGCGAAGGGGCCATCGACTTCTGCGACAACGTTTGCGATGCGTGGCAAGGCATCGTCACGTCATCAACCCCTTCGAAAACCAGTCCAGCAGTCCTGATTGCTCTAGAGCCCCTCATCGCTTTGATGAAGGTGATGACCACTGCGACGATGGATTGGGCGGACACGCCGGACGTCCGGGATCGTTTGACACGCAATGATGTCCAGCGGCTTGCCAAGGATGCACTGGATGACATATTGCACGGTTACCAGCGGTGGTCATCCGAGGGGATACCGTCGCCGGATCAGATTCAGCAACGGATTTCGACCGTGGAAGCAGAGATGAACGAAGCGCAAGCAATAGTCGCGACACGGAATGCCGACTTCGAAGAGCAGGATGCGGCGGCCGAGGCAGACCCCTATGGTGCGATCCTGGGATACCATGACCCAAATTTGGACGCAAAAGTCATCTTCACCAAGGTGAGCTCGTTCACCGAACAGGAGAACGAGCGTTACCAGGATGCGTTCGGACGACTTCGACGGATGATCGACAGTGAGCTCTTCCGCCACATCTCGGATGAACACGATGTGCTCTGTGACCTTCTGATGGGAATCGTTCGAGATCTACAGGACAACACCTTCTCGATCACCGATGAAGACGCGATGGATGAACGCAGGCGCAAACTTCGCTCGGCCCTGATTTCGTTCACCAGTGCACTACAGATTCACGAGGATCAGACCGTCCGCGCTGCAAGGAACACTTTCGGCCGCAACACGCCGGAAGTCAAAGCGGTCCAGGCTCTTTTCAACGACCTGAAGAGCACCTCGTTCGAGTACCGTTGGCTGGCTGAATTGCGTGACGCGCTGCAGCACGGCGACATCAACGCATTCAACTACGACTTCACGGCACAGATGCACGGTGAGCCTGCGGTAAACGTCTACATGGACCGCCAATACATGCTGGAGTTCACCAGAGAAGCACGAAAGAAGCCGTGGCTGAACCGCAGCCAGTTGGAAGCGATGACTTCGGATCCGAGCGTGATCGACATGATCAAAGCGATTCAGCCCCAAATGGGCGACCTTCAGGACGAACTGGACAAGATCATCTATCCACATGTCGCCGACGATGTTGCGACGATCAGGCAATTGATCGGACGATTCAACGGACGACGCGGCATGTACTGCCTGCAAACCGGCCCAGGGTTCACACGCCGTCTTGGCATACCGCCATTCACTCGCCTTGCACCGCGCGTACTACACTTCGCCGACACCTACCAGATCGGCTCCGGCTAGTCGGTTGAACTGTTTGGCAGTGCCCGCTCCCTGCACTTGTCTACCCAATCGCGGTGCCGTCATTGTGAAAGCGTCCATGTAGATCGCTCATTCTCGAGGCGCCGCTCGGACACATCGTGTTGCGCAATGCGGACGGCCCCCGCGATCGCCGCCCGTTCATCTCAGGGTTGCGGACCCTTCCCTCAGTCGACGAGGTCGCCGGCCTCATCTTGCCCCTGACAACGCTCGAGCGTTCGCCCGGACCAAGATCGTCGATCGACACCCAAGAAAGGCCCGCGCCTGCTTGGCACGGTCTCTCTTGGGTGGTGCGACTAGATCCCGAGTACGAAGATCTTGTTGGTGACGGCGGAGTTCGAGATCGTGATCGAGGGCGGTGTCGACGACGTTCCCGGAGTGAACTTCACCGACTGGATCCCGACCTTGTAGCTGTTGCCACTCCCGTTGACGGGGCCGCCCTGAAGCGTGCTGTGGAAGAGTCCACGGGGGTCGTCCGACTTCACGTAGCTGACGCGGGGAGCGATCCCTGCAGGATTCGAGCTGCGTGCGACGAGCGAGTCGGGGCTGTTGATGCTTGCCGTCGACACGGTCGGGATCCCGGTGCTCGAACCGCCCTTCGGGAGAAGGAGCTCGATGGCCTTCTCGACGACCTCCTGGATGACGTAGTCCTTGGCGGCGTTCTTGATCTCCTTCAACCACTTGACGTCCTGGAGGGACTTGATGATGCCCCCTGGACCAGGCTTCGCGGCGACGGGTGCTGTATGAGCGACGGGGGCCGCCCCGGCGATGGGAGCGCCGACGGCAGTCCCGAGAACGGTCAGGGCCGCGACAACGGCTGCGATGGTGGCGGTACGGGTGGGCGTGGACATGATGTACCTCTCGATCGGGCAGGTACCCCGGCTTGGTGACCTACTCAAGAGCAACCTAAAACGCGAAACTGACGCCGTTCAAGCCCAATAAACTATCCATTAATGGCATGCTGCGCAGATGGCGAACATAGCCGATCCGGCATGGCAGCGATTCAGAGATTTCATCTCGGAGGACATGAGGGCATCGACACCGCGTGAGCTCGCCGAACTCTTCAACGACGAACAGGTGACAGCCAAGACGATCATCGACTGGCGACGCGGTCATGGCAGGCCCAAACTTGCCGATCTGCCCCGTCTGAGCAACAAGTGGACGTCCTCGGCGGCGCATCACGGCGACGTCGACGAGCTCTTCTTCGCCAGGATGTTAGGAGCCGTACCCGACGCCGACGAGGCACTCGCGCACGAGGTGTGGCTACACAGAAGGGTGTTCGAGCTTCGCAGCGAGCTACGCGACCTCGAGACGTCGGTACGGAACTCGGATACCACCGAAGCAACCGGGGCGATCGTCGCCGCAACCACCGCCACGCAGAACTGGGCAGTCGCGGTCCAGCCAGCCATCGAGGGCCCTCGTGGTCTGGAGTTCCATGTGGCCGACTATCTCGATTTCCGACGGGTCTATGACCGCCACAACCATGCCTCCCTCAAGACCGAGCGCGCAGAACTCGAACGCGAACTGCACCCGGTGTTGGACAGGTACGGCGCGGTGTATGCCCCCACCGCTCCTACGCAATGGCGCAGCTGCGCGGACGAGCGCGACGAGCGCGACGAGCGGAAAGATGAAGCCGAGCCTCCATCTCACCGGCTGCGGTACTCGGTGCGCCACACGATCGCCGAGCGCAGCCCCGATCGTCAGTGGCCCTATAAGCATGTTCCTGCAGTTGCGGTGGTGTCGTTGACCGACGGGCCGTGGCCGGCCGATGTCGCTGCGCTCATAGCCCGAATGCTCGGGTACGGCTTCTTCACCACTCGCAAGATCGCCCAGGGGTACAGGGTCAACGACGAGATCCCGACGAGTGACGAGCTCGACGGCTACCGATCGCGACTCCACGCCGAGCACCTACGAAAGCCCTGGCCACGCTACGTATGGGCGCACAGAGGCACCGATGTCGCTTCAGGAAGATTTCTACCGACGCTGCCCGCGAATCCAGCGCACACCGCTCCTCAGAGCGGCCCTCTGCACGTTGTGTGGCTCCGCGAGGAGCCAAAACTCGTCACCGACTTGGTGAAAGGGAGGGGGCTGAACCGCACGCAAGAAACTGCGATCAAACATGGCCGCATCGAAGTCGAGCAGCAAATGGTGGCCCTGTCAGAAGTCCCCAACCACGCGCAGGTTCACACCATCGACTGTGAATCGGTCGGTCCAGGGCACGACGACCGCAGAGGTCCACGATGGGACCGCTCCTTCCGGCTCGCGAGAGAGGCGGCCGAGCTCATCCTCGGCGCCGGATTCGAGGACGTCATAGAGCCTCACATCAGTGAACTGAGCACCAAACGACACCGAGACCCCACCGACCGGTGCATGGTCGAATGGCTGGGCAGGGACACCCTGCACCGTCAGTCGAATACCGCGTCGTGAGCCGGGCCGCTGGGCCGTCGGCGACCCACGCTTTGCCTTCAGCGTGGGGTACTCGGTGTCCAGGGTCGCCTTTGCTCGACCGCCCGCATCCTCAGTGAGCGCGGCATACACCCGTCCAGGATCTCCGCCTTCTCCCCGGCACTATGCTCTCATCGCACTGCTGCATCCGGACCCCCAAGGTCCAGGTCTACTTCTGGGGGGGTGTCGGCGGACCCATCCGCGCTGTTACCGCGGCAGTCCAGCATCAGATCCGACGCGTCGGCACGGTCCACTTCGTCAGGACGTCACCAAAAGAGCGCTGAGGTGCGGTTTCCCGAGAGACGGTGCGGGAAGAGGACCGGCAGCGGGTGGGATCGTATCCGCAGGTCCGGACAGGCCAGGTTTGCACTACCGCGGGAGTTCGTTCCGGTGGCAATTCGGATGCGCTATTCGTTGTAAAGAATATTTAGAAAGCCATCCGATTCCGGTTCGACCAATACCGCACTCTGGCCGTTCCTGATAATCATTTCAGCGCGACTGGTCCCGCAGTCGTTTTCTCCAACGGTATGCCTCAATTCAACGTCGATCCTGCTTATTCTTCTGCCGATTTCGTTCAATTGCACCGTGCATGCCTCAAATTGAATCTGGCCAGCGAGGGGCTGTGAAGCTGTTATTGTTGCCGCGAATGTTCCGACTTTCTCTCCATCCAAGAAGGTTGTTCCAGCCCAGTTCCCGGTTAGATCCATATCCCTTAGATCGTCTCCATCGAGTGGCCGGGTGGGCGGGTTACTGCTTTCTTGTGGGCAAATGTACTGCAACTGCAGTGAAGCCACGAGCGAACCGGCACGTCCGGAACGTATCCCGTCTTCGACTGCATCCGACCTGTTCGACTGTAGGCCGTCATCCTCCTCAGACCACATTGTGCAGGTTGTGATCGCATCCATCAGCATTGCGCCGGGTGTTTCCTGTGCGCGTTGTAGGTCGGGCTTCTCATATAGCGCTGACATAAATTCGCAGGCCTCCCGGACGTACATTGCCAAGCCATGCCTGGGAATGGGACCCCATGGAAAATCTGCCCGCCCGTCATTCGCTTGTTCCTCCAGCGATTCGCGCGCTTTATTCACTAATTCGGGAGAGTTCCCGCCAGCCATGGAATCCGCGTTTTCCGCGAATTTTCGCAAAATCTCAGGACGATCCATGTCTTCAATGTTGGCGTCGACACATTTAGAATCACTAACTGGTTCCAGCGCAGCATGATTCGAATCCTGCGGCCCAACAACACTCGTGTTGTCTTGGGCAACGTCCGTAGCGGTTCCGCAGCCTGTAGCTGCCAATGCGGCTATGAGAAGGATGCTGACGGCTATCGATAGGGCAGGCTTAGACAGGGTGGGCATTTTAGCGACCTTCTTTCGAAAACCGGTGATCGTTGTCCCGCTGAGTCGTAGAGCTCGGCCCGTTCGCACCTTCGTTCGAGAATGATGCCACGGCGGCTTGGATATTTCGACATGCGAAGATAAAGGTGTCAAGAATAATCCATGCGAATGACAAGCTCATAGGTCAGCTGCTAGCAATGAGTTCGCCGAGTTTTTTCCCCTACGCGAGCCCCCACTGCCTGGTCGAGTGCTTCGGCGACTCCGTCACGCACTGCGAATCCGTCGGCGGTACGACTTCGCCGATGTTCGGGTTCGCCGGGGCGATGACGCCGCCGGTGATCCAGACGGACGGGGAATACCCCGCCGGATTTGGGGCGGTGGGGTCCGGGTGTAGCGGCTGGACTTGCGGTCGTCACCTCGTTTGTCCAGTTCGCCGTCGGAGATTTTTGGGGGTGGCGTGGGTCGGTGCCTCGGCGATTTCGAGCCAGCGGACCTTGTCGTTGTCTGATGAGTCGCGGAGTTGTTCGATCAGAACTGGCGCGCCGTCGCCGTCCTTCACTGGATCGGCCGTTGGCGCCCCGCAGCCCAAAGTACGACTGTCATTCGCTCAAAGTACTGACAGGCCGCGTGATGCTCGCAATGATATTGGCCTTGGTTGAAAAGCCTGAAGGGGTCCGATGCGCAAACCATGGTTCAACCGCTCGGTAATTCTAATCGCCGCTCTTGCAGTCATCATATCCGTGCTGACGTCGTGCTCCTCGGACCACGCTCCCACATCAAGCTCGACAAATTCGACAAAGGTGGGCGCAGATGGGTTCAGCATCGTGCAGGGCGACGTAGCAGTCAGCGCCGGTGCCGACGTTGCACCGGTCGGCACGACTGTGTCAGTCGCCAATGCGGATCAGTCATTGCCACAGGACGTGGCTAGCATGGTCGTGACCCTTGCCGGGCCTGTCCGTGTCCAGCTCGGCGATGGTGCAGTCCAACCGACCTCCCCCGTCACCCTTGCGTTCAAGCTCAATGGAACCGAAGCACAGAAACAACTCGACGCCGGCAACGTCCCAGTTCTGCTGTTGCAATCAGAGGGCAGTGAATCGGTTGACGTGATTGATGCGAAGTGGGATGCCGCGACTACGGCCCTCACAGCACGAGCACCACACCTGAGTTTCGCATGGCCGGGCTTCTTCAACCCTGGCGCATTCATCAACGAGGTCAAAGACGCCATGTCCCGCACCCTGGGTCTGAGCTTCCCGAAGCCGGACTGCCTGGGCAAGTCTGCGGACTTCAGCCACACCTCGTATCACATAAGTGCGATCACGAACGACGTTGCATGGCCGTGCATCCGAATGACCCCGCAAGCGCAAGAGGGAACGCTCGGGATCGATCTCTACTCGAACACGCCCTATCTCTGGAAGGTTGTCGCCACGCCGGCACCCATCGAAACGTCCCAACAGCCGACCGACATCGAGACCTACCCAGCTGCTGCACTCTACAAGCAGATCGCGGACAACGACGGCGATCCCGACACGATCCTCATGCCTGGTCAGTCGGTCGCGCTAGACTTCGGCCAGTACGAGCTGTCGCCACAGTCCGGCACGCTCACTTATGACGTTGGCACCTACATGATCGGACTCGTCGGATACGGTATCTCAACCACGCTCGGCAAGTTTTCCCCTGGCAAATACCAACGCCTTCTGGAGGACAGGGCGGCGATCCAATGCTTGGCAGAAATGAGCAGTAGTATTAACGGCCCCCAGCCAGAGATGAACGGTGCGAGGCTGGGCGAGCTGGTCAAGGATGTCATTGGATGCACTGGTGCGGTCGGGGGCTCAATCTTCAATGTCTTGACCGGAGCGCTCGGCGGTGCGGTGATGGGTCCGCTTGTTTCCCTCGTCAGCCCACGCCTCGCTGCTCAGAGTGCCAGCTTTACGGTGACGAGCACGAATGATCAGAACGGCGGCAGCGGAGATAGCAACAGCAGTGCGACCGGCCAGCTGTCGAACACCGAGGTCTCGGAGGAGGGAGTGCGTCGATGCGGCACCATTACCATTCCCCAAACCGGAAAGGCCGGAACCGTCGTCAATGACACGTCAGCGATCACCTGCGATGAGGCGATGAGCGTGATGAACCGCTACCTCAACGATCCTGCAGTCAACGACCGGACGTATACCTTTGACGAGTGGACTTGCAGCGTGCTCGGCGCGGCCGAGGCGGACCAGTACGGTCATGTTGTGGAATGCAGAAGTTCTCAACGTCCAGCGGCAGTCATGCTCGGCAAGTAGGGCTTAGCCCGGATTCACCGATCGACTAAGGGTCCGGTGCTGAGTTTCGTTGTGCGGTAGTGAGTAGGTTACGGGCGTGGATGATCGTCCGACCTCTGTGTCGGGTTGTCCCACTGGCTCTTTCGCGTCGAGGCTGGGCAGTTGTCGCGGGCGTTAGGCGATGATCGGCTGATTTTTGTGGAACATGTTCTCGAACAGGGTGTTCCACGCTGTTTCCCATGGCCAGTGTGTGGGTAGGTGCAATGTCAGTCGTCTTGCCGAGGAGGCGATCCGTGCGGGGACCGAGACGAGGGTGCGCCGGATGGTGCCGGTGGTCGCCTTCGTCAGCTTCGGATCGCCGGTGAGGGTGGCGGCGGCGCGGGTGAGATTGAACGCCATCACCGCGCAGACCAGCCAGGCCGCGTTCGCGGTGAACCGACCCGAGGGCAGATGCGCGAGGGCGGAGTTCTTCAGGTCCGCGTGCACCTGCTCGACGATGGCGTGGTTGCGGTGGAGTTTGTCGGCGGCGACGGTGTCGAGATCGTCGGGGTCGGTGGTGGTGAAGAACGCGTGGAACCGCCAGATGTCGAACAACGTGCCCTGACCTTGGTCTTTCTTCGGTCGCAGGTCGGGGATACGGCGCACGACCAGCCGCCCGGGGATCCGGTGCGCCTTCTTCTGGGAGGCGAACGCGACGAACGGTATCTCGGCGACCTCCGCACGCGAGATCCACGTGTCGGTGTCCTCGTCGTAGAGGGCGTCGGTGTACTCGATGGGTGTCCACGCCGACTCGTCGTCGCCGATGGATGCGATCGCTCGCTTGATGGTGGGGGTCTGGCGCACGGTGACCGAGACGTCCGCGCCGGCACGGATCGCGGCACCGAGGGTGGGATGACCGTAGAACGCCGAATCGGCTCGCATCAGGACCTTCGGCGCGCCGCCGCTCGCCCCGCCGGCCCGTGTTCGCAGCCGGTCGATGGTGGTCAGGGTGTCGGCGACCATGCGGGCTGCCCCGCGTGGGGATCCGCACGCTCCGCGCCGGAGGCGCTGGCCCACGATCACCGGTGCGCAGGTGTCGGTGGTGACGGTGGCTAGCAGCGCGTTCAGCCCACGGACCCCGGAGTAGCCGTATCCGGAGCCCTGTTTGCCGTGCCCGTGGACCTCGATGATCGTATCGTCGATATCGACCAGCACCCGTCCGGTGTCGATGCCCGCCACCACCGGGGTGCGGGCGGCGAGGGCGGACAGGAACCGCGACGCGACGGCGTCGAGCTGGCGGACGTGCCCGAAGGTGAATTCGCGGAGGAACGATCCGATCGTCGACGGTGCGTACGGGCGGTCGAAGACGGTCCCCATCGCCCCGTGCCGCAGGATCGCCAGGTCGGCGATGCTGTCGGCGCCGGCGACCATCCCACCGACCAGGGACCCGATCTTGCGGCCAGCGTGGGCACCCTTGTCGGTCGGCACGCTCAGGTGCTGGTCGGCGAGGGTGAGCAGGCCGCTGGCCTGCGCCAATGCCATCACCGGGACCAGTCCGGCGGTCGATACGAGATTGGGGTCGTCGAACCTGGCCGCGGCGACCGGTCGGGTGTGAGATAGTTGCATCCGCGAGATGCCCTTCTTCGTGGCTGAATCTGACCGTAGAGAAGTCTTATTCTTCCACTACGACAGGGCATTTCGCTTTTGTGACACTCTCAGGCGCTCATACCAATCGGTGCTTCCAGGCTTAGGGTGCCGTAGGGGCCAGGTGCTTGGGTAGCTACACCCTGGGACACCTCGATGCTCTGTCGAAGCGATTCCTTGCCGGCGGCGTCGACGAGGTAGGCAGCCACGGTTGCCGGGTGCGCCGGCAACGGGGTATGCCCGCAGGTGGTGCACCACCGCTCGAACCGCCGCCACGCCGACGCATAGGTGCGGCGGGTGCCCTCGGACCGGGACTCGGCCACCGACCGTCCGATCCGCGCCGCCACCGCCTCCGGCAGATCCGGAAACACCGCGGCGACACCGGTAACAGCAGCCGCGGGCAGCTCGCGAGGACGTAGGCCCTGGTCGATCGTCATGCCGCGCACGTTATCGGCACCCTCCGACACGACTTCGACGCGAAAAACGCGCTGAGATGGGGTTTCCCGGGAGACGGTGCGGGAAGCGGAATTCTCGTCACCAACCGCGCACAAACCGGAAGTGACACGGACAGATCCTCTGCCACCGTGCGCCATTCGATCTGAGGCATTGCCAAAGCGCCTGGGCAAGTGTGGGTTCCTTGCCATCAAGTTGAAGCAGACAGCCAGGACTTCCGGTTCCGGATTCGACGGACAGAGAGATAGCTCGCCAGAGTCCACCGAGACGACCACTCCGTCGGGTGGCGAGATACGTAGATACGTAGATCCGCATGTCCGTCGATCCATAGACGCTCGCCTACCAAAAGAAAGTGAGTCTGCTCGGAGCCGTCAGTATCGGGGCCGGGACGAAGCGCTAGCGGGGTTCGTCTCATTCGTTAAACCATGCAGCTAGGCTCCACCCATGGTTGTTCCTAGTCAGTGCTACCTACGCACGCTCAAGATCAAGACACCCACGGGCTTGGGTACTTGCTTCACGATCAATCGACACGGCAGGCAGTGGCTTGTGACGGCGCAACATGTTCTTGAGGGCGTCAATCCTGTCGATATCAAGGTGGTCACTCACGATGGCGTCGAACAGGCCGGATTGCCGCTGCAGCTCGTTCCTCCAGTGAATCCGGGTGCGGACATCGCGGTCCTGTCGCTAAACGGGAATGAGCTCACTCATGATCTGAGCCTCCTTCCGTCCAGTGAAGGCTGTGTCATAACACAGGATGCGTACTTTCTCGGATTCCCGTTTGGATTAAGTTTCCAGAATGCATTTGAGACATTGCCAATTGTGAAGAAATCCATCGTGTCGGGGAATGACAGGTCGAATTCAGTACTGCTGTGGCTACTCGATGGGATCAACAATCCGGGATTCTCGGGAGGGCCAGTCGTCTTCAATCGGCTGGGGACTGACGACTGGCAGGTTCTCGGCGTCGTCAGCGGGTATCGAACTCAGGCTGTGGCAGTTGCAGATGGCGCTGGGCACGTCCCCACCAACTCGGGGATCATCCTTGCGTACGGAATCAATCACGCTGTCGAGTCAATCGATCAGTTCGTCCGTTCACTGGGCACGAATCCCGCTGCTTGATCGACGAGCGGGACGGTTAGTCGGTCGCGATAGCACGGTATGAAAGGGGACATGTATGCGATTTTTCCGGTGGGTTCTTCGATGGCCATTCGAGATCGTGACCATCGCCGCTGCAATTATCGTTATCCTGGCAACCCTTTTTGACTGGTTCGAATTCAGCGAGAATGTATTTCGTAATATCGCCTTAGGGCTAGCGGCACTATTGCTGGCTGCGGTCATCCAAGCGAAGGCGGAACTTCGACTTCAACGCGACGCGTCGAACACGCTTAATGCGGAGCTTCGTGAATGGCGCCAAGGATTGAGGATGATCGGGGCTGAGATAGATCCTTCGGATATCTCGAGGCGCTTGCAGGCTACTTTGCAAAATTCGAGTCGGTGGGCATTCAGTGGCGGCACCGGATCATGGCAGCGAACGAATGTTCTTCCGATGCTGTCCAAAATCACCGAGACCGATGTGGCATATCATATGCAGGTCGTGAATATCCTTGATCAAAAGTTGTGTGACGCATATGCCCATTACCGCATGACTTGCAATCAGACTACGGGAATAACTGGGCGATCCCTTGCGCTAGAAATATTGTCCAGCGTGTTGGCGGTCTGTTGGTACGGCGCTTTAACGCGTATCGAGCCCATCGTTTGCTTCACTACAGATTACTCACCTTTGCGATATGATATGAGCGAATTGGAGTGCTTCATTACCGTCGCGAATCGGAGCGATCCCGCCCTTGCCTTCGGCTCGAATAGTTGGATATTCTCACACCTCGAGGACGAATTTACTCAAGACAGTAAGACACTTCCTCGGCTCGACTTGTCGCACGCGTTTAGTGCACTTCGCTCACGCGGGAAGGATCCGGGTCTACTCAGAAGCGACGAGGTTCGTGCACTGCTCGACGGCGTAAAAGTCATATCTGGAAATTCACGTAAAAATCTCATACGTGAACTCCAGATTTCTGATGACGAGATGCAAACAATTTGGGAGCGTAGCGGTGTCAGCACTGGATAGCGCCGCAAAGGCGTTGCGGGAATGTGGCCCTGACTTTTCATTATGCACCGAAGTCTTGCAGGAGCTCATGGAAATAGGATCCAGCACTGGGGAGAAACATCCGCTTGGGTTCTTCCGAGTTGATGTATCTGAATACATAACTGACTGTGACCCGAGCGAACGATTTTATTTGCACGTGTGGCGTCCGGACGCGCGGATCGACTCCTTAGGCCTTGTGCATACCCACATCTTCACTATAACCAGCCTTGTACTCAAAGGTTGTCTGGAAAATGTTATCTACAGGGTGGAGCGGAATCCTGAAAGGACCCCCGACTCGATCGGGGAGTACCGCGTTGAGTACACAAGAGGTGGCTCAGTAATGCACCTCGGCGATGTGCAGCTCGTTGCTGTCGATCGTGCCCGTCATGTGGAAGGCCGTCTATATGGCGTTGAGTTGGGCACACCCCACGAGACCCGCGTCGTCTCATATCCGACCGTGACTCTCATTCGAAAGTTATTTCCAGCCCTGCCGGACAGCGGCCCGCTCGTATACTCCGCAGGTGTTGTCGACTCGCGGTCGTCTGAGAGACCCCGGTTGAAGATAAGCGACGTCGGCACGCTGCTCGAACAAAAAGAAGCGGAACGCGACTGATAACGCCATTGTCGCCGGTAAGTGGCGCCCGCCACAATTCCGCCGGTGCCGGAAACTCAAACCGTGCGCCCGCACTGGTCGTCACCCTCGATTCGTAGCCAAATGCCCACGGTAGGTTGTGGTGGTCAGTAGGACCGTCATTCGATTCTGGCATCCGTCGATTGTCTCACCCCTGAAGCAGCGTTGAACTGCGCTGACGACACACATCCCCGCGCGTTGACAGGCTCACGCCGACCCGGTACGTCGAAGTCCGTTACGACGGCCATCAAGATGACAGCGACCGCCGTCAGGCCAGTGGAGCAGCACAGTCCTTTCATCGACTCGGCGCACCACCAGCAACATTCTCGATGGAGAGGGCTCTCTTGGGAGAATACGTGAAGAGGTCTATTCGTAGAATAGGATGGTTGGATGTTGATCGGGTACGCACGTTGTTCGTCGTCCGCGGACGACGAACGGGATCAGCGCGATCAACTGCGAGTGTTAGGCGTGGGCGACAACTCCATTCATGTGGATCACGGCCTGACCGGAACGGACAGACCCAGACCCGCCCTCACGGAGGCATTGACGGCGGTTTCCGCTCGGGACACCCTGGTCGTCACCTCACTCGATCGGCTGGCACGGTCTGTCGCTGACCTCAGCGCGATCGCAACAGACCTTCAGGCTCGCGACGTGCTGCTGATGTTCGACGGCACAGCCCACGACCCGAAGGAGCCGATCGGGCGAACGGTGTTCGCGATGTTGTCGACGACCTTTGCCGAGTTCGAATCCGGTCTGATTCGCCTGCGCACGATGGAAGGCAACGCCCGCCGGAAGGCTGCAGGCGGCTTCGCCGGCCGCAAGCCCATCCTCGATCCGGCGCAACAGTCAGAGCTCTACGACCAGCACCAACGGGGCGAGTACTCCATCGCAGAGTTGGCAAAACGCTTCAACCTCAGCCAGCCCGGCATCTACAAGTACCTCGCCCGCGAGAAGACCCAACGGAATGCACCCCCCTTCTCCGCCGACCACTGAGCGACGCCACCAGCGGGCATACGGGGCAAGTCAGCGCGGAGCGGTGTCGCGGCAGCACCGTCTTCTGCAACGAATGCATGTCACTCATGCATTCCGGTGTGGTCCGATGAGACTGTCGAGGTAGGTGACCTGGGCATCGAGGGCTGCGCGGATGTCGTCGATGTCGTTGCGTAGCGCGGAGGTCCGCTCGACGGCGTACTCGGCGCCGACGATGCCTTCGTAGAGCCGGTCGACGTCGGCTCCCCCGGTGGCCATCTCGGTGATGGCGCGGAGGTTGTGGAGGCTCGTTGCGATAGGTGTCAGCGCGTCTTCGTAGGCGCGGAGTGCTGCAACTCGGTCGATGAGACCGGCTTCCGCCTTCGCAGCGACTACCTGGCGGCGTTCCCATTCGGCGCGTGCTCTGGCGAGGTTGTCGGTTCCGTCGTTGACCGGGGCCGTTGGGGTGTTCGCGCGAAGCCTGAATAAGTCGTGCGCCGCGGCCGCGATCATCTGCACCTCGATGGTGAATCCGAGGATGGTTCGGTGTCCGTCGAGTAGCGAGTGCGCCCACGCGGGGTGGGAAACGAGGCGTGCAACAACGTCCTCTACGACTGCAACGAGGCGAATCTCGGGCCCCTCCTCACGCAATGGCCAGTGCAAAGCCGTATGCGCTTGTTGAAGCTCTGCACGCTGCCTGGTTGTCAGTTGCGGGTATCCGCGAGGCCGTCCGGTGATGCTCCGCCACCAGCTCGGCTGTGCAACGAGCTCGTTCGCGTCGAGGATCGCGTTCGAGAGGCCGGCTACCGCCGACTGTGTTGTTGCAGAGACGTGGGGCCAAGCGATGACGGCCGTTGTGCGAGGCGCGCGCTGAGGGAAGCGGAGTTGCTCGATCACCCAATCGCGGGCGGCGAGCATCTCGTCCGACACCTCGATCACCGCCTCTTCGCTGTGAGCAGGAAGGACGCGGGCAACATATTCGACGGGTACCTAACACTCGCGGCGGACGGTAGCTGACCACCCACTCGCTGCCGGGTCGTTTCATCACGTGACGGCCGGGAGCGTTCGGGGCGGGCGACGCCCGACAGTTCTCGTGCGCCGCCCGCCCCGTCCCTCATCGTTCGTCGACTCTCTGCGCTGTTCCTAGACCGGGAGGACTTCGCGGTTGTCCGAGAACTCATCCGTGTCGGCAGCAGTTGCAGCGGTGAACGGCATCCGAGGCAGGGGTGGAATATCGAAGCCTTCGTCCATGGCAGCGTCCTTGAACCGGTGCCACCGCCTGCAAACGGTGGACTCGACCGGCTCGTCCGGGAGCATCCCTGCGACCTGCGCGTAGGTCAGATCCGGCCGCTCGAGGAGCAATGCAGCGACTTCCTTCTCCTGCGGACGGAGATTGCAGCTCACAAGGAAGGCCTGCAAGCCTGATTCGGTCTGGTCGTATCCGTTGCGTGTGGTTGCCGCGGGGGTGTGGAGCTCGTGCACCGCTTCCAGTTCGGATGCAATCGCTGCGGGAAGCGCATCGTGACCGGGTGCAGACATTTCGCCGGCCTCCTCGTCAGGATCGAAGGAGTAGGCAGTAGGTGCAATCGTTGGCTGCGGTTCCAAATTAGGTGCGGCCAGTTCGTTGTAGCCGTCGGGGAGTACATCGGTCGGAGCGTGTGACTGATCGTCAACGGTTGTGCTTCGTTCCGCGCTTTCCTTCTCTCGCTGCAAGTGTTCGGAGACAACGCGGAGGTACCGTGCACGCTCGTTCACGATTGCACGCAACATGATCGTGAAGAGGTGCATCAGCGCCAAGAACAGAAGGGGCGCGATCGTCGCGATGAAGGCGGCGACCTTCGCGGGCTGCGGGTTGTATCCGACGTCGATTCCCGCAGCGGTCTGGTCAAGCCGGACGTTGGCGAGCCCAAAGGCATGGTATCCATTGCCTGCGACGCTCAGGAGCACAGTGGCGACGGCGAACGCTCGGCAGTAGACACGGGCCGAGTGGTACTCCTCGTCGTCGGCCAGGACGGTCAGTCCGAGTAGCGCGGCGGTGGTGGTGATGTCGAGTGCGACCGGCGCCATCCATGCGAACTCGGGTTTGACGCCGATCTCGAGGATGAGCTGTCTTTGGGCGTCGAACGAGAGTGTGAAGACAAGGGCTGCAAGGGCCAACGTCATTGCAGTGATTGCAAGCAACGCGGCTGACTTCGAGTTGAGCCGGCGGCGTGCCGACTGCAAGCTATCGTCGATCATGATCGGGTTGTCCTTCCTAGGGGTGTGCCCGGTCGAAGGGGTCCCGTCGGTGCGCGCCGACGGGACTTCCTCATATCAGCGTTTACGGATCCTCGTGTTTACGGATTTACGGAGTTGCAGCTAGAAGCGGGTGTTGTGCAGGTCTTTCTTGATCTGCTCGCTCAGGTCGGGATCTGCAAGGAGTCTTTCCACGAGTGCAACAAGCACATCCTGGGCCGTCACTCGAGCCACGCCGAGTTCTCTTGCTGCGGCGCGCTGCCAGTCCCCCAGCCGGTCATTCTGATCGGGCGAGAGGTCGACGTTCTTACGGATGTCTTTTTGACGGGGCGGAATGACAGGAACCGCGCGAACGGCAGGCTTGCGGGGCTTTTCTTCTTGCACCCTCGTCGCCGGGGCCGCCGCTACTGGCTCGTGCTCCTCCCCCGGTTGGGGTTGGGTCGCCACTTGCATTCGCGCGCGCTCGGCACTAGCGCGGATCTTATCTGCTGCGGATGTCATGCGATCTCCTTCTGCACGTCGAGGTCGAGGAGCTCGATCACCGCATCCCCGTAGGCCGAGTTGAGAGCATTCTCGATCGGCATCCCGAAGGCCTGGGCGTAGCGCTCGAGACGGCCCACAGTTGGCTTGAGAACGTGGTCACCGTCTTCTGCGACCATTTCTCGATACACCTCTGTCGAGGCCGCATTCGAGACGGTTCGGGTGAACAGGACTGTAAAGGCAGGGGCGTCCCCATCCCGAAGTTCGGCGACGTCCACGAGCAATTGCCGCACCGCGGGAAGACGGTTGTACTCCATCGGCGTCGGGGCCATCGGGCAGACCACGTGCGTTGCAAGTCGTGCAGCCGAGAGCACGATGCTTCGCTGCTCCTTCATCGGCGGCGTGTCGATGACTACAGCGTCGTACTTGCCGTTCGCAATACCCGGAAGCTGCCTGTGCAAGTTCGGGACAGCCATGCCGATCGTCGGGAAAGGCCATTCACCGAGACTCCCCCACTGCAGGAGTGACTCGTTCTCTCCGTCTGCGTCAACGGCGAGGACCTTGAGCCCCGATTCATGGAGTGCGTGGGCGATGAAGGCGGCTGACGTGGTTTTCGAGGAACCGCCCTTGAGGTTCAGTGTTGTGATGACAAGCATGTCTCCCGCTTCCGCATGTCCGCTCCTGCGTATTTCCGTATTTCCGTGTGTCCGCATGAATTTGCACTGGTAGACCCCGAATCTTGCGGGTGTGCAAGCTGAGTCGCACGAGCTGCAAGGTGCGTACTAGCGGATCTACGGAGGTCAGCGTACGCGGACTTCAGCATCTACTGATGGACTGACACGCGGAAAAACGGCTTTCCGTGTTTCCGTGTTTCCGTATCCACGGAACGGCGGTGTTGCACCTGAGGGCCTCCGTCTCGCACCATCGCCACAAGGGTGGCCAAAGCTCCTGCGCGACCCGTTCCGGAGGACCCTGATCAACGCCTTGGACTATCGCGACCGTGCGACGCAGCTCCCGTGCATCTATTCCGCTTCTACGGATCTGCGGATCTGCGCACTTGGAGACTCTTCGTGGGGGCGACCGGTCCGGCTCACTCGACGTGATCGCGGACCGTGGAAGTCAGTTCCGGGCCGACCGCTCCCGAATACTGATTCACGGATCAACGGACTTGCGGACTTACGGAACTACGGAACTACGACCTCGCGTATACGCGGGCGTGCAGCGGTACGGGTCATTGGCCTTCGTCGTTGCGCGCCCCAGTCGGTAGCGGGAGCAATCCAGCGCGGACGTTCCGCATTCACGGATATACGAATCTACGGACTTGCGTGTGCCCGCCCGGCATGGGAAGCCGCCGTGCAGTGAGGTTGCACGCCTATGGCCGTGGCGATGCACTACTTGCACGGCTCTCCGCATATACGGCTTTACGGATTTACGGATCATCATCGGGTGGCGTGCAACGGCGACTTCAAGCGTGCAACGGAACTCAGTGCGGAACGCCGGCAGCGGAATGATGCTGCAATCTCGGTCAAGTGCGACCTGCACGACCGCTGCGGCCCAGACACGGGATTGCATCGCCGGGGCAATCTGCTTCATCCGCGTCTACTGATTCACGGATATACGGACTTGCGGAGGTGCGCTAACACGGCGGCCGAGAGGAGGTCTGCACGACGCGGCGTTTTCGTTGTAGGACGCCGGTCCGCAACTGGGAGCAATCGAGCGACTGCCGATATCTACGGATTTGCGGATATGCGAATATGCGGAACTGCGGATCTAGCGCGCCGGTCTGCGCACGGCCGCGGGTGTTAGGTGAGGAATCCAGCGCGGACGTTCCGCATTCACGGATATACGAATCTACGGACTTGCGTGTGCCCGCCCGGCATGGGAAGCCGCCGTGCAGTGAGGTTGCACGCCTATGGCCGTGGCGATGCACTACTTGCACGGCTCTCCGCATATAC
The DNA here is from genome assembly GCF_058628105.1 of Rhodococcus sp. G6(2025). Classification (NCBI taxonomy): domain Bacteria; kingdom Bacillati; phylum Actinomycetota; class Actinomycetes; order Mycobacteriales; family Nocardiaceae; genus Rhodococcus; species Rhodococcus sp. G6(2025). The sequence goes on from NZ_CP179754.1 coordinate 17,892, forward strand.
GGCTTTACGGATTTACGGATCATCATCGGGTGGCGTGCAACGGCGACTTCAAGCGTGCAACGGAACTCAGTGCGGAACGCCGGCAGCGGAATGATGCTGCAATCTCGGTCAAGTGCGACCTGCACGACCGCTGCGGCCCAGACACGGGATTGCATCGCCGGGGCAATCTGCTTCATCCGCGTCTACTGATTCACGGATATACGGACTTGCGGAGGTGCGCTAACACGGCGGCCGAGAGGAGGTCTGCACGACGCGGCGTTTTCGTTGTAGGACGCCGGTCCGCAACTGGGAGCAATCGAGCGACTGCCGATATCTACGGATTTGCGAATATGCGAATATGCGGAACTGCGGATCTAGCGCGCCGGTCTGCGCACGGCCGCGGGTGTTAGGTGAGGGCTCGTCGCACAACTCGATGGGGGAGTGGAGGTTACGCCAATCGGCATATGCCCACAGCAGCATGCATACTCAAATCCGCCGGCGGCCAGGCGGCGTGTCGAATTGCGACCGATCGAACCATTCGGCAGTGTGAAAGCAGGCCGGTTGCGGCGGGTCGGCCTTTCCTCCCTGTTGGGCGGACAGGGCAGAGCATGGATGGAGAAGCTGAGCTCCATTGCCGCCGCACCTCTACCACCCCTCGTGCGCTGCACAAGATCGGATACCCGGTTCTGAGTCGTCGTTCGTTCTTGCAGCCGTGCTCTTTTGGACACGCCCAATCCATGCAGCTGTCGCCCTCCCCGTCGAAACGGTGAGGGCGACAGCCATGCTCGCGGCGTAGCCGCCGGCCTATCGGTACGTGACAGTGGCCTGAGCTTTCCGAGCACGCCGCTCACGCTTACCAGCCTCGCTGGCGCCACTCGGTGAGGTGGGGCCGCTCTACACCGAGGGTGGTGTCGTCGCCGTGACCGGGGTAGACGAGGGTGTTGTCCGGGTACCGATCGAAGATTTTTGTTTCCACGTCGGTGATGAGGGTATCGAAGTTCTCGGGCTCTGCGGTTTTTCCAATGCCGCCGGGAAACAGCGAATCACCTGTGAACAAGTGCGTCCGTCCGCGGTCGCGTTCTGTGAGGGCCAGAGCGATCGATCCGGGGGTATGTCCGCGGAGATGGATGACCTCGAAGGTGAGGACCCCGATTGTGATCTTGTCACCGTCCACGAGAGAACGGTTGGGAGTGACAGGTAGGGCCTCGGCGTCGAGTGGATGTGCTGCGGTCGGGGCGCCGGTGGCTGCGACGACATCCTTGAGCGCCCACCAGTGGTCTATGTGCTGGTGAGTGGTGACAACCAGGCGGAGATCGGGTGCTTCTTGCTTTACGAGCGCAACGACGCGTTCGGGTTCGTTCGCGGCGTCGATGAGTAGAGCTTGCCCTGTAGTCGTGCACTCGATGAGATAGACGTTGTTGTCGCCGGCTGCGACGGACATCTTGATGATGCGGCCGCCGTCGACGTTATGGAGCTGCGGGTTCGATCCAGGTGAGACGTGACCGGTGTAAGGCTGATCGAGGGTAAGAACCACGTAGGTGGGACCTTTCTTGAGGGGGAGTACCGCGTGTATATCAGGGTTACGCTGCTACTCGTTCCGCCGGGGCAAGGTAGCCACGGACAGTGTCGCGTGCGGTCCGATAGTCGGCGCGGCCGCCGGGTTTTGTGGGGAACCTGCCGTACTTGATCCTGGCTGGGCCGTCGATCGGTAGCGCGAGGGTAGTTGCCATTCCGGCGTCACGTTTGGGTCCACGCTTCTTGCCTCTCCGCCGGCGCCACGCCTGTTCGTCGTTCCACCACGCGTACAGCTCCCGATCGATAATGTGCCGCTCCCGTCTACCAGCTGAGACCTCGGCAACGCCTAACTCCTTCGCCGCCGTATGGAGCTGCCCATTTACGCTTTCTGCGCTCCTCGGACCAGGTCCGACCAGGTGGAGGCGACTGAACCTCTGCAGCGTCTTCTCCACCGTCCTAAGGCTGTACCCGGTCGCTCCCGCAATCTTCTGGGGAGTCCTGGCCCCACCCAGGATGGCCCAGTGGATGCGGGCAGCGGCAGCTCCGAGTCCCGGCCGGGGGGACCAGAGGTCGTGTGTGTGGTGAGTTAGGAGCGTGGAAGCGGGCGCCAAGGCCGGGGGCGGGTTCCCTTGTGTTGCAGCTGGATCTTCCCAACCTTTCGGGGGGAGGTTGAGAGTCCAGCTGGCTGCTCTGGTTCCGGCCGCAGCATCGGTTTGCGTGACCCACCCGGTCTGAGCAAGGACACGTAGGCGTCGCGAGATGGTCGAGGCGGCGAGTCCTGCCCTCTGCGCGAGACGGCGGCAGTCGATGTCCAGGGTTCGTGTACGGGCTGTCCGGGCGAAGGTGATCAGTGCGTGGAGGATTCGCTCGTCGCTCTCACCGCCGGATTGGGCGAATCGTGCTGCGTGGACGGTGAGCGCGCGTTCGATCGTGTCGAGATCTTGGTCGATCGGTTCCTGCAGGTGGTTGCCCTCGGGGAGGTAGGAGAAGGTCGCTGCGCGCTGTAGGGCTCGGTCCCATTGACGTGCGACGTCGTCGCGGCCGTGGTCGCGGTCTTCCCTGAGTCGGACTAGTCCGGGGGCTGATTCGGCCGCGGTGCGGGCGTCGTTGAGGGTGTGGCCGGCACATGCCATCCCCAGGAAGATGCTGTGTGCGATGGCGCTTCGGTCCGCACGCTCACCGGGTGCGGTGTCGAGGAGTTCCTGGGTAGCCGCGGACAGCGGACGACGTGGGCGGTCAAGGTGAGGGTTTGTCGTCGGGTCACCGATGCGGATCGGTGCGGCCCGCACCGCCGCCGAGATCTGGGCTATCGGCCTCGGTATGGGTGGGGTGTGGGGGTGACGAGCCAGAAGCCAGGTGACGACTTCCGACGTCGTCCCGCGGCTAACACGCTTCAGAGCCTGCCGCAGCTCGGCACCGGCCAGGTGGGGGACCGACCGTCCACCGTCGCGATGTGGCGCGCCTGGGGGCCGCACAACCCCCCTACGGGGTTTGCTCAGGGGTGATGTGTCGAAGGTGGCGTAGTGCTGTTCGAGCACGCGGTTGAGTTCCCCGACAGCGGCCGGATCGGCACCGTCCTCGCCAAGTCGGAGCCAGATGTGTTGGCCGCCCGTAGGGCCGGAGTGCGCACGCAGGTAATGGACACCCAGTTCGTCAAGGTGTGCGGCGAGGCGGTCCGAATCGGTACGAGCCTGGTCGGCGCCAAGACGGGAGGTGTCGAAGTCAAACACGAGAAGCCGAAAGCGATGGTCTGAGCTGGCGAGATAGATCGCCCATGGATAGTCGGGCGGCTGCTGCGGCGCCACCATGCTTGTGTCGTATTTGTGTTCGCGTGATGGGTCTACCCGCACGGTCCGGCGAGGCGCCCATTGGTGCGCAAATGTTTGATAGAGATCGGGGTGCGTGTGCTTGTTAGTTGTGACACGCGCATGAATTATTGATCCGTCAGGGCACGTCGAGGTACCCTGGGCTCTGTCCGGCAAGACAGTCCCTTCGGGGAAATAGCAGTACCGCAGAGAAACGAGCTGATTACTCGGATCTCGCCAACTTCGAGAACCCTCGGCCTGACCCGCCGGGGGTTTTTGATATCTCAAGGATGGCTTGCTGCACTGCTGGAACGTTCAGTTGTCTCGGACCGTCACCCGACGGCCGACTTCGCGAATTCCACTTACGCGGTGTGTGGCAACTCCTCCTGCTGAATTGGGGTCACGAGGTTTGTCAGACCGGTGTCGGCCGCGATCAAAGCAGTGATGTACTGCGTTTCCGTCATGCCGTGTGAGTGCGCGGCACGCTTGGCAGCGTCTTTGATCTCCGGAATGACACGAACCTTCAGCTGCTTACGTTCACCCAGACTTGGGCGTCCGGGCTTCCGCGGTGACATCTCGACCATGCGTCAGATTGTGGTACCCGAAACAGACTCAAGCGAGGCGACACGCCGTAGGCAACGGATTTCATACGATCATCACCGTTGGCAACATACATGCATCATATGGGCATCATAACGCTTTGGGCCATCCCTGCTCCCTGTCTTTGGGTCGGCATGCGGTAGAACCGGGGGCATGAGCGAAGCGATCCAAGGCGAAGGCGATATCAGCGCAACGGCAGTGGCTGTGGCGCATTTCCGTGCTCTGGAGACCGGACGTGATGACCGCCTTTTTTCCGACCCCTTAGCAGCGCATTTCGTTGATGCTTCGGGGTTGCCGATCGGGTCTATTGGTCTCAGTGACGTGACGGCGTCGCGGGTCTATCAGTCGGTAGTCGCGCGTACGAAGTTCCTGGACGACGCGCTGTGCGAGGCCGCTGCCTCGGGTGCGGTCAAGCAGTTGGTCGTGCTTGGCGCGGGCCTGGACACCCGTGCCCGAAGGCTCGCCCTGCCGGGGGTGGAATCGGCTTACGAGCTGGATCTCCCGCACCTCTTCAGTTTCAAGCGGCGCGCGCTCGATTCAGCGCCCACGAAGCCGATCGGCGCTGCCCTCCCGGTCATCGACGTCGAGGCTGATCTCCTCGCCGATGACTGGGGGACACATCTGGTCGCTGCGGGATTTGATGCAAAGCTGCCGACTGCATGGGTCGTAGAGGGAGTCTTCATCTACTTCACGACTGAGCAGAACGCCCAGATCATGAAACAGCTCACGCAGCTCTCCATTCCTGGGAGCCGTCTACTGGCCGTCCACTTCGGAGTCGGTTCGCTTGAAGAGGCGCAGTCCAAGGAGATGGCGGCGCGCACTGCACAAGGGGGCTACGGCTTCAAATCCGTAGTGGCCAATCCCGGTGATTGGCTGGCCGAATGGGGCTGGGAGACCGAATCCGTATCGATAAAGGACTTCGCTCAAACCCTTGGCAGGGAGGTCCCGTACCTCGAAGAGCCAGGACATGAGGTGGCCTGGCTCATCGCGTCGCAATTGCCGTGACGGGTTGCTTGGGAGCGAGATCCGAGGCATCTGCGAGCTCCACCTGAAGATGGAATGCAGCGGTCGGTGTTCTCGCGGCCGCCCAGCATGCCCAGCGGGTGTATTTCAGCTCGTGTGAGCGGTCCAAGACAACTACTGGGGTGTTCGCCCGTGCTGTGAGCCAATCGCGGCCGTATTTGCGCAAGAGGCGGTAGCGCTGGATGCGCTGGGGCAGTGGGGCGCCGGCGTAGATGCCGGCGGCCAGTGCCGCGAATGCCAGCGCCACGAGCACAAGGACCAGCGAAATGGCCTTGGCGTTATGCGAGTATGCGTTGTCGACCCCCGAGTACTGCAAGAACAGGTCGACCACCTTGTGAGAGCAGTAGAGGATCCCGATCACTGCTGCGCAGAACAATGCGCCCAGTGCGCGGGCCAAGAGGCCTCGGCGTACGAGGATCAGTGACGCCGCACAGTGGTAGGCGGTCACTCCACATGATGTGAGAATCGGCAGAAGGAACGCCAACCAGTACAACAGCACCGAGCCGGTGACGGGGAAATCGCTGGTCATGTATGAGGTGGGCTGGTCGGCCATCGGCGAATACAGAAAGGCGATGGTCATCACGCCGACGATGAGGCCGGCCTGGAGCAGCTGTAGCCGTGCCGAGAATTGCACGCCGCCTGTGATGTAGGCAGCGATACCCATGAGCGGAATGGCAATCAACGCAGCCCACGTCATACCGGCCAGGGACATGATGTTGGCGACGCCTGTGAAGTCGCGGAGTCGTGGATTGATGATGTCGTCCGTGATCACGGGTACCCGACAGAGTTTGGCAAACCCGAGGCACAGGAGAAGCTGAGTAACAGGATTCGACAGTCCCGCCAGAGGGCACCGAGATCGAGTTGCGGCACCGTCGACGACGATCCTGTAGGAAGCGACGGCGAGCACCGCGAGCGAGATCACGGCGGTGATGAAGATCGTCATTGGTCCCATCCGAAGGCACGCGCAGCACGCTCGAGCATCCGACGATGCCGAGGTGATGCGTCCTCTGGTACCAAAGGCGCCGTCAACTCCGACCCTTTCCCCAGGAGAATCCGACTGAACCATTCAGCTTGCCGCTCGACCGGCTCTTCGTATTGGGATCTCATCAGGCACAGGGGAGTCGAGAATCGCGTGATCATCTCTCGCGGCAGACGACTGTTGAGACGCGAGTTGTATCGCGCGACGGCCTCACGGCTGAGACGACCGTGGCTGAGGACGATGTGGCCCAGCTCATGACAGATAATTGCGTCGCGTTGCATTCCCGTTGCGCCGTCACGGTAAAAGACGAGGTCACGGTCTTCGCGGGGAACCCACAATCCCGATACTTCCCCGCTCAGCTTCGACTTGCGCTGGAGTGGAGCAGTGACGATAGGCCGGCCACGTTGCAGACTCAGTTCCGCGATGAGCCGGTCGAGCGACCAGGGCCGCTGCATCGGCATCCTGGCGACCGCACGTTCAGCGATCTCCCTATCCTCGTCCTCCCCAGCAAGATCGTTCACGCTTCCCTCGTCGCCTATTTGGTTGTTCTGCGGCCATCTTCGGCGGCCTCGATCTCGCCAAGAAGCTCGTGGAGCTCGTCGCGCGCTTCCTTACTGAGATCCTCGGTAGACGAACGGAAGCCTCCAACCAGGACGGTCTTCGTATCACGCTGTACTAGCAGGGTCTGGAGATTGTTGAAGTACTCGACGTACTGCGCCGGTTCGTCGGAAAGGTAGACAGGTTCGTCCCAGCCGAGCGCTTCCGCGATGGCGATCGCCACTGCGGGATCAGGTAGGCGGTGTCCGAAGCGAATGTCTTCGACCGCGTCGGCGGTCAACACCACGCCGGTACGCCGCGACACTTCTGCCGCGATATCCGAGTACGGCGCTGGGGAGTCCGCACTCTTGCACCACAGGACAAACAGCAGGTCGAGGCGTTGGGACAACGGGATCTGATTGCTCATAATTCTTCAGCTCTTCCTTGCTTGTAGTACACGCTGTTTGGCTTGCCAGCGCCGGACAAACGCCTCTCGGGTGGCCTCGTCGACGTCTTGTTCCTTACCGGCGAGCCAGCGGCGGTACAACTGTTCCTCTGCTATCTCGGGGTCGGAGCTCTGCACTGAGCTGGAGAGGTGCTCACGATAAGCCATCTCTACAGCGGGAGTAAGCACATGACCTGGTCCGCCAGCCCGTTCGAGAACCTCTGTCGCGTACGCGGCACTGAGCTTTCGGATGATGCTAGCCAGCTCGTCGGCCGCTTTCTCTGCGACCGGCATCCATGCTTCTGGCAAGTCCTTTCGGGTAAGGACGTCGTAGACGGCATCAGCCGTGGTCAGTAGTCCCCGTACGAGCTCGACGGAAATCTCGAGCTTGCTGAAATTGAGCGGGTTGGGTGCCGCGGACAGTTCCGAGTCCTCTGTCGACTCGATATCGAGCGGATCGGGTTCACCTCCCGCCAGCGTTCTGGCCGCGCTACCAGGCGACCACCGGAGCCCCTCGTCAAGCCGGCGCAGGGTCCGGGCCCTCGGCGGTGCGGTGGTCGAGGTCGGATTCTCGATTCGCGCCAGGGTCGTGTCCGCGGGACCGCCGGCGGCATGCACCTGGTCCCGAGTTAGTCCAAGCCAGCTCCTGCGTGCAGCGACAACAGCGCCGAATCTCACGAGCTCACGGTGGCTGGGCATGCGTTCACAGTAAAGGCGAACCCTGCTCCGGGAAGAAACACCCACCGATCAACCATCACATCGACTTCTGTGATGCTTCTATGATGCTCCTAACGGTTCCGTATGTTGCTTCTGTGCGGTAGTTTGAGCTCGTGTACAAGGCGAGCACGACTCTCGAAACAGGTGGACGCACTCGACCGCCTGAGGCGCCCCGACCTTCTGCACCTGTGACCGCGTGCCGCCGGTCAAGGCGGACGCGGCGGGGTGCTCAGGTCGATGGCCCGGCCACATCTGTTTCAGTCCGGCAGTTCCCGGCTTTGCAACGTGCGTGCTTGGTCACGCGCTTATCCCGATCTCACGTGCGGGTTCAGCTGGAGTTTCGCCGCCTCCCCGTCCTCTGCATTGAAGGGTTCCGAATGAATATGGATCAGGGTTCACGGCCGGGTGGCGCACCTCGTCCGCTTCGGCGTCTCGCCGCCTCGACGGTCGTCGGCGCTGTCGCGGTGGCCGTGAGTGTCGGTGCGAACACCGTTCCCGCACACGCATCGACCAACTGGGTCGATCAGTTGGTGCAGGACTGCCCCGCGCTGTTCGTGCTCGGAGGGCAGGGCACGGGAGAGTCTTCGCCGGACGCACCGGTAAAGGCCGACACGGGAATGCTCTCGAACATCATGTCGCCGCTGCTCGACCAGGCGCGACAGCTCGGCGTAGATGTCGACCGCGCCTACGTCCCGTATCCCGCGGCTTTCGGTGGTGCGGTTCCCGGCGGCAAGGAGTCCTACGCCGTATCCGTCTCCGCCGCTAAGGACAACCTCCAGACCGCGGCGGAGAAGGTCCTGGATTCGTGCCCGTCGACGAAGCTCGCGATCGCGGCGTACAGCCAGTTCGCCCAAGCTGCCTCGGAGTTCCTCACGGAGGTGGGCGCCAATAAGGTCAGCGGCGTTCCAGCTTCGTCCATCGCATCTGCCGCCCTGTTCGGCTCCCCGACCCGCGCGGAAGGCTCGGGTGTCTTCCCCGGCACCTCCCAGACCACGCCTTCCCCTGTCCCGGGGAGCTCGGGTTCAGCGGTGAAGGCCCTTCCCGCGGTGACGGTCACGACGGCGACGGGTGCGGGGATCGGTCCGGTTGCCGACATCGCTAGCAGCTTCGGCTCGCTCACCGGTCGGGTGTCGATGTGGTGCGAGACCGGTGACCTGGCCTGCGATGCTCCGCCGAAGGCTCCGATTGCGCGGGCTGTGGCGAACGTTGCTGGTCAAGCTGAGGTCGGCGGCGACCCGTTCGTTGCGGTGCAGACGATCGGACTTGCTCTCGCATCGACGGCGTTCAACGTCGGGGTCGACGTGATCAACGAAGACATTCAGGTCCCGAAAAACTCACTCGAGAACCTCTCGATCACTCCGAAGAAGACCTTGTCACAGCGTTTGGCTGAGGGTTCGGATCCTCGGGCGACCCCGCCGACCGGCCAAGAGGCGATTTCCGCGCTGATGAAGGTGGGCCTGGTGGCGGTGAACTCGGTCGTCACGGTCGCGAAGAAGGTGATCACGCCGGAGACGATCGCCGCTGTCGCGGCCGTGGGTCTGGCGAATCCCGTTGCCGCTTTCGGCATCATCGCCGCGAAGACGGTCAACGCGGTGATCAATCTGGTTCCGCCGGCCACGACGCAGCGCCTGGTCAAGCAGGCGTTCGACCTGGTCAAGGGCGAGGTCAAGGCGAACAAGGACCTCTTCGACCTGGCGGCGCTGACGAAGTACTCGAACATTCAGGCAGCCCACGGCTCGTATGGCTCGTCAGCGGCGACCGCCACCGGGCTGGCCCCGACCGCGTACGTGGCGAAGATGTTCGCCGCGGTGGCCTCCGACCTCTCGACCAGCAACAAAACGTCCTCGCCGTCAAGCTCTTCCACGAGCACAACGCGGCCCAGCGCCACCTCATTGGCGCCCACAACGTCTCGGCCCGCCAGCTCCTCGTCTGCGACCTCGTCACCTATGCCGACGTCCTCCACTTCCGTCGCCACGTCGACGGACTCGACGTTCTCACAGAACGGCCTGACCACTGATTAATCCACCGAAGGGAACAGCACACATGGGTAAGCACCGTAAGCAGGCCAGGATTGTGAGGGCTGCTGGCACAACGGCAGTCACGGCCGCGGTCATTGTCACTGCGTGCGGCGGTATCGCGCACGCGGAACCGTCGCAGGGCGGCGTGACGACGGCGCCGTCGACCCAGTCCGGCGTCACCACGCCCGCTCCGTCCACACAGGGCGGGGTCACTACCGCTCCTGCGCCCGAGCCCGAGCCGGTGCAGACGTGGGTGCCGGTGCCGGTGGAGTACCAGCAGCCTGCCAAGCCCCTCGACAACTGGGACTACAACTCGAACGAGTACGTCGTCCCCACCTACGACCAGGGCAGTTACGTCGAGCCGATCGACTACTCGCAGCTCCACCTGCCCACGCAGCTCGAGGAGTTCACCGCGCCGATCCAGGCACCGGAAGACAAGGTTCGTTGGGGTCGTTACCTCGGGGATCGCCCGAACTGGATGAGCAAGGACACCGCTGACCGCACGAATGGTCAGACGGCCGTCATCGAAGCCCAGGTCACCGACTTCTGGCGCTCCACCGGCCTCAAGACCGAGGAAGCCGAGCGCCTGGCGGCCGCGCAGGTCGCGGGCGGTGCAGCTGGAGCAGTGGGCGGTGCCCTCGCCGCCGGAGTGCCTGTCGCAGCCGTCGGCGCCGTGACCGGCGGACTTGTCGGCGGCACAATCGGCGGCACCAGCGCGGTCGTGCTGGCCGCCCCGGTTCTGACGCCGCTCGGTGTCATCCCCGCCGGTGTCGTCGGCACTGCAGCCGGTACCGGCATCGGCGCAGGTATCGGCGCGCTTGCCGGAGTTCCGGCAGCTGTGGGTGGCGCAATCGTCGGTGGCGCGATTGGCGTCGCCGCAGCCACTGCCTACGGCGCCGGTGAGGTCGGTGCACCCACCGAGGTCGAGATCCCCGACATCGATCAGCCTGCGATCACGGCGCAAACCGAAACCACCCTCGATCAGTGGGAAGCCAGCGCCCCGGTCGGCTCCGCGGCGGCCGACGCTGTCCGCGGCGTGGTCGAGGCTGCCCCGATCGTCGACCAGCAGGCCCGCGACGCGGTGTCGTCGCTTCCCGGTGGCGAGCAGGCTGTCGCCGCATTCGACCAGGCAGTGACCGATTTCCAGGCGAACACCGCAGTCCCCGGATTGCCGATGGGAATGATCACCGACGCGATCGGCGCGGGCATCCCGGCGTGAGCCCCTGGCGAGGGCAGGAAAGCATCCTGCCCTCGCCGATCAACTTCGGAGGAAAAATGGCGACGGACAATCGTACGGATCAACTGTTCCCGGACGTTCCAGAGCATTACGACGACATCATCGGCATGAGCGGTGACGTGGACTTCCCTGTGCCGCAGGAAAACTACGACACCGATCACCCCACCGCAGACGAATCTCCATACGAGGACGTCGTGCTTCCGGTGGTGCAGATGGAACCGGAGATCCCGGACGCGCCTTCGCCCGTCGCCGAACACGACGACGATCCGACCGACGAACTGACCACGGTCCTGCCTGTCTACGGCTGGAGCGAGACCGACGATCAACACGACACGGCAGTCGAGAACCCGCGGACAGACGCCGCCGACCTCGACGGCGAGCCTGCGATCGAATTCCCCGAGGTGGACGCCGATCCGTATGCGGACGCACCGGATTGGGCCCGCGCTCATATCCCGCGCGGTCCACTCGTCGCCCAGGAGCAGGCACGACGTGGATTGTCCGTCCGCCTCCCTCGTCGCCCCGCTCGAGCTTCCGTCGAGCACGCCGATGTACCCGACGTGGTGGCGCCCGCGCCGAAGGAGCCGAAGGTCAAGCCCGCCCGCGAGTCCGCCCCCGGCGCCAAGAAGAACCCTTGGGTCCTCGTCGGCGCAGGTGCGGCGGCACTGGCGGTAGTCGCCGGCACCGTCGTGGTCCTCGGTTCCTCCGACAACAGCACGGACTTCGCGGTGCCCCCGCTGCCGTCTTCGGTCCGGGCCGCCGGCCCTTCCGTGGCGGCAGACGAGCCTGCCTGGTGCGAGAGCTCGACCGGGGGAGGGAAGATCGTCGGCCGCGGCCCTGGTGACCTCACCAGCGGTCCCGGTCTGATCCAGGCCTTCGACTACGCGTACTACGTCGAGCACGACGGCGCGAAGGTCGCCTCGATGATGCTCACCCCGAACCCGGTCGGCACCATCCAAGCCTCGATCGATGCGGCCGCCGCGACCGGTGCCGCGCACTGCCTGACCATCGCGGCCACCCCCAACCCGAACGCCTTCGACGTCCAGTTGCTCCTGCGTACCGATTCCGGTTCCGAGAGCACCATCCCGCAGCGCATCACAGTCGCCGATTCAGGTGCAGGTCTGAAAATCGCCACCCTCGAGGAGATCCGATGAGCAACGTCGTCCCCATCCGCCGCACCCCGAAGGTCGCCGAACCGGAGAAGGTGTCGGCCATGGTCGTCGCCGGTTCCGGCGGGGCCTCCACCACCACCTCGACCTTCGGCCTGGCCACGGCTCTGCGGCTCGGTACTGGCAAGGACATCACCGCGATCGACTCGACCAGCGACGGAGGCAACCTGCTCTCCCGCACTCGGTTCCGGGCCGTCGATCCGGCCCGGTCCATCGACAGTCTCAGCGCCCGGATGGCAGAGACCACCTCGGGGATGGTCGTCGTCGGCAGCTCCCACCACGGCCACAGCGCCGATCCGATGATGGTCGATCTGCTGCTCGAGGGTCGGGCGAGTGCCCGCGTCCACGACGTCGGGACCGCCCTTCGCTCACCACGCCTGGCCCCACTGATCCAGTCCGGTGCGGCCCTGGTCGTCGTGGCCCCCGCGCGGTCCGAGCCGCTGAGCCGGATGCGCGAGGCGATGAACTGGCTCAAGTCGACATTCGGCCCGGACACGCTGGGCGAGACGATCGTGGTGGTCTCCCATCAGATGCCCACCTCCCCGGTCGAACTGGCCCCGATCCGGGCGGCACTCGCACCGCAGATCGCCGGTTTCGTCGAGGTTCCGTTCGATCCCGTCTTGGCCCGTCCGGGAGTCATCGACCACCGCCGGTTGTCCACCGCCACGATCGACGCCTGGACCGACGCCCTCGATGTTCTCGGCACTCTCTCGCCTCAGTCCGACGCCCGCCGCGACGGAAAGGCCGGTGAACTGGCATGACCACAGCAACTATCCACGCCGCCCCGATTCCAGCCGACCGTCCGGGACCTGCTGTGTGGCTGATGGGCGCTCACGGCGGCGCAGGAGTCTCCACCCTGGCGCACTACCTCAGTTTCACCGGGGACAGCGACGAGCAATGGCCGTGCGGCACCGACGTCGAGAACGAATCCCCGTACGTGGTGATGGTCGCCCGCGAGACCGACTACGGGTTGAAGAAGGCGCACGCGCGGCTCATCCAGCATCGCGAGGAGAAGCTCGGGTGTGAGCTTCTCGGGCTGATCACCGTCGCGAACTCACCGACCCTCGACAAGAGCGTGCGCCAGTACCGTGAGGTCGTGAAGACGGCAACGGCCGAACACTGGCGGATCGACTGGCACAAATTCCTCCCCGCCACGTCTCTGCCAGCGCTTCCCCGGTGGCATCCGCTCGACGGCGTGCCCGAACAGACCAAGGGAGCCCGTGCAGCGGTTCCCAAGGACGTGATCGATGCCGGCGTCGGCATCGTCACAGCAATCCAGCGTTCACTGCCGCATCTGCGCTCCGGGCACTGAACTCACTCACCGAAAGGACAGCCATGATCCACACCATCCACGACACCGCAATCCTCGCGATCGACTTCAACGTCACACCCGAGTTGCCGCCGGGAGCCAATGGCCTTCTGCGTCTCGTGAACTGGCTCCTGTGGGGCATCCTCCTCGCCTGCGTCGCCGCGCTCGTCTTCTCGGGTGGCAAGTTCGCGTGGGAGAAGTGGAGCCAGGGCCAGACCGGCGGTGTGACGATGCTCGTCGGTTCACTCGTGGGCGCGATCGTCGCCGGTTCGGCGAACACGATCCTCAACGCAGTCACCGCCGGCGCCTCCTGATGTTCGCCATGATCCCCTCCGATACCGGCGATCTCCCTCCGGTTAGCGGCCCCCTTCCACCCGGATTGATTATCTGGCTTCTCTGGTTCGTCGCTGGCGCGTGCGCGGTAGCGATGGTCTACTCCGTGGCCGTTCTGGCGGTGATGCGGGTGCGAAACCTCCTGACGAAGCAGGCCGTAGCGCGAGCTGACGGCCCGGTCACACTCGCGATCGGAGGCGCAACTGGGGTGGTGGTCGCGACCAGTTCCGCCCTGATCCTGACGACCTTGGTGGGGCAGTGAGAGAGGGATACACGCGATGACAAAGATCGACAAACCGCACTTTGCTGGTATCGGTGTCGGTACCAGCGCTATCGGTTCGATCGAGTGGGTTCGGCCGTGACGGGCACCGACCGCGGTGTGGTCCTCGCGGCGGTGGAGTTGCCCGACTACATCACCCAGGACATCAATACCGCGTTGAGCTGGATCGCCGGCATTGCTGCGGTCGTGTGCATCGCGAAGATCATCTTCGTCGGCGGCCGGATGGCGTGGGACCACAAGCACACACCGGGATTGGAATCACCCACGGCCGCAGAGTTCCTCGCGGCGGTCTTCGGTTGGATCCTCGCGAGCGGTGCGGCCGTCACGATGGCCGTCGTTCTCATCGAGGCCGGCCGGACTCCCGAGAACTCGGCTCCGGCGCCGGACAAGCCTCCGAGCCTCGTCACTGACATCCAACAGAAGTTCCCCCCGCTCGAAGAGGAGAAGTAATGCGTGTACTTGCTTGTGCGACAGTCGCGGTCGCAGCGCTGGCGTTAGCGGGGTGCAGTGGCTCAGACGAGGAGAGCGGCGCAAGCCCCACGGTGTCGCTCACGGACGTCCCCGCGATTGCAAGCTGGTCGAGTGTGAACGGTGTGATGGTGCCGCTCGGGAAGACCGACGGCCCCACGAGCGCGGTCTGGGAGCCGCTGACCGGGTTCTCGCACACCCCGCAGGGCGCAGCGCTTGCCGCGATCGGTCAGTCCGTCCAGCTCTCCACCGCATCGGATCAGTCCTGGTCGAAGGTGCTCTCCGTTGTCGCGGCGAGTGGAGAGGGACGCGACGCCTTCGCCGTCAACCGTTCCCTGATTTCCTCGACCGGCACGGTCGACCCGGCGGTCGTCCCGTCCGTCGTCGGCTATGTGTTCGCGGACTACACCGACACCGCCGCGTCCGTCGACATCGTTCAACGCTTCCCGGACGAGTCCCTGGCCTCGACACGCACCGACGTGATCTGGGCGGACTCCGACTGGAAGCTCAACCTCTCCACCCCGGAAAACGCTGTGGCGGCGACCGCACTGACGGAACTTCCGCAGAACATGGTCGACCTGGAAGGAACGCGCAAGTGAGCGAGCAACCTACCGATACCCAGACCCCCACACCGGCCCCGCGCCCGGAACAGCCCGAATCCGGATCCGGATCCGGACGCGACAATGCCACCCGCCTGCTGATGGGTGGATCGATCCTCGGTGTCATCGTCGTCGCCGCGATCATCACCAGCATCATCATCTTCGTACGCGGCGGGGACGAGCCGCTGGTTCCCGCCGGGGACCAGGGATCCGGTGCGACCGCGGCGACCCAGCCCGACCAATTCGAACCCGACCCGTTCTTCGACGAGCAGGGCCGCGTCGTCTACGCCCCACTCAACGACAACGGAGTGCTGCTGGCGCAGTCCTCGCCAGCCACCGGGCGTTCCGCGGCGACCGCGCCGTCCGGGATCATGCTCCAACGGGTCCACGGAAACATGTACCTGCCGTTCTCCACCTCTGACGGACCGACGGCGTTCAGTGACACCGGGGTCGCGACCGGCTTCGCCCGCACTGCCCAAGGTGCGGGCCTGGCGGCAGTCCACTACCTGAACTACCTCGCCACCGGCAACAACCGCATCCAGATGCTCCAGGATGCGGGCCTGGTCGCCGATCCGCAGGACCAGCTCGCCGAGCTGAAGGCCTTCAACGCGTCGAATCAGCCGGGAGCCGCTCCGGACAACTTCCCCGGTCGCGTCCTGCAGATGATCAAGGTGAACTTCACCGAAGATTTGGCGCGAGTCCACATCGGCGCGTCGACAAACCTCAAGGACGGCCGCACCCAGAACACCGACATGTCACTCGACCTGGTCTGGCGTGAGGGAACCGGTTGGGTCGTGCAGGTCCAAGGCAACAACGCGTTCGGTGCGCGAGCGGTTGCCGACTTCTCCGACGGTTGGACGTCGTGGTGGTGACGGCGCAGACCGCGTGGAAGCGGTTCCTCCTGGTCTGCCTCGTGGCATGCGCCGCACTGGTCGGCACCGCCTCGCCGGCACTCGCACAAGAAGATCCCGGGCCGTCCACCGTCGACACAGCCGGCGATCTGGCGATGTGCGCCGCGGTTCCTTTCAGTGGCGGCGGCATCCAGATGGCGACAGACCTGTTCGGAGCTGTGACCGGCGTTGAAATGCCCAGCTGCGCCGATGGTGCGCAGACCGTTGCCGAGGCTCCCCAGGCCTACGTCAAGAAGGTTGCGACCGGTGCGTTCGAGACGATGGGGCTGAGTTTCGGTGACGCCGGCGCCGCCGTATTGAAGTTCGCGCTCGGCTGGTGGATCACCATTCCCGGCCAGGACGAGAACTCCTTCATGGCCACGCTCGGCCAGGTCACCCAGTACACGTACTGGATTCAGGTTGCATTCCTGGTGGTCTCACTGATGTTCCTCGGAATCCGGCTGATGATGGCCCGATCCGGTGCCATTCGTGATGTCTCCACCGAAGGCGTTCAGCAACTTGCTCGGGCGACGGTGCTCGCGGGCTCGCTCGGGTTCATCGTCGTACTGGGCACCCGGCTCTCGGACAACATCTCCCGCTGGTTCATCGACGGCACTGTCGGCTCGGATCCGGACGCACTCGTGGACGCCATGATTCAGATCGGAATCTACGCCTCACCTGGTGGAACGTCCTTGCTGTATGTCATCGGGATCATCGGCATTCTCGGCGGCCTGGTGATGGCGTTCCTGCTGCTGATGAGGATGGGATTGCTCGTCGTCATCACCGCAGCGCTCCCGATTGCCGGTGCGGCCGGCGGCACGAAGATCGGCTCGCAGGCCTACGAGAAGATGATCGCCTGGACACTCGCGTTCTTGCTGTTCAAGCCGGTCGGATCATTCGTGATCGGCGTGGCGGCAATGCTTTTCATGCAGTCTGCGCCCTCCCGCGATGAGAACGGCGGCGCGATGACGGCATTGATCGGTGCGCTCCTGTTGTGCTCGGCTGCCTTGGTCCTTCCGTCACTGATGCGGTTGATCGTCCCGGCAGTCGGATCTCTCGGCGGCGGCGGCAGCGGTCTTGCCGCAGCCGCGGGCCTGGCCGCGGTCGGTGCCAAGGTCGGCGGCGCGATCGCGAGCGGCGGTGCGTCGGCTGGAGCGTCCGGCGGGGCGGCCGCGGGAGGTATGACCTCGGCGAGTTCGACCACGACCAGCCCTTCCGGACCTTCCGGTGCGCCCCCCAGCTTCGGCACTTCCGGAATCGACGGCGGCACACCGGGCGGAAACGCCACGGGCGGCGTGGACGGCACACCGTCCAACCAGTCAGCGCCGTCCGGCGAAAACGCCGAAGGCGGGGTGGACGGCACACCCACCAACCACAACGGCGCACCGGGCGCGCCTGATGGTCCAGGCACATCCGGAGACGGCCCGACCGGAGCAATGCCACCGAGTCGCAATGGAGGTTTTGAGGGATGACGAGGACCGAGATGACGACCGAGTACCGGATGTACGGCAACTGGCGGAAGCCCAGGTCGACCGGCATGGCCGGGGCAACGTTCGGGACCACGATGCTCGGCATCGGCGCGGTCATTGCCCTGGTGTTTCTGAGCCTGCTGATCGGCTTCGTGCCCGCACTGGTTCTGGGGCTGTTCACGGCGCTTGCATTCGTGCCGTTGGTGATCGAGAAGGACGGACGTAGCGGATATGAGAGGGCACTTCTGATGATGCAGTGGCGGCGGGCGTTCAAGCGCGGAGAACACATCTACAGCTCGGGCACCTTTTCCCGCATCCCCGGGGGCCGGTACCGGCCCCCGGGTGTGCTGGCGGACACCGAGATCTACGAAGGTATCGACGGAAACAACCGGCCCTTCGGGATGATCCACATGCCGCAGGCGAACAACTACACGATCGTTCTCGACGCGTACCCGCAGGGCAGCGAGAACTTCGACCAGTCCGTACTCGACGCGGCGGTGGGCAATTGGTCGCAGATGTTGACGGCAATGGGCGAGACCTCGGACATTGTGGCCCTGGTCGCGGTGATCGAGTCATTGCCCAACACCGGGATCGAGTTGTACGAGACCGTGTCGCAGCGGGTGCGTCATGACGCACCGAAGTTGGCCCGCGATTCGATGTACCAGTTGGCGACCGGCCTGGTCACCGGCGGCGTCCGCTTGGGCGCCCGGATTTCGATCACGTTCCAGGCTCAGACCGCGGACCGCAAGAAGGACCCCTCGGAGCAAGCGGTGGAAATCGCCCGCCGGCTGCCGGGGATCACCGAAGCCGCAGCCCGTGCCGGGGTGCCGGCCACCCCGATGAGCGCCGACGAGATCATGGGGACGGTCCGCCGATCCGTCGATCCGGCGTCCCTGAGCAACATCGAGCGGGCGCTGTTCTCCGGTGAAGGCACCGGCCTGGAGTGGGCAGACTGCGGCCCACGCACCCAGATCGAGGAGAAGGACCGCCTGATCCACGACGGAGCGATCTCGGTGACGTGGGAGATGCGAGAAGCTCCGAAGAGCGCGGTCCACGAGACCGTCCTCAAACGACTGCTCGACCCGAACCCGGCATTGCCGATCAAGCGCGTTGCGATCATCTACCGCCCGCACTCGGCCGCGGACGCGACCGACATCGTCAACCGTGACCACCGCGACGCGATGGCTGCGGTGACATCGGGGAGAGGGATCGCGTCGGCGAAGGCGAAGCTCGAAGTGGCGGCGACGGAACAGAGCCGCATGGAGGTCGCGCGCGGCCACGGTCTGACCCGTTTCGGGGTCCTCATCACCGTCACCCAGCCGGTCGGCAGCGCGGACGTTCCCCGAGTGGACGCACTGGTGCGCGATTTGTCCATCCAGAGTCAGCTGCAGGTGCGCCGGTCCTTCTGCTGGCAGTCGGCTGCGTTCTGGTCATCGCTCGGCGTCGGGGTGATTCCACCCGAGCACACGACCATTCCCTCGTTCCTGAGCAACTAAGGCGGACACAGTGACCAAGACCAAGACCCCCAAAGCGGTGAACATCAAGGTTCTCTCCGACGAGGACCTCGCACGCCTGGAAGCTCGTGAGGCAGCGGCGACCAGCCTCTTCCGCAAGAAGGTGCTGTCCGTACTGGTCCAGCGGCAGTACGACCGGCGGGCGAATATCGCGGCGAACGAGCGGGCCCGCTCCGACGCGTCCGACCGTGAGGTTCATGCCCTCGACGAACGCGGCTTCTCCGGTGCCGGCGGTGGCCGGATGGGCGCGATCCTGCCCCCAGTCGAGTTTCGTGGCACCAACATTCAGGTGGCGGGAATCAACCCCTGGGTCGTGGGAGCGAATGCCCCTCTACTGGGAACTCCGCTGGGCCACCACCTGGCACCGCCGCATGCACCGGTGTGCTTCGACCCGTTGTCGGCGAAGGAAGCGAAGGCGATCACCGCTCCTGCCTGCATGATCATCGCTCTCAACGGCTTCGGTAAGTCGACGTTGCTGCGCCGGATCGCCCTGGGCGACATCGCCGCTGGTGTGCGCGTGGTGTGGCCGGGCGACGTCAAGCCGGACGGGCGGAAGCTGACCGAGGCCGTGGGTGGTCAGTGCACCGAGGTCGGGTACGGCGGGATCGGCCGGATCAACCCGCTCGATCCCGGTCTGATCGGGGTGGCGATCAACCTGCTCTCCGGCCGGATCGAGGAACTTGCCCACCGCATTGAATTCGAGAACGACCCGGCGTTGCGGGACGAGTTGATGCTCGAGCGCCAGAAGTTGGAGCTGCAACGTCAGCAGACTCAATACGCACTGCATGCGCGCCAGGAGAACATCACCGCCGCGCTGTGTGAGATCGTGCGCGGAAAGCGGCTCGAGGACTTCGAGCAGACGCTGCTCGCGTCGGCGATTCGCCTGCTCTACACCCCGGTAGCGCAGGGAGGTGCGGGGTTCACCTCCGAGCACCCTGCCATCCTCGACGACTTGATCGCACTGCTGACGTCGAACAGTCTGGAACTCAAGGACGACGCGGTCGCCGAGACCGACGAGGAGTATCGGGCCGCGATCCAGGGGTTGCGTCGAACGCTGCGTTCGATGGTGAAGGGCCGCTTCGGGGAGGTGTTCAACGGGCAGTCGACTGTCCGCCTCGATGTCGAGGCACCCTCGATGTGTCTGGACATGTCCAGCGTCCCTCAGGACGACAAGATGATGCGTGCCGCTGTGCTGATCGCAGGGTGGAACGAGGCGTTCGCGACGATCGAAGCCGCTCACGTACGAGCAGATGCCGGCTTGGGGCCGAACCTCGCGTTTAACGTGCTCATGGACGAGCTTTGGCAGGTCCTCGCGCTGCCGATGATGGCCGAGCGCATCGATGCGCTGCTGCGTTTGCAGCGCGTTGTCGGTGTGGGGATCACGTTCGTGACCCACTCGATCGAGGAGCTGGAGAAGGCCGGCGCTCTGGGACTGATCGAACGGTGCCGCGCCCGCATCATCGGCCCGGTTCCGTCGGCGGAGATCGAGCGCCTCGAGAAGGTCATCCACTTCTCGCAGATCGAGAAGAGCATGCTCACGAACTGGTCGGATGCCGCAGATCTGAATTCCCCGATCGACCAGAAGACGGCGCGGCGGCGCCAGGCGGCGGAGAAGGTCCGTGTCGCGGCCGAGAGGGCCGGAATCGTGTCGGTGGCGAAACAGGCTCCGGCCCCGAATCCGGTTGCCGCCGGTACGGGGCAGTTTCTTCTCAAACTCGGTGAGGGTGATCGTCCCGGTGTGCCGTTCAAGGTGTGGGTGACTCCGGCCGAAGTTACGTCGGGTATCCACAACACCGACGAGCGTTTGAATGCCGCGGTCAAGGACCGGGAGCATACGGGGTTCGCCGCATGACGCCGGCGCGCCGTCGCTACCGCGTGGTCGATGATCAGACCAAGGCCGATGCGGTGGCCACCGCCATCAAGTGCATCGAGGCAGGTGACTCGTTCACCGCCTCCTGCGCCGCGGTGGCGGCGCAGCTCGACGTGTCCGAGACCGCGGTGCGCAGTTGGGTCAATGCATCCGGCCAGCGTCCGCAGCCGTCGTGGACTGTCGTGAGTCGGCTGCGTGCCGATCTCGCGGCCGCCACGGAGCTCAATCGCCGCCTGGTGAATCGGTACGCCCCGGCCGACTGCGGTATGGGCGCGGCCCAGTAATGGAATCGAAGAACAACTCACTGCTGATCGTGGTGCTCGCCGTGGTGCTCGGGATTCCGATGTCACTGATCGTTCTGCTGGCCATTCTGTTCCAGGACGAGGAAGAGCAGGCCTCGACGGACTGCCTCGGTGGTAGCGGCACATCTGTGATCGGTGGCGACATGATCGCTCCCGCAGGATCGTTCATCAAGCCGGTCGATCCGACTCTGGTGACGTTCACCTCCCCGTTCGGTGAACGCGATGGTGCCCAGCACAAGGGCATCGACCTGGCCGGTCCGATCGGGACCCCGATCTACGCGGCCGCCGACGGCACAGTCGCCGACGCAGGCGAAGCGAGCGGATTCGGGCAGTGGGTTGTTCTCGACCACGTGATCAACGGGCAGCTGTTCTCCACCGTCTACGGGCACGTCGACACCTACCTCGTCGAAGCTGGCCAGCAGGTTCGCGCGGGCCAACAGATCGCCACCATCGGCAACCGTGGTCAATCGACCGGCCCGCACCTGCACTTCGAGACGTGGCCGGGTGGACGTACCGGCGGCGCCGCCGTCGATCCGAAACCGCAGTACGACACCGCACCCGCCCCCGGCGAACACAAGTCCGGTCAGGCCGCACCGAGCCCCTCCGGACCGCCCGCACCGGCCCCCTCGGCGCCCGGTGGCGCCGACCTGGCGCAGGCACTGCCGGCCTCGGCCGGGTCCGAACAGAACATGCAGGTCAACACCAAACGCCTCATCCGGGCCCTGCACCTGCGATTCGGGGACCGCCTCGACACCCTTGGAGGATGGCGGGCCGACGGCGGTGGCTTCAACGACCATCCGAGCGGCCAGGCGGTCGACGCGATGATCCCGGACTACAACTCCGGCACCGGTGTCGCGACCGGCGACGAGGTTCTGAACTACGTGATGGCGAACGCCGATTTCTTCCATGTCGACTACGCGATCTGGCGGCAGACGTACTACCCGGCCGGTGGCACGCCGAACAAGATGGAGGACCGGGGCAGCGACAACGAGAACCACTTCAACCACGTCCACATCACCGTCAAGGGCGGCGGCTTCGACGAAGCCACCGCGCAGTGGGGTTCCCTGCCCGGCGGGAGCGGCCAGGCCACCACATCGCCCACCGACTGCACCATCTCCGGTGAAGGCCTGGGCGACACCCTCGCCGCCGGTTCGGTGCCCGCCGAGTTCGCACCGTGGATCGAACGAGCCGGGGCGCTGTGCCCGCAGATCAAGCCCTCCCTCCTGGCGGCACAGCTCGCTGCGGAGAACGGCTTCCGGTACGGAGCCAATGCACCGGTCTCGAACACCGGTGCCGGTGGTCCCGCACAGTTCATGCCGGGGACGTGGGCGACCTACGGCAAGGACTACGACGGTGACGGCCGCGTCGACGTCAACAGCATCGGTGATGCGGTCATGGCGCAGGGCACCTACATGTGCACGATCGCGAAGACGATCGACGGCTGGATCGCCGACGGATCGGTCACGGCACGCGGCAGCCGAACCGAGCTGTACCTCGCCGGCTACAACGCGGGTGAAGGCGCAGTACAGAGCTCCGGCGGCTTCCCGACCGGATCGACCGACTACATCGTCCAGACCCGACCGTACGCCGACAAGATCATCGCCAACGAAGCCCAGTACCGCGCCATCAACAAATGACCAACCGGCCATTTCTACGTAGAGACCCCTTATTATGGAATTGTGCGTGCAGCCTTCCCGCTCCGCGAGTCTCGCCCGATCGGCCCACTTCCCGCCCATAGAAAAGGAACTCCCGATGAAACCGATGGCGCTGCTCGCAGTGGCGTTTCGCCCCGGCGGCTCTCTACTACGGCTGGAGCGTGCGGTCCTCGGACCCCTACATCAGAACCTGGTGCGCGCTCTTCCCGAAGGACTCCGGCCACCTCTACTGCGCCGGAATCCCTCAGTAACAGGTATTTATGAACCGGATCTCACACTCCGAGTTGTGGACGGGCCAGATCCTCGTCAATCAGGACGTGCATCCCGTTGGGTGACAGAATGCAGGCGATCCACCGGCCACCGCGAACGGTCGGGGGAAATGCGCAGCGTTACGTCATTTTCTCTTCCCGTGTCCGGGGAGACCGCCGCCGACCACCTTCCGCTGCGTGACCTTCCGAGCCTCCTCGATCTGCTTCCTCAGCGGACTCTTCTTCTTGAGTGGCTTGCCATTCAGGTTCGTCGGTTCCTTGCTCATCACGCGCCCTCCCAGACCATCAACTCGGCCGTCTCGTCTGCCTCGAACTCGATGTGTCCATACTGGTCGATGCGGATGTCAGGGGCCGCCAATTGCGGTGCCTCCATCACCGCGCCGCCTCCTCGGCTCAATGACTCCACGTCCCTCCACGTCACTCGTGAGTGGTAGGAGGCATTCCCCTCATGACCGACATCAAATTCGTCGCTGGCGGTGCCGTACAGGCAGCCCGAATGGGAGGAAAGGGCATATGACCATACGATTCTCAACAAAACTGCTGATCGCGGGAGTGCTGTCCACAACGATGGTGTTGGCCGGTTGCAGCTCGTCCGGCAACGAGGACGACCCCTTGGGCAGTGACGATCACGTGCACATCGACCCTCTGGACCCGGCAAGCCTCGACGCCGACGGCACAGCCGTGACCGCGATGCAGGCAATCCTCTCGTGGCAGCCTGCCGTGGACGAGAGCAAGTCCGATGCGCTGCGCCGCGCACGTCCCTGGCTGGGCGGGGAACTGGCGACCACCGTCGACAACGACAACGACGCCCCGACCGGTCTTCGACCTGACCGGGAGTGGCTGGCGTGGCAGCGGGCCGGTGACGCACTGACCGCATCCTGCACGAAAGCCGACAGCACCCCCGCGGCTCCGGACGGAATGCGGACCGTCGTCATCGACGTCAGCTGCCGGCAGACCGTGCTGCACACCGCCGGCTCGAGCACCCCACTCACCCCACAGACCTGGCGCACCACCATCACCCGCACCGACGACGGCTGGCGTCTGACCGACTTCCGCTACCAGTAAGGACAACGACCATGACGGAGATGCATCGCGCCCGACCAAAGGCGAGCAAGGACAAAGAGATGATGGTGCTCAAAGCCATCGCCGTCGCACTCCCAGCCTCTTTCTTGCCAGTCTTTGCCTACAACCTCGGCGGCGGCGAGGAGACGCTGTGGCATCCGGTGGGCCTGTTCTTCGATGTAGTCCAGGGAAATCGTGTGTGGCCGGGTGGCGCGACCGCGGTACTGATCGGCGAGGTGGTCGCCATCGCCGCGCTTGTTGCAGGCGGGTTCTGGCTGCTCAAGAAGACGGGGCGGCTCGACAAGATCCACGAGAAGCGGTCGGAGAAGCGGATCGACAAGTACGCCGACTCCATGACGGACCCGCGGGACGTCGACCAGACGAACGCGGCCGCCGCCGACGACGAGACGAGGCGACTTGCCCCGACGATCGAGGAGACTCATCCCGGTCATGGCGGCATCGTCATGGGCAACACGGTGAAATCGAACCGCGAACTTCGGATGCCGTGGGAGTGGGTGTGCATCGCGATCGCCGGCTCCCGGATGGGAAAGTCAGCGACCCTGGCGATTCCGGCCATCTGCTACGCACCCGGCTTCTGCCTCGGCACGTCGAACAAGCCCGACATCTACACCCACACCCTCTACCTGCGTAAACAGATGGGCAGGGTCTGGCTGTTCGACCTGGAGGGCGTGACCACCGGCAATCGGCGCGAGAAGGCAACCTTCTGGTTCAACCCGCTGCGCCGCGTCGACGACCTACCCTCGGCCCGAGTGGTATGCGAATACTTCATCTCCGCCGCCACCGACGACAACGCCCGGGTCGACGCCTACTTCGACGGAGCCGCCCGGGACCTGTTCGGCTCCTACCTCCTCGCCGCCGCACTCGCCGGCGGCGATCTCCGGCACGTCGTGGACTGGCTCCGCGAGACACAGTCCCAGATCCCGGTGAAGGTGCTCGCCCAGAACGGGTACGCCGATCTCGCGAACACCATGCAGAGCAAGCAGAGCGTCAACGCGAAACAGCGGGACGGCTTCTACGACATGGCGCGCCGGTTCCTCACACCCCTGGACGAGCCCCGCTACGAGGAAACGATCCTGCCGAACACCCGGATCACGATCGGAACGGACAGTGACGGGCGAATCCTCACCACCCCCGGCCGTGAGGTCCACGACCTGCCCGAACTCGATGTCGACCAGGTCGTACGCAGCAACGACACCGTCTACGCCATGAGCAAGAAGGGAGCCGGATCCGCATCCGCGCTCACCACGGCCCTGGTCGGCGCCATCGGCGACGCACTACAGGAGTACGGCGCCCAACAGAGCGACGGGCGGGTACCGCTCCCCGCGGTGATGGTCCTCGACGAAGCCGCGAACATCTGCAAACTGCAGCAACTCCCCGAGTGGTACAGCCACTTCGGCAGCCGCGGCATCATCCTCATCACCATCCTGCAGTCACCGTCGCAGGCGAAGAAGGTGTGGGGCGAGACCAACTACGACGCCATGGTCGATGCCGCCAACATGCTCTGGTACGGCGGCAACGTCAACGACAAAGGGTTCCTGGCCTCGCTGTCCGACGAGATCGGCGACCATTTCGTCGAGGTCGAGAACCGCAGCCGCAGCGGCGGCATTCTGGGCAGTGGACAAACAACGATCAGCACGTCCTACCAGCGGGAGAAGATCCTCACCGTCGACGACCTCAAGGCCCTGCCGCAGACTCGGGCGATCGTCACGATGGGCGGCAGCAAGCCGCTGCTGGTCCGCAAGAACTTCTGGGGCAACACGCCGTTCGCCGACGACATCAAACGGTCCCTCGCCGAGTGCACGGCCAGCACCGCGCGCGTCGAGCAGAAGGCGCTGCCGGTCGGATTCTCCGATCGGGCGGAATCGGAGGCATCAACCGGCCCGATTCCACACGTCGCTGTCATAGTCGACAAGGAACTGGTCGAGCTACCCGTTCAGCCGAGCAGCCTTGCGCCGACCACGAGCGTCGCCGCAGCACCCGACGCGGTCGACGACATCTTCGAGTCCGAGTTCTTCACGGAAGGAAGGCAGTGATGGTCAATCTCTCAGCAACCGAGGACGAGTGGCAGACCGACGACGAGACAGGGTACGAGAACCCGTACGACTACGACCCTCACGCCATCGACGAGAACGACCCCACCGTCGAGGGTGACGACCCGAACGCCTTCGACGAGGACGAGACAGACCTGGAAGACGACGATCCGAGCCTCAACCCTGACGAATCGGACGAGGATGAGCCCGACTCAGACAACGCCGAGCACGACGAGATCGAGCCGATGTACCCCAACTACGAGGCGTGGGTCGAAGGATGGTTCACCCAGGTCATCCGCCGGAAGATGGGTCCCGGCGGCGGCGAGAGCGGACTGGCATGGGACGCGCGATGGTGGCTGTACCCCGAAGTCGCCGGCCGACTCAAAGCCCTCTGGTACGCGTGGGAAGAAGCCCGAGCCTCCGACAAAGCGTCGGCAGTATCGAACTGGTGGATCCACCACCTGGAACCACATATGCGAGTGATCTTCGATAGCGACTCCGGTCCTATGTCTCATGCGAAAGCGGACGGATCGTTCTCGGGCTGGCCCGCCCTCCCATACGAGCCCATGCCACCCAGTCTCCGCGACGAATACACCGCCGCCTACTGAGCGCAGAGCATCAAACTTTTTACAGAAATGAGGATCCATGCTCGCCCTATCGACTACCTGGCGGAACCAAACTCATCCACCGGATTGCGCCTGCTCGACCACATTGCGCCTGCTCGACCACATTGCGCCGTTCATGGCCGCAGGGGTCGGCGTTTCGTGATCGTCTATGCGCTTGATTCCGAGTACCGCTACGCCCGCAGGATCGGCTGGAGCACCTACGCCCGTACCTGGTCAAACCTGATGAGGGTGGCCGCGGCCAGCACCGCTGTTTCGGTCAAGGCGGGCATCGCTGTTCGCCGAGGAGGGCGTCTTCGACTTCCTACCCGGTTAGCCACACCGGATACGGCATCTTGTTCAGTACCGGCGCCTTCGCCGGA
This sequence comes from Rhodococcus sp. G6(2025), assembly GCF_058628105.1. Classification (NCBI taxonomy): domain Bacteria; kingdom Bacillati; phylum Actinomycetota; class Actinomycetes; order Mycobacteriales; family Nocardiaceae; genus Rhodococcus; species Rhodococcus sp. G6(2025). The sequence continues at coordinate 44,969 of NZ_CP179754.1, forward strand.
GAAATCGTCAAATCCTGTGGATCGAGGTGTGTCAGGCGACCTCGGATACCGGCGTGTCCGGTGACGGTTCCGGGGTGATCTCGACGGGCCGTTCGAGGAGCTTGCCCTTGTGGAACAGCGCACCGGCCCGCACCAACGCCACCAGGTGCGGTGCGTTCACGGCCCGCCACCGGGCTTGGGCGGCCTCGATCAGTTTGTAGGCCATCGCCATCCCGGCCGCCCGCGAACCCGGCCCCTTGGTCACCTTGGTTCTCAAACGCACTGTCGCAAAGGTCGATTCGATGGGATTAGTGGTGCGTAGATGTACCCAGTGCTCGGCGGGATACCGGAAGAACTCGAGCAGCACATCGGTGTCGTCGGTGATCTTCGCGACCGCCTTCGGGTACTTCGCGCCGTAATCGATCTCGAATGCCTTGATCGCCACCTGGGCCTTGTCGATGTCCTCGGCGAGGTAGATCTCCTTCATCGCCGCCAACGCACCAGGATGAGCGGACTTTGGCAGCGCAGCAAGAACATTTGCCTGTTTGTGGAACCAGCACCGCTGTTCCCGGGTTTCGGGGAACACCTCGCGCAGGGCCCGCCAGAACCCCAAGGCACCGTCACCGACCGCCAGCACCGGGGCCCGCATCCCACGCCGCCGGCAATCCCGCAGCAGATCCGCCCAGGACTCGGTCGATTCCCGGTACCCGTCGGAGAGGGCGACGAGTTCCTTGCGGCCGTCGGCGCGGACCCCGATCATCACCAGCAGGCAAAGTTTCTCCTGCTCGAGCCGCACTTTCAGGTGAATACCATCGACCCAGAGGTAGACGTAATCCGCCTGCGTGAGGTCCCGCCGGGCGAAGGCCTTGGCTTCGTCCTGCAACCGAGTCGTAAGGCGGGTGATCGAGCTGGCCGACAAACCGGCACCGGTGCCGAGGAACTGTTCGAGGGCGGGACCGAAGTCGCTGGTCGACAGCCCGTGCAGGTACAGCAACGGCAGTACCTCGGACACCTGCGCGGATTTGCGGGCCCATGCCGGCAGGATCGCCGAGGAGAACCGCTGACGTTCGCCGGTGTCGGGGTCGATGCGCTTGTCGTTGACCCGCGGCGCCTTCACCGCCACCGCGCCGGCGGCGGTGACCACCTCGCGCTCGGCGTGGTAGCCATTGCGAACCACCAGGCGGTGACCGTTGTCGTCGATCTCACCGGCATGCCGGGCAATATAGTCGGCGACCTCGGCCTGAAGGGCTGCGGCGAGCATCTGCCGGGCGCCGTCGCGGACGATCTCGTCGAGCAACGAGCGGCCCGCGCCCGACTGCCTGGCGGGTCTCGTTGGAGTCGTCGTCGTGGTCCACTATCGTGAGCACGGGCGTGCCTTCCCGCCAGCGTTGGCGCGCTGGACTTGATCAGAATCCTGTTCGTGTACAGATCATCATCCGGGAAGGTGCGTCCTCCCGGGATCCACAGGTTTCGATCATTCCTCCCTTCGCCGTGCTGTTGCGCGGAACCGCACACCCCGGTGCCGACCTCGAGTCATAGCGTTAGCCGTGGTTGGTGCGGATGCCGGACTGCGAGCACCCGAGCTGGATCCCTTGGAAGGAGACCGCCATGACGATTGAACTTGAACCGAATTGACCCTCCATCCATTACCAATTGGGATGCCTTCACGTTCGGGCTCACCGGCAGGGCATCTTCACGGTCGCGTGAGTGCTGGTGTGGATCGCATCTTCATGGGCAGGTCCCGTGGGTCGAATCGGACGATCACACAGGAAACGGTGCCTGCGCTCGCTTCCAAGGCTCGGCTACTGTGACCGCAGCATTCAGCTCGGGGGCGGTGAAGAAGGCGGAATGTTGATGGGCCAAGCCGAGGAGGGGACGGTAGTCGTAGCGCACGTTCTTCGTGCGTTTTTCGTCGGCCTCGAACTTCCTGATCCAGTTATGGATGAGATCTTTAACGGTTGGCTGCGAGACCTCGTTCGCGATTTGCGCCAAGTCCAGCTTGCCCCACTGTTCGTGCAGGAAGAAGGCGTCGTGCAGATTCTGTACGCGTTCGGGCATGTTTTCTCGGAACTTCCTGATCGCGTTCTTGGCGACGGTGCCGTTGAGTCGTGCGTACGCGACTTCGTCTCGGCCGGCGGATGCCGCCCAAACCTGCCAGATCGCGGCCCAGTCCGTGGCGGCGAACAGATCGTCGAGTACGTATCCGTTGGTTCTGAGATTAGTTTTGAGATTGGGCGGGGTTGGGTCGCTTCCGGCGATGATGTCAGCGATCAATGCGGCTTGTACAGCCTGCTTGTCGACGACTACGTCGGCATCGAACCAGTGAGAGGCGGCGATGGCATACAGCAGTCGTCCCTGATCGTTGAGTGCCGTTGAGATGATGGTTCGAGGCTTCGGCATGTTATTGAGGGGCCCGAATCTGCGATGTAACTCGATGAGGGCGCCGAAGCCTGTTCCGGTTTCGGAGGCGAAGGTCCCGCCGATTCCCAGACCTGCGGTATCCAGCGCGAAGTCGAGAAAGGCCAGGTCGGGGATTACGCCACTGTCGAGGACGTAGCGGAACTCGTTCACGGTGCTGCACCAGTAGAGGGTTTCGGCACCGACAGCGGCTTCGAAGGCAGTGCGGAGCGCGGGATGGTCCTCGAGGACGATCACCTGGGGTGCACGGGTGTTCATCATTTTCTCTCCTCGGACGAGCGCCAACGAGCGCGGATCAGCTTGCCGTGTTTTCGGGGGTCAACTGTCCCCGATTGGTCTGGTTCGAAGTCGAAGGTAAGTTCATGCAGCTGGTTCCAGCGCTCAAGTCGCTCGATTCCTCCGCCCCGCCGTTTCCACCGTGTGGGATCGACGGCATGCCCGTCGTCAAAGGCTGTCGCGACGTAGTGGTCCTCGATCTTCGTCAGCGTGAACTCGCTGTATCGGGCACCGCTTTTGACAGCGTTGCTGGCAAGATCCTGCAAGGTCAATCGGGCGATTTTCCGATCCGCTGGGAGGAGCGGTTCGTCCGGGAAAATGGGAGGAGTCATCTGCACACTCGATGCCAGGATCTGTTGCAGATTTCCGATGAGCGTGCCGGGCCACTCGGTGTCCTGGTCCGGATTGTGTTCAAGGGCCATCACTTCGCGGTAGCCGCCGCGAATCTCGCGCAGCTTATCGTACAGTTCGCGATCCTCATCTCGGCGGGGTTCGTACATACCGAAAACTTTGTCGATCGGCGTGCCTAGCGTCGAGTGCATGGCGTGGATGATGTTGTGCCGGCTGTCGGCGGATCGATAGTCGGCGTCTTGCTTCCCGAACTTCAGTGTCCGGTCGGTTTCGTGGATCCGGAGCTGGACGGTGAGGATGACCAAGACTATTCCTATAGCGATGGGTTGATACCCGGGTGGCCATGGTGCCACCGCGACGACAGCGGTTCCGAGCGCCGCGGCGAGGATTCCTGCCGTGTTGCGGCAGGATTCGAGCAAGGGCCCCAACTGCAGATCGGGGTTGTAGAACGCAGGATCGAGCATCACCGCAGCCAAGAAGTTCCACGCGTACCCGACTGCTCCGGCAATAGCGAGCAGCCGCCAGTTCGGGGCGGCGTCGATCATCCCCCAAGGTCCAATCCAGATGGCAACAGTTGCCGTGATCATCTCGAGTGTTCCCGGGACGTTCCACTTCGCTGTCCCTGTTCCCGAGTTCTGGATGAGCTGCGCCCATCTCACAATCGGCACAGTTGCCTTGGTACCCGCTCGTTCGTGCCAGGCCATCCGCCATGCCAGGAACGCGGCAACTATCCCGTTCGCGATGGGTAGCCATGCCCACCACTGAGCACCACCACCGGTGACCGCGACAGCCATCAACGCCAGCCAGCCCAATCGTGCGTACGCTGCACGTAACCAGAAGTCCGGGCCACGTGCCTGTATCACCGCGTAGGCGTGCTCGGTTCGGCGTTGCGGCGGTTTCATACCGTAGTTCTACCGAACGAAACGGGCTCGCTCCCGCAGTAAACTGTGGCGTTCCGCCGATCGGTGCGTCTGCGACCCACGGCAGCCGCGCCGCACTAACCTGGCAGGGACATTCGATGCCGCAGTATTCTGCGGTTGTTTCTCAACCAGTGCAGGCAGATTCGTCGCAGTGCCCCACGAAGGCACGGTTGACCCCGATTTGACTCCGCGAGTCGTGGCAACCTACCTAGGGAGTATCGCAATGACCACATCGACGGCCTACTCGGCCATTCTGTCCCGCCTGGCGGTCGCCACTCTCATCCTCGCCGCGGCGTTCGCATTGGTAGTTGGTGGCCTCAACCCGGCGAGGGCATCGGCCGCTCCGCTCGCGGCAACGCCCGCCGCAGCCTCAACTCTGGCTGCGCACCAGGGCGTCGGCATGCGGGAGGTACAGCGAGCAGCTAACCCCTGGGATGTGACTGCGAGAAAGACTGCAGCCTTCACGACCTGCATTTTCGGGGTCGGCGTCCCGATCGGCATCGGGATCGGGATCGCGACGAACCCGCAGGTGTGGGCGTGGGTATTGGGCCGCGGCGCCTGGCCGGCATCAGTTGGTGGCACCGCCGCGAAATACCTTGACGTAGTCAAGCGCAACTGCGCATACGCACTACGGTAAGCCGCTTCTCGGCCGTGCGGGGCGATCGATGCGCCGCACGGCCGAGTTCGATCGGCCAGTTCCAATGGAAATGGTTCGCTAGATCAGCGGGCGCCTTGGTAACACGGAAGCCGACGATGAACTTCACCTGAGTTGCACCAGTTTAGTGTGCCAACCCTGACCGGGGATTCGGGATTTCGAGGGAATCGAGGATGCTCACGGCGTCGTCGGTGAGCGGATCGAGGGCGATGTGCTCATGCCCGGCGATCGTGACGGTGACTTCCTGCAGCGGACGCAGGGTGCGCACGATCTTCCGGATCGACACCCCGGTCTCATCCTGCAGATAGCGCGAGATCGCCAACGCGGCGAACACGATGGTCAGGTGCGCCTCGATCGAATCCCGGGTGTGACTGAAGATCGGCCGGGCCCGCAGGTCGGTCTTCGACATCCGAAACGACTGCTCGACGTGCCACAGAGCGTGGTACTTCTCCATCACCTCATTCGGATTCATCAGTGACACAGGGAGGTTGGTGACGTACCCCTTCAGACCGATGAGGGAACGAGCCCTGGCGATGCCCTCGACATCGAGGGTCTTGCCCTTCGTGGTGGTCTTGACGAACCGTGGTGCTCGGGCAGCGCGGGTGCCGTCGATGACCTCCCGGGCCCGAGCTTCCTGGGCATTGAGTGTCTGGTTATCCCGCACGGCACGCTTCTTCGAGTACGCCCAGATCGCCTGCCATGCCGACGTGTCGGCGGGATTCCACACCGGCTCGCCGCGGCGCGTGATGTCGTTGACCACGCTCTTCGCGTGTCGCGGGGTGACCGTGTCGATGACCTGGCCGTCGGTGAACACGTCCCCGTTCCAGTGGAAGTGGCTGGCCAGATCCGCCGGCGCTTTCGTCACCCGGGATCCGACAATGAACTTCAGTCCGGCTGCATCGAGGTCCTTGAGGTTCGTCGCCGACAGCATGCCGGCGTCGGCGGCGATGACCATCTCTACACCGTCGATGCCGTGACGGGCCTGGAACTGGCGCACGATCGGCACGATCGTGCGGGTCTCGGCGTGATTTCCTTCGAAACAACCGATCTCCAAGGGGAATCCGGTGCGGTCGACCAGCAGTCCGACGACGATCTGTGGGTCGACCCGGCGTTCTTTCGAGTATCCGACCCTACGCAGGTCGTCTTCCTTCTCCGCTTCGAAGTACAAGGTGGTGACGTCGTAGAGCAGCAGGTTCAGGTCACCCGCGGCGGCGGCGTGCTCGAAGCAGCGCCGTGCGATGTCGTCGCGGTAGCCGTGAGCGGTGCACCGCTGCAGGGTCCGCACGAAGGTGTTGCGGTGGGCAGGGGCGATACCGATCTCGCCGAGTACTCTGCCCGCGTCCGCGACCGAGGTGCCCTCGACGGTGCGGGCGACCACCAGCTGGAAGAATGCGTCGTTGTCGACCACGTCGAATCCGAGGCGCCGCCATGCGGTGTCGATGACCTCGATCAGCCAGCGGGACCGTTTGCCGGTGATCGTCGGTGCACCGCTTGATGGGACCGTGGGTGGCTGGACATGGCTGCTTTGCCCGCAGCTAATCCTTCCAATATGAAACATGTACGACATGATCGATCGAAATGTAGAATAATGAAGTATAATCTGAATAAGGTTCGTTTTCCATAAAGGCGAAAACTCCGGAAAATGGATCACCCACATTGCCATGGACGAATCCGGTGAATTGGATACCATCAGTTAACTTTAAGCGCAGTCGACACTTTCGATTGAACGCATCGTTTATAAGTTCTTGCACAGCTTCAACTCCCGTTTCTCTGCTTCGATGCACTAGAATTCAATAGCGGCTTCGCTAACTAGCGAATATGGCTAGCAAGTGTCCTTTGCACGGTCTGGTCGAGGGAATCGCCAGTATGGAGCCGCACCCCACGATCACCCGTATCGAAGATCTAGCTCTCTCGGCTTGTCCGTTTCCGATTTCGACCGACGACCATCATGAAATGCCCTGCACAACTGCGCGTCTTCGGCTAGAACACCCATATCAGTGCGCCAACCGATGACATACCGCTTTGGGAAATAGCGCTTGTCTGTTCCCAGAGACCCATAATGCGGCCTTTCCCTGCCAGCAAAACTAGTAATTATAGATCTAACCACACGGCACCGCGCGGATGAGCCTAAGGACGATCCTCCCCTTTCTGAACCCACTGTCGATGTCCACCGTCTCGCCATCGATCGGTCCGCACCCGGGGCGACGGCCATCGGACTCCCACGCCTGGCTGTTCCGCTAGCCCTCGCCCCGGTTCAAGCGGGAGAGGTTGGCGTGACTCCCGCATCGCGAAGGAACTGATAAGCGTCCGCCGCGGTGTTTCCGAGAGTCCGTTTCAGGTCGCGCGCTTTAGCCACTTCAACCGCTAACTGCAGCATGGTGGGGTTCCGCTGTGAGTAGGCAGCGGCCGTCGCGCTTCGAGCCGCACCGTGCCGCAAGATGGATCGCACAAGCGGAAGGAACTCTGCAAGTGGTGTCAACCAGCGGCCCTCGGAAGCCTGGGATATGTCGGTCGCTCGGCCAGCGTATGTCGGTCCAGACAGTAGGGTGTCGCTCCCTGGGTCATGGGCCAGGTATCTCACACTCGATAGGCGTGCGACCCCTGCTGCTCCCAGACACATTGCGCAGGGGCTGAGGGTGACAAGCATGCGTGCATCCCGAGTCAAGTCGCCGGCAGCCAGAAGGGCGTTCATCTCGGCGTGGGCGAGCGGCGTGCCGGATAGCGTGTCGGTTGGTGAGACCTGAGTTGCACAGGAGTTTGTTCCGTCGGCGATCTGCTTGTTGTCGGTGTCGGTGATTGTCGCGGCAACGCCGTACCCACCGTTGACAAAGGAACTCCATGCGAGACCAATGAGCGATTCCCACGAGGTGTTGGCCGCCCGCTGCCTATCGGACATGAGGGCGCACCTCTGTGGCGAACAGTTCTAGGCCCCGCTGGATCTCTGCCGTGGATAGGTTGCCGAACTGCATCTGCAGGCCGAGGATGCCAACACCGAACGTGTCCGTCGCCTGGTTGATCTGTTCGAGGACGGTTGCTGGGCTCCCACAGATGACGCCTCCGTACTCAAGACGCGCCGCCAGGGTATCGTACGTGCCACTACCCACCTGGGTTCCGCCGAAGTAGGACCCGGTTAGCTCACGCTTCTCACGCTCGTAGCTACCGGTCAAGCGCGTTGCTTGGTAGCCAAGGGCGCGATCGGCAAGGGCCATTGCGTCCGCATCGTTCTCGGCGATTACACAGGGCAGGCTCAAGCAGAAATTGTCCGTCGATGGCTGCCACCCGTCGGCGGTCGCAAGTTCGACGTAGGTGGACTTGGCCTTGGAGAAGTGAGTGAGCACTTCGCGGTTCTTGACGTAGATCTCGGCCATGACTGCGCGATGTTGGACGGCGATCCGGACGGATTCTGCGGACTTGCACGACATGACCAGGGTCGGGTTGTGCATAGGCTGTGGCCAGATCGAGACCGACGGGTACCTGTAGTAGGTCCCCTCCCAGGCGAATGGCCCGGGCGCGGTCCAAGCTTCTCGTACCAGGGCTATTCCTTCGGCCAGACGCTCGCGGGAATCTGCGCTGTCCAGACCGTAGGCGGCGAAGTTCTGGGGGACCCCGCGTGGGAAGCCAGCGACCAGGCGGCCACCGGATAGAGCGTCCAGCCAGGCGTACTCCTCCGCGACCCGGAGTGGGTTCAGGAGTGGGATCGGGTTCCCGAGGACGGCCAGGGAGGCGGTTGATGTGAGTGCAGCGACCGCGCTCAGGACGAGTGTGGGGTTCGGCGCGACTCCGTAGGCGTTCATGTGCTCTTCGCCGACTCCCAGCCAGTCGAACCCGGCGCGTTCCGCGGCGACGAGCAGGGCAACGGAGTCCGAGAGAAGCTGGTTCATCAGTGCTGGATCAAGGCCCGCGTTGGTGTGCGGGAAAGATGGGAACGGCTCGGCGAGGTGGGGCCACGGGAGTGATGTGTAGTAGAGGAATTTCATACCGCGTATCGCCTCAGGAGTGTGTCAGCTGGTGATGTTGCACGCTTGGCACGGATCTCCAGTAGTGCGGCGACCGACTGAGGGTCGTCGGTCTGTTGGCGAAGTGCTTGGCGTAGGACATCGTGCAGCCGGTAGTAGTAACCGGCCATGGCGCGAGCTGCTTCATCGAGAGTGGGGCGCATGTTGGTGGCTGCAAGGTAGGTTTTGACGAGCCTGTCGGCGCCGCCCGTCCATGGGCAGAGGAGTTGCTCGGTCCACACGAGGTCGACCCAGCGGGGGGCGTACAGGCAGTCCCCGGCATCGATGATGCGCGGGGTTCCGCCGGGGGCGATGCAGAGGTTGAAGGCGTCGCAGGCGCACGAGACAAGGCACGTTCCGTCTTCTCGCAGGGTTTCCTGATGGAGGGCGGCCATCCATTGTGCAACTTGCTCGATGAGGGCGGCGCTGTCGGACGGTACCTCGGAGGCGACGGTCTTTCCGGGCACGTACTGGGTGACGTGGACGTGGCTGGGAAGACCGGCCAGCTCAGAGTCAAGCATATATGCGAGCGCTGGATGGGTGGCAGCGACCTGGTGGATATGGGTGAGAGCGGTTGACTGGCGCCGATCCTCGACGACGCGAAGCTTGAAGGGACCTGCCTCGGTGTCGACGCGGAAGACCGGGGTCGCGCTGTGTGACGGGAGTTCGACGATCCCGGTTACCGCCCGACCACCGAGTTGGAGTCCTGGGTGTCGCGTGAGTATGTCAGCGAGGTCTCGGAGCAGTTGCTTGATCGGCTGGTTGTGCCAGATGACGCAGCGGCCATGCGATCCGTCGTTTGCGCGGGGGTCGTCATCGATGTGGAGGGCGATGCGTTCGGAGTTGACGAACGCCGCCTTCTGTTCTGTCGGGCACGAATGCACGGTCGTGTCTCCGAGCTCCGGCAGCTGCTCTCGGATCCACGCAGCGATGGCGGGCGCTTGGTTGGCGGGTCGAGCAGTGACAACGTCGATGGATGCGAACGCCCCCAGGAAGCCTGCAATGGCGCGGACGCCGGGGCGGCGGCGGGCGGCGGCTATCGGCACAGTCGAGAGAAGTAGCGCGTGTTGATCGAGATCCTGGAGTTCGGTGGGGGTCCATGCCTCTGTGAGGACGCCGTCAAAGTCGAGAGTGACTCTCATGACCTCTCCCAGGCGCAGGCTACGAGGTCAGCCGTCTCGCCTGCGTTGCGGCCGGGGTCGACGGGCAGCTGGACAGCGGCGGTGGCTAGGTGACGTGCATTTGCACACTGACGGGCCCACTTCTGTGTGATGGGGTGGTCCGTACCGGGCTTGTACCTGAATCGGACCGGGTCGGTTGTGATGCCGGCATCATTCAGCGCAGCGTGGAGGCGCTCGGTGCGTCGTAGGTCGTCGACCAGAACGACGACGTTGTAGTAGTTGGGTTCACCGACGAAGTTGATCTGGCGGCTGAGACCTGCGGGTACCAGACTCAGAAGTTCTTGCGCTCGCTGGCGTCGGGCATCGACCACGGCATGGAGACTGCCTAGCCGGGCCAGGCCGATGGCTGCGGTGAAGGCCGATGGCTTGAAGTTGCGGCCGAGCGAGACACCGTCCAGGTTCGCAATGCGTGCGTAGTGTCGGATCTTCTCTGCCAGCGCAGGGTCCGCAGTGAGCGCGAAGCCACCCTCACCAGTCGAGAGCAGCTTCATCCGGTGGGTGGAGAAACAGCCGACAGTACCCAGGGTGCCCACGTTCCTGCCGTCGACGCGGGCTCCGTGGGCATGGGACGCGTCCTCGATGAGGGGAATGCCGCGTGCTTCGAGGACGTCAAGAACCTTTGACTGCTGGGGAAGCGGGTATCCCCAGAGAGCAACCTCGACGGCCGCGGGGATGTCGGAGCGCCCAGCGAGCTGGCGGTCGAGGTCGTCGGGGTCCATTCCCGGGCTGTCGGGCAGGCAGTCGACGAACACGAGGTCGGCCCCGGTTGCGATGAGTGGCATCAGGGTTGGCAGTGGTGCCGCGGCCGACACAACGATGGACGTCCCTGGTCGCGCTCCGAGTGCGGTGGCGGATGCCTCGAGGGCCGCGCTTCCGGAGTTCAACGCGACTGCACTGGGCGCATTGAATGTGCGGGCCAGAACGGACTCGTACTCGGCAACCAACTGTGACCGGCCGGACGGGTCCGGATCGTTCAGCGCGCGCGTCAGGAAGGCTATCTCCGAGGGCGGACGGCTCATCGACCCGCCCCATAGTCGAATCGAACCGACGGTGGAGCCGCCTCGCGGTCCGCGAGGTACTTGAACGCTTCCGGTGCGTCCTCAAACGCAAAGTTCTCGACCCCCATCTGGTCGAGTCCCAGTTTCTTGTTCTCGATCAAGCGTGCGGCCTCGGCGTTGAGACGTTCCAGATCCCAGCGCGGATGGTCCCGATGGGCACACCCGTTGATCGTCATGGAGGAGAGGACCGTGAGTCGGTTTCGGTGGAACTCGTGGCCAAGCCTGATACCAGCGTCCTGATTGCCGTAGGAAGAAACGACCACGACTGTGCCGTGCATTCGAGCTGCACGCAGTGCTTCGTCCAGTGCCTCGTAGTTCCCCGATGCTTCGATAACGACGTCAGCGCGTATCCCGCTGTCCTGCAGAATGTCCGCGGGTGGGCCGACGGCGGGGTCGATGGTATGAAGTCCAAGGCCCTGGGCGATATGTCGCCGTGCCGCTTGTGGCTCGACGAGTGTGACGGACGCTGTGCCGCTTCGCCGTAGGAGGACTGCGCTGAGCAGTCCGATCATGCCTCCCCCGAAGACGGTCGCGTGATCACCGATCAGAGGACGGGCGTCGTGCACGGCACCGAGCGCGATTCGTACCATTGGGAAGAAGGCGGCGTGCCAACTATTCGCGAGATTGAACCGTCTCATTGGTGGAGCGGTTCGCACGTCGATGGTGATCGAGTCAGCGTGGTGAGCGTCGATCCAGAAGACGTCACCCAATGTGAATTGGTCTCGAAGCTCGGACGCCGCGTCGACGACCTCGCCGACAAACTGGTAACCGATGCCAACTGGATAGGGGCGGTCATGATCGGTGCGGCTTCGCGTTAGGCGGCGATTCCCATCCCAGCCAGTGGTGAAACGCGGTGCGCGGCCTTCCAACAGCATCAGTTCGGTACCCGTGCTTACCGCGGAGTGGAGAGCACGAAATCGAACTTGCCCGTCCTTGAGCGGCTGCTCGTCGTAGTGCTCAAACCGGATCGTCGATGCGTCGACTACAGCCAATCGTCTCGGCAACTGAGAACCGCCTTTCTGGTGGCCGCACGGCCTTACGAGGGCGGACAATACGGCCGCCGACAAGGAAATCTGCATCATCGTCCAATTCGTTACATCTGCTACATAAGAGTGCGTCTGGAAACGGCGCGATCGCCGCCACCCACTTGGCCAGGGTCGCCGAGGCATAGGCTCGCCGACTCTCCGGGGTGAGGGTGTCGGCGACGGCGACCAGGTAGGAGGCGACCGTGGCCGGGAGACCCCGCCCCTAATCGCATTACCTTGGCGGGCTGGGCATCGTCAGGTTTGTTGGCCTGCCCAAGTTTCTGGGAAGGTAGGTGCGGCAACTGCTGCATCGTCGGACAAGCGGCACCGGTACCCGGCCGACATGGTCGATGGGGAGAATTCCCTTGTCGCCCTGATCCGAGAAGCCTTCTCGGATCGGCGGGGTGGCGACCTCACTTCTCTGTTCGGGGCCGCTGCCGGGCGGATCTAGGCGGCGTGCGCGGTGTCGCGGCTGCGTTCGCGGTCGAGTTCCGGTTCCTGCTCGAAGGCGATGTCGTTCGCTTCGTCGGGCTGTTGTTCGACGTTGAGGAGTTCTTTGATGGATCGGGGGTGGCTGGACATGGCCGCCTTCATCGCGGGGGCAATGCTGGCTGCCAGGTTCGCGAGTTCTTCGTTGAGCTGGGTCAGGTTGATCGGCGAGAGGTTGGCGGCGACGTCGTCGTCGCCGGCGACTGGTCCGGCTGCCTGGGCGAGTCCTCGTCCCACGGAGTCGAGCACGCTCTTGGTCTTGTCGATCTTTGATGGCCCACCGCTGGCGGGTGCCTGCTCGGCGGATTCTTTCCCTGCAGTGTCGGGGATGGGTCCGAGCTGCGCTTCGGACAGCTGGGCGAGCTGGTCGTAGGCGGGCAGTCCTCTCGCGGCGACGTATCCGAGTGCGACGGCGGATGCTGCGTCGAAGACGCGGCGGTCGTTGGTCGTCTCGCGCTCGATGCGCTCTTGGTCGGCGGGGGCGATTTCTTCTTTCGTTGTCTCGTTGGCCGTGTGGAAGAGGATCGCGTTCCGGCGTTCGTGCTCGCGCAGCGAGTGCAGCCGTACATCGTTGTCCTGGACGAGCTTGTTCAAGCGTTGCGCGTTGGCCGACTCGGGGCCTTCGAGGTGGCGCGCGGCCGCGGCCGCGGCCAGGACCTGGATTCTGGTTTGGTCGATCGGTGCGCCGCGGTAGACGCCCAGCACCTGTTCGATCGGTTTGGGGCGGGCGACTTTCGCGCCGGTTCGATGGCGCGTCTCGACGTCGGTCAGGAACGCTGCGATGTCATGCACTCGTTGGTTCGGCGGAGGTGCGGTGCGCTGCGGCGGGCGTTTCGACTGCGTGTCACGCGGTACCGCGGCGATGGGGTCGACGCGTACTCCGTCGTCGACAGCTCCTGTTGGGGTGCGGGTGGGTGCGGGTTCTTTGGCGAGGTTCGCCGAATGTGCGTAGTGGTCTGATTGGCCGGTGGCGGTCGGGCCCACCTGAGCGCTGTCGTCGCCTGTTGCCCAGGATGGGTCGAGGTCGAGTTGCTCTTGCGGTTCGAGCGAGCCTGCGTCGGCCGCCGCGGATTCGTTGGACCGGCCGGGGCTCGGTTGGATGCCGGCCTCGCGGTCGTCGGGCTCCTGCTCGTGGTACTCCCACTCTCCCGAGGGAGTTCGTCTCGGTACGAGTGGTCGTCGCGGTGCGTCGAAGTCGAGTTCCTCCTCGTAACCGGTCACCTCTTCCTCGTCGTAATTCCTTTCGGCCCAATCGGCTTCCTCGTCCATGCGTTGCTGGTACTCGTCGGTGGTTCGGTCGATGGCCATGTCTTCTCCTCCTCGGTTCCCCCCTCGCTGGTGCCGGCGAGGATGTTCGGTGGTCCGCTGCTACAGCTCCGGCCCTCGATCGTTTTCCTCGCCATAAGGCGGTTCATCGTCGTACGGCGGCGGCGGTTCATCGTCGTACGGCGGCGGTTCCTGGTCGTAGATCGGTGGTGGTTCCTGGTCGTAGATGCGCGGTTCCGGGTCGTAGCGCGGTTCGGTGACCGGTGCGTTTCGGCGCTGGGGTGTGCGGGTGCTGCTGTCGGGCCGGCGGCGTTGTTCTGCCTCGAGCAACGCCAGCCTCTTCTCGTCGGCGGTGAGCGATTTCTCGAGTCGCGCGATGCGGGTCTGGATCTGCTCGATCACCCGATCGTCGGTCTGTTGGGCGCGATCGAGGCGGCCGCGGTTGGCGCGGTTCGCGGCGGCGGATGCTTCGATGGCACCCCACCGTCGTTCGTTCGGTGCGTCCGCTTCGGCGGACTGCCGTGCGGCGCGAGCCTGCTCGATCTGCTCGGTGGTGGCGGCCGGATCCCGCTGGATCCGCTCATGGACCTCGCGTGCCTGACGCACGGCGAGGATCTTCTGCGCGTCGGCTTCGACGTCGGCGATGACCGAATTGACCGCGCCGGTGTTCGATTGGTGGGTGGCACGGTCGAGTTCGTGCTTCGCCAGTGCGAGCATCTGCCGGGTGTCGGAGATGCGGCGGCGCGCGGCCGCGGCGGCAGCATTGAGCTCGTCGGTCGCGTACGCCGAGTAGACACTGGTGGCCTGGCGTGGCGCGGTGATCTGCTCGATCTGCTTCTTGACTGCGTCGGTGCGGATCTCGTTCAGCGATGCGAACGGGTCGGCCACGTCGTCGCCGACGTTCCACAGAATCCGTGAGACCGCGACCTCGCTGGCGGCGCTGTGGAACAGGGCTTGCTTGCGCGGATCGGTACCGGGGTCGCCGAGTGCTCCGACCCATTCCGCGCCGCCGTCGATCGCCTTCGCGATGTAGGTGTCGACGTAGGCGTGCATCTGTTCCTGGTGCTGGCGGGCGTAGGCGGCGAGAATCTTATCCTCGCCGGCCGCGACCGCGGATAGGAACGGAACGCGGTATCGGGCAACCGCGTCGGTACGGCGACGCGGCAGCTTTCCTTGTGCGGTTGCCTTCTCGAGCGCGTCGGCCATGACCTTGCCGGGGGTGTTCTTCTCGTCGTCGAGCTTGCCCTTCTTGCCGACCGCCCGCATCACATTGGCGGCGTCGGTGAGGAGCTGGCGGGTGTCCCACCCGAACGTCTCTGACTGTGCGACGATCTCAACGATCTTGTCCCAACCGCCGAATGAGTGGACCCAGGTGAACTGCTTGTCGGTGAGGATTCCGTCCAGCAGGGTGGCGGTGTGTTCCTCGTACAGGGCACTGACGGCGGCGATGTAGCCGTCCTTGATGGCGTCGAATGACTCGGCGTGGGCGCGGGCCTCTTCGATCATCTGGTGCGCGGTGCGCTGCGATCCGTCGCGGGCCAAGATCCCCTCGATGACCCCGCGAGCACCGGGGTGCTCATCGGGCAGGTGCTCGAAGTCCCAGTCGGGGAGTTCGTCTTCGGCCGCGTAGGCGATGTTCTTGCTCTTGCCTCGTGTCATCGCGACGTAGAAGCCCTGTCGGTCCATCCCCGCGGAGGTGAGGACGTGGCAGGACCCGACCGTCATTCCCTGCGACCGGTGGACCGTGGCGGCATAGCCGAGTTGGACGTTCTCGGCGATGTAGTCGGAGGCGACGACAACGCGGCCGCCGCTGGCGTGGTTCTCCAGGCGCAGTGAGCCGTCGGCGCCGATCTCGACGATGGTCCACAGATCACCGTTGTTGACGCGTCCGGTGCGCTTGCCCCTGTCGTCCTTCACGACGTACTTGCTGTTGTTCTTGCGGGTGACCACGACGTCACCGACCGCCCCTTCGAGCCCATCGGCGAGCACGATCCCGGGCCCGGTGACGGTGCCGTTGTCCCGGTAGTACGCGGTGGCTTTCAGGTTCAGCTCGCGCACCAGGTCGTTGGTCGGGGCGACCATGAGGGTGACCTCGTCGTCTTCGACGTCGGCGACGTAAGCGTTGAAGACCTTGTCGGCGAGCTCATGAGTCATGGCCGACTGAATGCGGTCGTTGTCCTCGTACCACTCGATCGCGCTCTCGTCGCCGTCACGGAGCATCAGGCTCGCGGCCGCTTCACCCTCGGTGCGGAACCGGTGGATTTTCGACAGGAACGGTGCGAAGGTCCGCTCGGCGAGATCGCGCAGGACACCGCCGGACTCCACGGACGCCAACTGCTGGTGATCGCCGAGAAGGCGCACCACTGCCCCGGCATCCGCCGCGATTCGAGTGAGGTCGGCAAGGTTTCGAGCCGATGCCATGCCAGCCTCGTCCACCAAAAGCAGGTCTCCGGCCTCGATACCAGTCGGGACGCCGTGCTTGTCGCGCGTCAGGATGTCCGCGATGGTGCGGCCCTCGACCTCGATCTCCGATCCGAGAACTTCCGCGGCGCGGGCAGATGGGCCGAGCGCGATGACCTTGCCGTTCGTCTGCTCCCATGCTCGGGCGACAACTTTGGCGGCGGTGGTCTTTCCGGCGCCCGCGGCGCCGACGGCCACAGCGACCATCTTCTTGGCGGTGAGGAAGTGCTCGATCATCGCAATCTGATCGGTTCCGAGGTGGAACCCGTCGATCTTCGTCTCCTTCGCGACGGTCTTCTCGATCTTCCGGATCTGTCGCCGGATGACACGATCCTCGACTGTCAGTTCGCTCTCGGCGTCAGCCTTGCTGCGCATGAATGACTCAGCGGCGAGGACCGACTCGGAGGTGTAGCGCATGGTGGTGCGGTCGACGGTGTGCAGCCGAACCAGACCACCCTCAATTGTCTCAGACAGCTTGTCCGGGGCGACGTAGATCTCGGTGAACACGGGGATGCAATGGTTCTTCACGAGGGTGTCGACAGCCGCGCTGACATAGACGTCAAGGTCGAGGTTGTCGGCGAAGCTGAACGCTCGGGCGTGCCTCTGAACCTCGGCGGCGAGGCCGTAGACGGTCCAGGTTCCGGCCTTGCGGGACAGGTCTTCTTCGACGGTGCGGATCAATTCCGGGAGGTCGGCGGGACCGAACGGAGGTCGATTGTCGTGACCGGTCTGCACCTCTTCCACCAGCTGCCGGGGTGAGGTGTCGACGATGATTGCGCGTGCTCGCTCGTCCCACTCGGCCCGCAGTTCTGCCATCGAGCGGGGCGGGTTCTTCGCGTTGCGGGTGTCCAACGTTGCTTGCTGCGCTTGCGCGAACTGGACCTTCTTCGGCGGGTTCTTGCCGTGGCGGGCGGTGTATTCGCGGGCCAGTTCTGCCTGCCGGTCCACGATGGCCTGACGGCGCGAGAACTCTTCGATCAGTGAGAGTGGGATGCCTTCAACTTCGTATACCGGCTGCTTTCCGGCGGGGGTGTCGGCGCGTGGCGCGAAGCTCACGCCGAGGTCGCGGGCCACCAGATCCGCGACGCGGGTGTTGTACCGCTCGGACGCCGAGACGGCCGCCCGGTAGAACATGCGGCCGTCGATGGTGGTCCACTTACCCTCCGCGTAGACCCGGTTCAGGACCGCGCAGTGGGTGTGCAGGTTCGGGTCGCCGACTCGGTTGTCCCAGTGGTCGAATCGGGCGATGAGCAGACCCTCGGCCTTGATCATCCGCGTTCCTCCGGCGCCGCGCCGGGTGTAGGTCAGTTCGTCCTCGACGTGTCCCAGGGTCTCGTCGACGGCCTGGCGGTGCGCCGCCTCGATGATCTCTTTGACGCGTGGATCGCCCAATCCCCACAGCAGCGAAACCGACTTCATCGGCGTGAAGACCAGGTCGTAGCCCGCGACCGGTTGCCGCATCTTCCGGTAGCTGTCGGCGATGAACTTCGTCACCTCGGCGTCGTCGAGCAGAGCGGCCTTGGCGCCCTTCGCCTTCCCGAGATGGCGCATCGCGACGTCCCGCTTGATGGCGTCCTTCGCCGCGGATTCGGGAAACTTTCCGGTGACGCGCTTGTAGTCGTTGCACCGATCCACGACCTCGTGGACGTACTCCTGCGAGGCGGTGAACCAGCTAAACGGCCGCCCGAGCGCCGTTGCGGCGGACCAGTCGTAGCGCTCCGACTGGGAGGCGGTGACCGGCGGCATCGTGGCGAACGCGTTCGGAGTTCGCGCGGCGCCGAACGACGAGCGCATCGCGCTTTCGGTGACTTCGTCGCCGACGGCGACTCCGGCCCGCGCCGTTGCCTTCCCGTACCAACGCCCGGGCGGGGTGCCCTTGGCGTTGTAGTAGTCGATGACATCGCCCTTTTTCGACTCGGTCGCGTCGCCGGCCGCGACGTGGTTCGTCAGGTACGTGTATCCATCCCCAGCTGAGAGCTTGTGGATGGTCATCATGGCGACCATTGTGCCAGGTGGCACCTTTAGTGCAAAAGGTGTGTAAAAGATTGTGGCCCTGCCGCAGGCAGGGCCTGTTTATACGGTGCCTTCAGGCTCAATTTCTTCTCGCCGGAGGCGAGGGTGTTAGGTAGTTGCTCGCTCGAACGTTGGATGTGTCGATTCACTTCGGATCTGATTTCACAGATCGCTGTCTCCGCGTTGCGCCCGCCCCCGCGCGTGCCGAGCCGATACACTTCGCGCCATGGCCACCTCATCTGAAACGGCGGCGATCCGCTCCCGCCGACTGCATACCGTCAAGAACGTCGAAGAGAACGTCAAGGCAGCACGGCAACGCGCGCTCGAACATCAGAAGCGCATCGAAAGCTTGGCGAAGCCACTGAACTCGGTCTCAGAGAAGCTCGCCCGCCTGGACCGCGAACGGGACTCGGTCGCCGCGGCGCGTGACCGACGGATCGAGTCTTTGCAGAGCGGCCTAGAGAAGAAGATCGAGAAGCTCAAAGCCGATACCGCCGCGAAGATCGAGCAGACCAAGAAGGACACAGAGACCAAGCTCGCGGAGCTTCACAACTCGCAGCGTGGGTCCGAGGATGCACTGCTACTTGAGTACGCCGAGGCGATCGTGCAGTTCTCCTTCGGCGGTTCGAACGCCGACCTCGCCACCGTTCTCGGTGTCTCCCAGAAGGAAGCGAGGAAACTGATCGCGTCGTCGACGGCCGAACTGGAGAAGGCCGGCATCACCGCCTCTCGGTCCGCCGATGCAACGACCGTCACGAACTCTTCGGCGTCGGCCGCGGAGCAGCCCGCGCCCGCAACGGAAACCAAGGACGAGGCGCAGCCCGCGCCGGTCGACGCACCCGCCCTCGCCTCGGCGTGAGGGACCGGACCGGGGCTGAAAATTTCGGAAGGCTAGACCATGACCCTCTACGACGTGGCCCCGTGGTTGCAGCCCGTGTGGCAGGGCGCGATCGACCTGTGGCTCTCGCTGTGGTGGCCGGGGTCGATATGAACGACATGGACCGGCTAGGTAGATCTGACCGGGCGGCACAGGCGCGGGTTCGGGTGATCGGTGATTGAAGAAGTCGAGCCGGGGTTGTGGCCTGCAGAAGAATCTGACGGCGACGGCGACGGCCCCGGCTCCGTTGACGTTCCGGCCGGCACTCGCCGACGGCGCTCCGTCGATACGACACTTGCCCCGAACGCGCGCGCGATTGCGCTGTTCTGGTCGAAGGTAGTGAAGTCCCCGACGTGTTGGTACTGGACTGGTGCAATCAGCGCACCGGACGGGTACGGCCGCTTCAACTACCAACGCGACAACCGCCAGCGGACGGTGCTCGCGCACCGCTTCTCGGTGGAGCTCGTGCACGGTCCGATGGACGACGGGGTCGTGTGCGAGCACAAGTGCAACGAGCCCCTCTGCGTACGTGTGCACGCAAAGCATCTGGTGCAATCGACGTACTCCGAGAACGTCCGCTTCGCGATCGCACTCGGCCGGCTGTCCGGCCACACGCTCCTCGACGGGAGCGGGCGGTCGCGTGTCGACCGCTCCCTCGCCATTCGGGACGCACTGCGGTACGGCTACAACGAAGAGGCTGTGATGCGGGCGAAGACGGACCCCGGCCCGGACCAAGCGACGTTGTTCTGATGGAACCGGTGCGCTAACTCACTGCCTGCGAGTCGCTTCCGAGGTGGTCTGCTGAAGTCGCACGTTGGCAGACACGGAGAGCGCAGTCGAGCTTGTCGGTACCGGCCGTCATAATTGATCCGTGGATATTGGACGCTTGCTGCGTATGGATGACGGTAGCCCCCACATCGCCCGATCAGATGACGTGCCTGCCCTGACATACCTCGACGCTGAAGCCCGCCGTGAGCTGTGGCAGAGAGTGGGCCTCGTGCCCACCCTCGAATGGCTGTCACGCATTTTCGCCGATCTCGATCTGTCGCGTATGAACAACAGCGACGACGACATTGTGCTGGCGTTTCTATCAGACGTAAGTGAACCTGCTCGATCCCAGACTGCGAACGTGTTGGCTCAGGGACATGCCGTGCTTCATCCCATGCCGTTGTTCCTCGCGATCAAGGAGGTCATCGTCAGTGCCGACGAGGACGGTGGTTCTGCGCCGACGAGCGACGAACTCCTAGCCGCGTTCTTGAGTCTGGCGGCTGAGGCGCACGAAGCCGCGATGCCGACGGCGGGGGCTGGGTTCGACCAAACGCTCGCCGAGATGACACTCAACCGCGTAACCCAGGCGACGCTGCTCTTTCCTGAGCCATTGGAGTTTGTCTCCGCGTCGACGGAGGGCATCTGGTTCCGAGGCTGGTCCGACAGGACAGCAGCGAAGACGAAGCGGGATCTTGCTGCAGGACCTGCTGCCCAGTGGGCTGAAATCACAGGGGTCAAGCTTGATGACTTCCTGTCGCTAGGTTGGCTGTTCTACAACCTCTGGAAGCATGAGGGATTCACGCGGATCGATCGAGACTTCTTCGTCCGGAACACGGTCGCGCCGAAGGCAATGGAATTCCTAATCGAGCATTGCACGATTCCGATTGCGGAGCTGAGAGATCAACTAATGATGGAGCGCAGTGAGAACGCTTCATTGTGGACTCGCTACAAGCTGCAACAGACTCCATTCGTGCGGTTGGACGACGGCACATTGCTCCCGATCAGGTTTCAATTCGTGGTACAGCGCATCTTTGGTGATCACCTCTATCTTGAGACCGAGTACATGCTCAGGCTGAAGGATAAGACGAAGGCGGACCACTACGCCGAGGCGATGCGCAACATTTTTGAGGAGCGCGTCGGTGAGGTTCTAGATCGAATCTGCGGGTACGACGCGTCTGGAGAAACGGTTCTCGTCGAAGAAGAAGATATGAAACGTAGCTGGCGTGCGAACAAATCAAAGCTGCCGAAGATCTGCGACTTCGCGCTGTTTCGCAGTCATGGTTGCATTCTCGTCGACGCGAACATGCGTCTCTTGCCTCAACCGTTCGCCGAAGGAGAGGCGACGATCCAACTACTGGAGCAGGAGATCGAGCAACGGTTCACGACCACAAAGTTCCAGCAGTTGCTGAGCACCGTAGAGCTGTTCACGACCAGAGGGTGGAACAAGCTCCGAACGGCAGTCACCGGCCGGACGCGATTCGTCCCCATAGTCGTCGTCCCCGACGCGGGAATCCCAAGCGAGATAACGATGGAGAACGCCGTGTACACGAGGGCATTCGAACTCGTTCGCAAGTACAACGACAACCCGAACTACTTCAGGGTTCATGTGCCGGCGATTCTGACGTGGCGCGACCTGCTCAGGCTCGACGGGTTGGCCGAACGTGGCGTCGACATCTTCGTGGAACTCAAGCGTTGGCGAAATATTGACCCGCTCGGTCTCAACGGGCGCGAGCCACTTCCACTGCCGCTGAGCGAATTCCTCGATCGTCGCCATCCAGGATCGTCGCCCATTAGCCAGGCTGAGCACAGACGCGGTTGGGACCTGTTCGAGCATCTCCGTTCGCACGTCGAGCGACGCGCGATCGACGCAACACCGCCGCCTATGCGTGAATTCTTCGCGAGGCAGCTTGCTGAGCAGCGAAGTCAACTGCCTACGTTCGATAACCGGCACGAGTTCATCGAACGCGATGGTCGAGCGGTACGTCGGTCCGATGCAGAAGGTTCGGCCGGAACCACAACCTCGGTCGGGTGATGCCCTGACGGGTATCGCTGACGATGCGAAGTTCCACTGGTCTCGCGCCAGTGGGGGCGCGCTACCGCTCGTGTCCGGTATCACGCGCGGGCGACCGCTCCGGACCGCGTGCTTCCTACGCGCACGAGCGGCGATCCGGATCTCACTTGAAATGCCGGACCGCCGCTCGTTGGTCGTGCGCTACTTCTTCCAGTTGCAGCTGTAGGGGGTCACGGTGACGATCCCGACCGTGGTCGTATCGAGTCGAGCACACATCCTTCGGCTTGCCGCGTAGTCGAGCTTCGACGCCTGGTCCTGGATGTACCACGCACCAGCTCCGACAATGGCTCCGCAAGCGAGTCCAGGAACCACCGCAACCAAACCCCCCGCGGCGCAGACCGGGAGCGCCGCAGCTGCGCCGCCCCCGGCCGCGACATCCGCCATCCGACGGAACGAGGGCTGAAGCTTCTTCACTTCGGACTGCGAGTACCAAGTCGACTTACCCCACCAGTAGTTCGTGGTGACGCTGGCGTCGGCGGTGGGCGCAGCGGCCGTGCCGATCAGTCCAGCAGCCCCGACTGCCAGGGCAACCGTGCAGATCTTCCGTAGCGGATTCATCACGTGCGTCCTTCCCTTGTGACCAACGAACGGGAACTTCCGGGATATTCGCAGTGGCCGGGTCTTGCTCCCGTCCTTGCCGTAGGTGTTGCGCATCCCGGAGCGGGACTCGTAGGGGTTCGCCATCTCTGGACCTCCTGTAGGGGTTCTGTCCGGAATCCCCGGGCCGGGGCGGAGCACAACCTGTATGTCACGTAGACGCACCCCAAACGAGGAATCTGCGACTACGCCGCCTCGTCCTACAACGAGAAAACTCCCCGGCAGGAACGCAACAGCGCCGGCCAAGAAGGTCTCGGCCGGCGCTGCCGGAATGATGGACTACTTCCACCAAGGCCTGCCGTTCCGCTTAGGTGCGGGACCGAAGAGGATGTCTCCTAATCCCATGCCCTTCTGGTTTTGGCCGGACTTACGGCTGTAGGTCGTCATGCGACCAGCCTTGACCTTGTGGCCGTGCTTGCCGTTGGTACCGCCGTACTTGGTTCCGCCGGAGTAGATGTCGGTTTTGGTGTGGCGGGTGTTGCTGTACGTCGGGCCCGACTGGTAAGTGCGGGTCTTGCTCCCGTCCTTGCCGTAGGTGTTGCGCATCCCGGAGCGGGACTCGTAGGGGTTCGCCATCTCTGGACCTCCTGTAGGGGTTCTGTCCGGAATCCCCGGGCCGGGGCGGAGCACAACCTGTATGTCAGGTAGACGCACCCCAAACGAGGAATCTGCGAAGGGGAGGCGCAGTTCTCGTTTTGGTGGATGCATACGGTGTTTGGGGCGAAGGCCTGAAAGCCCGATTAGGCTTTCGCCCATGCACGCCACCTTGCTTGACGTCGCGGATACCTCTCTGTGGGAAGCATTCGAGGCGTTGGCCCCCCATGAGCGTGTGGTTCTGACGGACGGAAGTCGTGAGAGCCACCAGGTCCTTCTGCGCCTTCTGCATGTGGCACCGGAGCGCTGGGTGTGCATGTCCGATGTTGTAGAGCGTGACTGCCTACTCGACTATGTCGCGGAATTCTTGGCGGCAACCCGGCATCGGGAACGCATTGAACTGGGCAAGGTCCTCGACGGCGCGATCAAGAAACAGCGTCCTGAAGAGGTCTACGCGTTCTACCAGGGTGTGCTCTGCCGCATCCGGCCCGTTCTGAGGGGCCCGGATCACGACCGCTACTCGTGGTGCTCCCTGCTGATCTGCATCGCGCAGCTCAGCTGGCGATGCAGGGACACCGCAACCGCCCTTGCCGTGATCGAGGAGGCGTGGACATGTGCTCGATGGTTTCCGAACCAGTCTTGGAAGGCACGTTTGACGGCCACCCTGGCCCTCCGCGAGGCAATGGTTCGAAGCACCGCCAAGAAATTTGTGAGCGACCATGCGGACCTGGATCGGAACAGGACGCGAATTCAGAACGCTGCGAGCACGATCGAATCTGCTCCCCGCCAGTATGAAGACCTCGCGGTACTCCGGCTGCGGTGTGGCCTGGGTGCGACCTCTCTGTGGCAGATCGACGACAGTATCGGTTGGGTCACTCGAAGCCGTAATGCTCTACAGGCATTGCGCACTAGTTTGACTTGGTACCTCGACCTCGAGGGCTGGGAGATCAACAGCGTCCTTGACCGTCTGCGGGGCACGATGACCGACTCGGCGAAAGACACGATCGTCGAAGTAATGGTCCAGATGCTCAAGCACGGCTCAATGGCCGGAGAAGCCTTCGCTAGCTCCGAGCGTGCGCTCGCCCTCGACTACCTGCACAGCGTGCGGCTGGACCCGCGCCGTCGTGCAGGATTATTGCTCGATCTCGCGTTCGCCGCTTCAGACCAACGCGTCCGCAGCGGCACGCTGCACCAGTTCGCTCACCTTGCTCATACCGGCGAGCTGGATTCCGTTTCTGTGGAGGCGCGGAAGGGTCTCGTCGAGCGGTACGACAAACTTGCGGATCAAGCCGCCAACGTACATCACCGAAATAGTGCTCACTACACCGCATTCTTCTGGCAGTGGGAAGCCCTTCGTGTCCGTGAGCGGCTGTCCACCCCTCATCCTGAGGGCTCTCACTCAACCGACATTACGAATGAAGCGCCCAACCACGTCATCAATACACCAAGTTCCATCCGCTTCGCCAAACAGGCCCCGTTGTCGTCGCGGTTGGTATCCAAGCATCCTGGTCCTGCGCCGGGTACGCGGGAGGGCACGCTTCGTGCCTTGCGCGGGATCAATAGGGCTCTGCGTACAGAAAATCCCCTCGCTATGGCTAGTTCCTTACTCCACCTGGCCAGGGTGGGAGTCGAGGAATGGCCAATTATCGCCGATATCGCAGACCAGATCGTACTCAGTGTCTCCCGCTGGCACAGTCGGTTGTGTACCTCCTTCAGGTCTGAGGTGCTTCCAGCTTCCGTCGCCAGTCCCCGTGGTCGGTTTCGTCTGTCGTGCCTGTTGCTCGCTGATGCTGTGGCTCAGGAGTTTCAGCCAGACCTTCGAGTGCAGATCCAGGAGAATCTCGCAGGTGTCGAGGAGCTGCTCCCGGCTCTCCGCGTAGTGCATGCCCGCAACGCCGTTAGGTGGGCGCATGAGACCGGTCGTTGGATCCAGGCCGCTGGGGCAACCGTCGGTCTTTTACAGGCACTTGACGACAGTGCGGACCGAGCCGGAGTGACCGAGGCGGTGTCGGACCTCTGCGAAGGGTTCCTGGCCGAGATTGCCCATTCCTCAAGTGGAGTTGGGCTTTACGAACTGCTCAAGAGCGGCTCGGAAAACCTGGCTAAAATCGCCGAGTGGCTGGCAGATCACGGCTACGCCCGGGAGTCATTCCTCGTCGTTCGGGTCGCCAGTGGGTGGCTGTGCCAAGCAATGGCCAAGGAACCTGCCCTTGTTGACGACTACGAAGCCATCCAACGGGTGAAGGTTAACAAGCACGACAACGATCGAGAGGCTTTGTTTCTTCGAATGGAGCAGCGGATGTTCCGAGATCGGACAGTGCAGACACTCCCGAAAGGAGTGCTCACTGACGTGCCGCTGGCCCCGAGGCGGGCCTTCGTCCAGTTCCTAGTAGCTCCCCAAGCTGTGTGGGCACTGGTGGCCGTCCCCGGCACTGAAGGTTCCGAAGACGCAGAATTTGTTGCGGTGCAACTTTCCGCTTCCCGAACGGAGTTGGAGTCTCTGGCACAAAGAATCTGGGCAGAGCTACGGCCGGCGCGTGCGATCCCTGGCCCGGACGGCCGGGTACGGAGCACTCGCTCGCTCCAGCAGCTGCATGCATTGTTGATCACCCCGCTCGAGAACCACCTTGTAGGGATGGACGAGATCGTCTTTACTACTGACGGTGTCATCGCCCGGCTTCCGCTGCATGCTGCGCACGGACCCGAGGGATTTCTGATCGAGCACGTGCGATGCAGATACTCCTCCCACCGATGGAACGACCCGGCAACCGGCATAACTTCCCGTAAGTCACGCACCGTGTTTGTCGGCGGCTGGGACCCCGATATAGGGGGACCTGAAGAAGCTCGGCTTGTCACAGGCCGGTTGTGCCAACTCGGTTATCTGCCTGAGCAGGTCAGGAATGCTCAGCAGGGCCGTATTGCACTCCTAGATGCCTCCCGGTCGGCGCGACTGCTCCATCTGGTGGCGCACGGTGAGCTTCGGTCGGGGCCGTTGGCGTCGGAGTCGAAACTACAACTGTCGGCGTCGGTACAGGTAGTTGCTGGTGACTGGATGCGCGCTGGTTGCTTGCCCGACTTCGCATTCCTGAATGCCTGCGGCCTAGGTGGGGCGATCCCGCACTCGGGCGACCTGAGTGGTTTCCCCCTCGCACTTCGCGTTCGCGGTGTGCGGGGGTCACTGACTGCGATTGCCGATCTGCCCTCGCATACTGCCCACCGGTTTGCCGATGCGTTTTATCGCGTGCTTCCCGAGGCCGATACATTCGAAGCGTATCTTTCCGCGACGCGAGGCATGGTGGCCGCCGGGGAGCATCCAGCAGCCTGGGCTCCGTACGTCTACGAAGGCGAGAGCGTCACCATCTCTTCCTGCATCCCCACCCCCACCGAGAGCAGAACCGGTGCTCGTGAGGGTAGGAGTCGCCGGCGGCGCAAGAAAGTTATCCAATGACTCGCAGATCGACGGCACACCATGCGTCTACTTGTCAGAGGGATCCCAGACGACGGAAGAGGTAGGCGTGTGGAAGTCACGATGAAAACCACAATCGGGGGTAGAGGTCATTTACGGATGGGCCGCCATATGGTCGACGTGGGTGATCTTATTTCGTACCTGTGGCCTTACGCGTTGAAGCGCACTGGTGGTCACCATCAAGACAGCGAGGACCTAGTGCTGCAAACACTTGAGCGCATCCTTGAGAACGGCCACAGGTATGACGCTGCGTCGCCCCAAGCCTACGCAATCTCGATCCTCAATAGCCGCTTCCTCAATGAGGTCCGCAAAGCTGGAAGGCGGAAGGAGGATCTGATTGGGGAGTACGACGCCGAGATTGCTGATAGTTCGCGGTCCAACGATTGGCGACTAACGGCACTGAGCAAAATCGAGGCAGCGGTGGCCCGCTTGACTCCCGCGGCGAAACGCGTGTTCGAACTGCTGGTGGACTGGGACAAAGGCAATATGCGAGCTCGCCCTCACGCTGAAGTTGCTGAGATCCTCGGCGTCGAAGTGGCGACAGTTGCCAGCACACTGCGAGACGCCCGCCGCCAGCTCAAAGAGAATCTCCCCGCCAACCTAGAGGACATCGTATGACCGCCTTCGATTCCAACTCCGACCCCAAATTCGATCCGATCGACGCACTGGTCGCCCTACTCGAGACTCGAATTGGACAGGTAGACGGCCAACTCGGGCCGACCGACGAACCCGTCGACCACCTCGAACCGGCACAGGAACCGGCCGCCCATCCCTTGGCAGAGACAGCTGACGAGGAGATCGAGTTCTATGCGATCGAACTGGACGAATCCTCGCGGACGCCGGAAGCGCTCGCTGCGCGCGACCGCATCCTGGCGAAGCTCGGTCTGCCACCTATTCAGCCGGACGACGAAGGTCCGTTGACTCGGGAGTTCGTGGACACCACTTTCAGTGCGCTCATCTCCGTGAACCTATGGGAGGACATCGACGCGGAGCTGGTGGTTGCTCGACGCGGTGGTACTTCGCTGCCACCCCGGGACATAACAGTCCCGGAGTTGGCCGATCTGGGTTACCGACCCGAGGTCGAAGTCGAAATCGACTTCGATCCGACAGAGGAATCTGCAACCTTGACTTTTTTGCTTGATCGGATCGAACCGGAGCAGGACGTCTCTCCGCCACCCCGGCTTCGCATCGTGCTGGAGACTCCTAACGACTTCCGAACGCATGCCTTGGTGTCCGAATACGGAGTCGCCGTACTGACCGGAGTTCCCCGCGACCAGCTTCAGCACCTCAATTTGCGTTGGGAAGGGGCCTGACAGCATCGAATGGATTCCGAAGGAACCGGGGGTACTTGGTCTGGAAGGAGTTCGCTATTCCAGCGGCGCCGGCTGAGACCTTATCGGCCGGCGCTGTGCGTTCCTGCCAGGAGTTTTCTCGTTGTAGGACGAGGCGGCGTATTCGAGTGTGTCAGGTCGTTGGTTGCCACCGGGGATCGGCTTCTCGTCTCAGCTCGGACATGCGCTTGTACGTGGCACCCCTCGTCACCGTCGAGGACCTCGGGGTCGGTGATGCCGTGCGGCCGATCGGCGGACACACGGGCACCGTCGACGGGATGAAGTAGTCGATCCGCTCCTGTGAGAACGGCCGCGGTTGGGTCACTGCTCGGTCTGCCCTCGACGGAGCAGGATCAATTCGAGAGCATCGTCGAGGGTGATGTTCTCCTGCAGCAGTTGGACGAGGAGTTCCTTGGTGGGCTCGTCCATCGTTCGCCCCTCGATCGCCATGATCGGCGCGAGCCGGTCGTATTCAGCTCGCGCCTGCGCTTCGGTCAGCCCACGGGGTGCTTCGTCGTCGTTCATACCGCGCGCTCGCCTTCTTCGTCGATTCCGTAGTCGCGGTCGATCTCGGCTTCCGGGTGGATCGGGGTGACGCTCCCTTTGTCCGCATCGGCGGTGGTGCCGAGGACATCTCGCATCGGGCGGGCGTGTCCGCTGCTCGCGGCCTTGATACCGTCGATGACCGACTGCTCCACGATCGTGGCGACCGGTTGGGTCGGCTCGATGATGGCGTCGGTCGACTGATCCGGTGCCGTGGTGTGTTCGACGCCGCGGTTGAGGCTCGCTTCGTACAGCTTCTCCCGGGGCACCCCGCGTTCCTTGGCGAGCGTGTCGGCGCTCCGTGAACTGGTGGCGAAGGCGTCACCGCGACGATTGGCTGCTCCGCGATCGGTCTGCCCGTTGCCGTCCCAGGATTCCCAGTTCCACTGCCGGCCGTGCCAGTACGTGCGGGCGCCGGGCATTCCGGAGTTGGGGTCGAAGCCGTACCGCCACTCGTATTCGCTGGCGTCGAGAGTTTGCCAGGGCCGCCGTGCGAGGTCGTCGGCGCGAGCCTGGGCGTTTTCTTCCCACTCCTTGCGGGCGGCGGCCATGCGCCCGGGCACGCTCGCGATCACCGCCTCCCGGGTCATCCCTTGCTCCTCCGCCCATCCTTCGGTCGGGTTGAGGTCGAGCGACCATCCTCGGTACTGGCCGTCGGCCCGGCGGCGTTCGGTGTCGAGCCGCTCGCGGCGTAGCGCCTCGGGTGAGTTCTCCCGGGAGTTGACCTCGAGGCTCAGTTCATGGGCCTCGAGCTTCGCCTGTTCGAGTTCGTCTTCCTGGGTGAACACCAGCTCGGGCTCGGCGGTGGCGACGTCGAGTTTGGCCTTGTCGCGTTCGAGTTGAGCGGCGAGTGCGTCGCCGCGGTTGCTGACGGCGGAGAGGTGATTTCGGGTGGACTGAATGAACCCGGTGGTGGCGCTGTCGAGTGCGACGATGTCGATCAGCTTGTCGCGCTCGATGTAGCGCTCCTCCCCCGCGATGTCGACGATGTAGTTGGCGAGGGTGTGCGAGTAGCCGAGAGTGATCGGTACCCCGTTGATCGACCCGATCGGAAGGAACTTGCGTGCCTTCGTGACCTCTTCGCGGGCCTGTGCCAGCGCTTCGGTGATCGCATCGCGGAGTTCGGGTGCCTCGCTGTCGGGCACCGCGCGGCCGGCGACGTGCCAGATGCGTTTGCTGCGGTCCGGGGTGGCGAGCCACTCCTGGAGTTTCCCGCTCTGTTCCCTCAGCTCGGGAAGCCGTTCCGTCCCGGCCGCGATCTGCCGTTCGAGGGAGCGGATCGTGGCCTGCCGGGCGGCGTTGTTGTTGGTGACGGCGTTGCGTTGGGCTTCGAGCATGGTGACGTTCTGCTCGGCCTCGACCTGCTGGACGAACACCGGGTCGCCGGTTGCGGCGGCCTTGGTCTGCGCCCACGACAACGACAGGTCGCCTCCGACGTCCTCCATCGTCTGGGGGACGTCTTCACGGCGCAGCTGGGCCACGAACCCGGACTTGCGGGCGACGTACTGGTACATCATCGCGTCGTAGGAACGCCGGGCCACAACATTGATGACGCTGACCTTCTCGAAGGTGTTGCCCTGGCGGATGATGCGCCCGATCCGCTGTTCCATGTCCGCAGCCGTCCAGGCCGGATCGAGGTTGACCAGCTGCTTGAGTGCGCGCTGGACATTGAGTCCGGTGCCGCCCTTCTTCGTCGAGGTCAGCAGGACCCGGATCCGCCCGTCGCGGCACGCCTCGGTGAGTGTGGCTTTCGCCTTGGGCGAGTTGTGGTCGTGCATGAAGGCGATTTCCTCGGGTTTCATCCCCCGTGCGATCAGGGCGTCGCGCAGTTCGGTGTAGACGTTGCGAGCGCGGCGGCTGTCACCGACCTTCGGTGTCCCGCGGTCGCAGAACACGAGCTGGAAGGCGCCGGTCATGTCCGGGCCGTACTTGTCGGCCGGAATGACCACGTCGGCGTTGTCGACGTAGGCGTTCCAGATGGCGTCGGCGGCGACCTCGACCCGGGAGTTCTCCGGAGGCGGGGACGGCAGGTTCGCCAGTCTCGGGTGCATGGCGACATTGCGCCCGTCGGTGGAAATCTTGAGCGTGTTGTCGATGTGCATCTCATCGCCCTTGACGTTGCCCAGCCGTTCGTCCAGGTCCGCGACGAAATCGAGGACGTCATGGCCCTGGTCGAATTCGAGGATCGTGGGCGTTCCTCCCTCGATCACGGGCAGCCGAACCGGGATCTGGTCGGCGGTCACGACGTCCCGGAACTGGTCGAGCATCGCGACGAGCTGGCGCACGTTCGCGTACTCGGCCATGCGAGTGACCATCCGCAGTTTGGTGCCGGTGATGTTCATTTCGACCGCGGTGACGGGCTTGGCGAAGGTGCCGGCCCAGTTGTCGATCCGGCTCATTCCCGTCCGCACCAACAGGTCCGGCCGCAGCATCTTGGTCATCACCCAGATCTCCGACATGGCGTTGGTGATCGGGGTACCGGTGGCGAAGGCCATCGCCTTGGCGGGCGCGTTGGGTTTGCCCGCCCGGGCGTTGCGGTCCTGAGCTTGCTTGCGCAGGAACCGCGCCTTCATTTCCAGGTCGGTGGCCCGCTGCGACCCTTCCGCTACCGACAGGTCCGCGGAGTTCGAGGGCCTCGAGAGGTTCTTGTAGTCGTGTGCCTCGTCAATCCAGAGGAAGTCAGCCCCTGCCTGCTCAAAACTTAATCCGTCGTCGGTGGACTTCTGCCCGACGATCGTCTCGATGCGCTTCTTCATCGCCTTGATCGCGTTCTCGATCTGCTTGACCGAGAACTCCGATCCGGACTTGGTGGCGGCCGCGAGGGCGCCCCGCAGTTCGGCTTCCTCGTTCTCGAGGTATTCGATCTGCGCCTCGCGTTTCATCGCGATCAGCCCGAACACGGACTGCGGAACGATCACCATGTCCCAGTCACCGACGGCGGTCTGCCCGATGAACCGTTGCCGGTCCTCGATCCCGTCGAGCTCGGAGGCGACGAGGATCTTCGCGTTCGGATAGGCGTCGCGGGCCTCGTTGCCCCACTGCGAGAGCAGGTGGCCCGGGACGACGACCCACGGCTGGCGGACCTGCCCGAGTCGTTTGGCCTCCATGCAGGACACCGTCATGGTCAACGTCTTGCCGGCGCCGACGACGTGATCGAGCAGGATCGTCTCGTCGTGCAGGAACCGTTGGACGGCGGCCGCCTGGTAGTCGTACAGCTCGTACTTGGGGTTCAGCCCGGGGAACTGCTTGAACTCGGTGCCGTACTTCGGTTTGACGAACGAGTTGCACAGCTCGTTGTAGGTGGCGGCGAGTGTGACGTAGCGGTCGCCGTCGGACCACAACCATTCGGCGAACCGCTCCTGCAGGGCGGCCGCGTTCGACCGGGCCGCGGCCGTCAATTCGGGATGGAACCGCGGCTTCGGGGACCGCTCCAGTTCCTCGGCGGTCTTGAGGACCTGAACAGCCTTGTTGTTGGCGATCAGGTTGAACATTTCGACCCCTGAGAGCTGGGCGCTGCCGTACTTGTCGGTGTAGCCGCTGGTGGGGTTCTTGTGGCGGCTGTTCTGCTCGGTCTCGAAATTCCAGTTGCCGCTGACCTTGTCGAACTCGGTCGTGAGCCGGTTCGGGTTGAGGCCGAACTCCTTGATGAGGAATTCCCGGTAGTACTCCATCGGTACCCAGATCGCCCCGGGCCGGACACCGATGGCGGCCGGATCGACATCGGGCGGGATGACCCGTTCGAGGGCTTCGACAGCCCCGCCGTAGAGCTCGGGGTCCTCGGCCGCGAGCCGCTGGGCCTTGGCGTGCTTGTCGCGGACGTGCCCGGACAGGAACGTCTCGGCGATCTCCCATTCGCCGGGGTGATCGAGGGACGGGAACATGCGCCCGCGGGCCTGGTCGATGACATCGCCGACCTCGAGGTCGAGCAACTCCCCCATCCGCTCGGGTGAGAGGTAGCCGAGTTCGTCGAAGCTGATCGCCATTGCCTCGTCGACATGGTCGGCCGTCTCGGCTCGACTCTTGAACGGGGTGGTGTCCTCGGTGAAGATCGGTGACTTGCTGGCCTCGGCGTCGGTGCCGTCGAACCGCGACGTGAAGTTCTCGATCGAGAGCACCATGCCGATTCGAGGATCACGCAGGACCGCACCCTTGAGGTGGTTCTGGTTCTTCTGCGGGATCGGCTCCGTAGCGGCCTTGTCCTGCATGTCCTCGAGGACATCGTCGGGGATCGGCCCCGTGTAGGGGCCGGCCTCGTCGGCGCTGAGCCCTTCCTCCCGGGCCTCGGCCTTGCCGGTCTTGATGCGCCACCGGGTGATGGCCTTGTCGAGGCGTTCGGCGATCTTCTTCTCGGTCAGCGGCGCGGGTTCGGTGAGGGTGAACCTGCCCAGCGGTCCCCACCGGTTGGTGTAGCGGTCGTAGAGGGTGCCCAGCTGAGCTCGCAGGGCGTCGCGTTCGGCCCGGGTGGAGTCGACCTGGCGGCTTGCCTCGGTCAGATTCATGACGGTCTCACCGAGTGCGATGAGTACCTTCCACTGCTCGGCCTTGTCCTTGCCGATGCAGTTGACGTAGGTCCATCCCTGACCGATCTTGAACTGCTCGAACTGGCCTTTGACCTCGTCGAACCGCATCGTTCCGGGTTCGACCGTCGTTGCTTCGATTCCGGTGCCGGTCAACAGGCCAGCGGTGGTGAACGGTGCGGCGGCCGTCGGCGACGGCCGGGGTGCGGTGAATCCGAGTCCGCGCTCGACGGCCCGGTCGATGATCGGGTCAAGCTGGCGGCGGATCTGCTCGGCCAGCGGGGTGTGGGTGCGGGGTTCGACGATCAGATTCAGTTTGCCGTTCGGACCGCTCCCGACCGCCAGGGTGCCGAGCACCCGCTCGGGGTGCTGCTCGAAGTAGCGGTTGATCCAGTACGGCGCTGTCGGTGCGCCGCCCTGGTCCGCGCCCTGTCGATGGTCGAGCGGAATGCTCTTGACCTCGCCGGCCCACGCCGCGGTCTCGGGGGATGGTTCCTGCCCGTCAGGGCGGCGGCGGAACACCAGGACGTCGGTGACGACCGCGGTCTTGGCCTGCCGGTCGAAAGCTCCGGTCGGCAGCCGCACCGCGCCGATCAGGTCCGCGGTCTCGGTGATCTTCTGACGTGCACCCGGCCGTCTCGCGTCGGAGGTGTACGCGGAGGTCACGACCGCGACGTAGCCGCCGGGGGCGGTGAGGGCCAGGGATTTGACGATGAACTGGTTGTGCAGTGAATGGCCGTCGGCGTTGTGGATCGGGTCGTAGACGCCGTCCTTGCCGAAGGGCACGTTGCCGATCGCGCCGGTGAAGGTGTCGTTTCCGGCGAAGTTCCGCTCGAATCCGTGGTTGCGGATCTGCTGCGACGGATACAGGTGGTGCGCGATCTGGGCGCTGATCGGCTCGATTTCGACGCCGACCATGTTCACTCCGGCCGGGGCGGTGCCGACGAAGTACCCGGCTCCGCAGCCGGGTTCGAGCATCAGGGCGTTCTTCGGCATCCCTGCGCGTTCGACGGCACGCCAGAGTTCGTGGACCACGGCCGGATCGGTGTAGTGCGCGTTGAGGGTGGTCTCGCGGGCCTGCGCGAAGCCTCGCTCGCCGAGGAGCTCGTACAACGAGTCGCGTTCGGTGCGCCAGGTATCGCGGAACCGTGCCCGGTTGTCGAATACCTCTGGCACCGCGCCCCAGCCGGACCACTGGGCGAGGACTGTCTGTTCGTCCGCCGTCGCCAGCCGCTGCTCGCGGTCCAGCTCAGTGACCAGCCGGACAGCGGCGATGTTGGCGCGGACACGGGCTTTCGCACCGGACGGGACCAGGATGTCGGTGCCCAGCTCGAAGTCCGCGGGTGCCGCTATGGGCGCTGCCGGCCGCGGGATCTCCGCGATCTCCTCGGCCTCGGCATCCTCGGCGTCCCCGAGCATCGACTCCAGCAGCGCCTGCCGTTGCGCCAGCTCGCCAGTGGTGGCGGTCAGCGGGTCCAGGGCGGCCAGCTCGTCCGGTGTGAGCGGTGCGGCGGCCTCGGGTGCCTGGGTGATCCCCGGCTCCGGCTCCGCGGCCGGTGCGGAATCGGCGGGCGCGTACTGGGCGGCGGTCTCGGGGGAAACCCAGACGTGACCGCCGCTTTCCTTGCGGACCTCGATCAGGCCGCCGTTGCGCCACAGCGGACTGGTGATCGGTTCGCCGTGAACATGATCGGGGACTACCAGCAACTCCGCGTCGGCGGTGCGAGGAGTCTGCTCAGTGGGGGCCGCCTGGTCGGCGACCCCGGGTTGTTCCGACGACGGGTCGGTCCCTTCCTCCTGGGCGGTGGTCTCCTGGTGTTCGTCGAGGACAGGCGGGCTGGCCGGCGCCGCCGCGATCTCGATCTCCTCGGCGGTGGCCTGTTCGGACTGCGTCTGAGCGTCCCGTTCGGCCTCGACCGTCTGAGTCACCTCGGCCGTTTCGGACGAGGCAGCGGCGCGTTTGCGCGGCAGGAGCACGCGGGCCTCGTCGATGGCCTCGCGCCAGGAATGAACCTCGCTGTAGACCTGCCCGTCCAGTTCGGCGGCCGCGGTATCTCGGTTCTGCCGCGGCAGTCTCAGCTCGATGTGGGTGCCCTCGGGGTCACCGACGTACACGCTGTCGTTTTGGTAGATCGTCAGATCGCTGACGTCGAAGGTGGCGTTCGGGTCCTTCGCGTTCTTGTTCTTCCGCAGCCCGGTGATCAGCGCATGGTCCACCTCGGTCCGCAGCACCCAGTCCAGATTGAAGCCCTTCGCTTCGAGCAGGGAGACCTCGCCCGGCAGTGTGCGGCGCAGGTCGTCGATGATGCCGCGGCGCGCTTCCTGCACGGGCCCGGTGTCGGCTGCGGCGGATCCGTTCTTCGAGTACTTCCAGAGCGGATCGCTGTGTGCGGCTGCGTGGTAGAACTCGTGCCCGAGTGCGAGCATGGCGGCGGTGGACGTGACACGATCGCGTGCCTCGCGCACGGGCCGGTAGGTGCGTTCGACCCACGCCGGTATCGGGTGGCCGGCGTCTTCGAGAAGGCCACCGACGGCGACACGGTAGTCGTCACCGCAGTTGACCTCGTTGTCGGCTCCGTTGAGGGTGTACTCCCACCCCACCGAGACGTGGCGGATTCCGGACCGCGGCTTCGATTTCAGTCGCAGTCCGTGCAAGCCGCCTTGTTCGAAGTATTCGTGGCCGTTGTGGGCGTAGACGACCTGCATGTCGTCGTGGAGGTTGGGCACGATGGTGCGCCGCAGTTCGGCGGCGAGTCGCTCTTGGCCGATGCTCGCGGTGGCGTCGACGAGATCGGGACGCTCGAAGCTCAGGACATCGAAGGCGACCTCGATGGCGGCTTCGAGCTGCGGGACACGCGTCGCGGAGGGCAGACCTGCCCAGGGCGCGACGAGCGGATCGCTGCGCAGGTGCGCGCGCATCCACTGCGTCCACTCCTCGCGTACCGACTTGTCCCACGTCAGATCGTCGCGGTGCGCCTCGGTCCAGGCCTGGGTCACCGTGTCGTAGAACCCGGTGTCCCGGAGTTGGCGGCTGTCGCGGACGATGAGTTGGGCGGCTGCTTGTCGGGTTGTGGATCCGTCCCGGGCGAGGTCGACGATCTTGTCGTGGACCATTCGCGCGAATGGGTGGTGCGCCGCGAGGTCGTCGGCGAGGCGGCCGCCGACCGCGTCGATGATGTTCGGATCCGCGGCGGCCGCCGCGTACAGGAATGCCTGGTCGGCGGCCGTGACGTCGCGTTGGGCGTCGACGCAGCCCTTCCACCACTGGTTCGTCATTGCGACCCGGGATTTTTCGCCCTTGAGCTTGCGCAGAGCGGTGACGAAGGCCGGGTCGCAGTCGGGATCCGGCAGGTCCAGCGGTGTGGCGGGGTCGAACTTCGCTCGGGCGCGCCGGTACCAGTCGTTCTCGGGGATGACGCCCAGGTCCAGGGCTTCCTGAACGGCTTCGAGGGTCTCGACTCGGTCGTTGAGTTCGAGGAGTTCGGCCTCTGCCTGTTCGAGACTCATCTCGTCGTCAAGATCGAGATCGGTGTCGATCTCGGTGTTCTCGTCGGCCGCCAGCACGGACTCTGTGGCCCGCTGCGCGGTTTCGAGGTAGGCCTCGCCGACCTCGCGTTCGTCGGCGTCTCGCGCGGCCACCACTGCGTCGGTGATCGCCGTGGTGATCGGGTGTTGGATCGTCTCGGGGCGGCGGGCTTCCCAGTACGCCTCGGCGGCCTTGCGGCCCAGTTCGTGCCACCGGTCGGTGTGGAGCAGAATCGTCCGGCACGCGGTGAACATCTCGTCCGAGATGTTCTGCCGGTCGCTCATCAGGTCCGCCAGCGCCACCTGGGCTTTCGTCTTGAAATGTCCCTCTGCCCAGGCGAGGAACTGGGTGGCGGTGTTCGCCGGGGAGGCGGCGGCGGTATCCGCTTCGGTGTCCGGCTCGGAGAGTGCCTGCAGGATTCTGGCTTCGACCTCGGCGGTCGCGTCCACAGCCGTCGTGACGGGCGCTGCGACCGGTTCGATGTCGGCAGAAGCGTCGGCGGTTGCGGTGTCGACCTGCGCATTGTCGGTGGGCGCGGCCTCTGGGAACAGGGGGCCGGCGGGACGATCGCGGAACTGGACCTCTTTGAGGTTGCCGCTGAGGATGGCTGAGATGAGGTCGTGCGCTTCGCCCTTGGTGATCGTCGTGTCGACCGTGAACGGCTTCTCGACCTCACCGGCCAGCTGTTCGAGCTTGCGGATCTGCGCCCGGCTGATCGCCTCGCTACGCCAACCGGCCTTCGGGGTGCGCTCTGCCGTGGACATTTCCTGCACGAGGGCACGCGGCACCTCACGCGAATTGACGCCCAGCGCCTGAATCTGATTGCGCAGCTCACCCTCTCGGGCCGACTGCACCCGCCACTGCGTTCGCAGCCGCTCGAGCTTCCCGGTGATGCTGTGGATGTTCTCGGTGTTCGCGACGATTCCGGCCTGCAGCCCTCGCTCCTGCGCGGTCGCGAGCGCTCGCTGAGCGGCCGCCAACTGCCGGGTGAGCTTGGCGCCGTGCCGTTCGAGTTCGGCGACCTGCTCGCTGGCGGCCGCCCACTGCGCTTGTGCAGCTAGAACGGAAGATTCGGGTCCTCTGGCGGATTGCGCCGGATCTCCTCGTCGATCATCTCCGCCAGCTCGTCCGCGATCGGGTCGTACGCGGTCATCGGCACCGGCTGGTTGTCCTCGATCCGCTGCGCCACCAGCGCCCGCCCCAACTGCTGGAACCACGCCTGCCGATCGAGCCACACCCGGTGCACGATCTGTTCCGCCACCGGCATCGGCCGCACGTTCAGGCTCTTCCACCGGTCCGGATCGTGTTCCCGACGGGCCCGGTCCTGCTCCGCCTCGATCTGGTTGTCCGCCCAGGCCTCGAATTCCGTCCTGCGGGCGGCGATCTCCGGTGTCACCTGCGGATACAGTTCCTCGGCGAGGATCATCTCCCGCGCCGCCCGCCACGCCGTTTCCTTCGCCTGCACCACGTTCCAGTAGGTCGGGGTCATGCCCCGGTTCGCCTCGGCCCACTGCTCGTGCGCCTGTGTCTCCAGCGGCCCGCTCGCGGACTCGGTCAGCTGCTGCAGGCGCAGAGCCTCCCGGTCGATCTGCTCCAGGTCCTGCGGGGACGTCGGGTCCAGGCCGAGCCACTCGACCAGAATCCGTCGCGTCTCGTCCGCGATCGTCACGTCGATTCCCTCGACCTGCTCGATCGCTTCCTCGCTCTGCGCTTCCATCCCCTGCTCCTTCATCCTCGAAATCGAACGCGCCCTGGTTGACGTTTCCGCGTGCCACTCGACCTCCTCGTCAGCGCCCATCCAGGGCGACACCCCACCCGAAAACGGGGAGTTTCTGAGGTCGATTTTACTACAGAACAACGACAAAAATGGTGCCTGACCTGCACTAATGCCGAATTGCTCGGTGGGTTCAAGAGCTTCGCTGAGCCCCCTGAGGGCGCGCCAGAGCGACGCACACCATCAGCACCAACGGGGCGATGAACAACCCGCCGATACCCGCCATGAACGCCCGTGCAGGGCGGCGATGGCGGTTGTACGAGCGGCGAGCGCAGACCACCGCCCCTGTGATGGACAAC
Organism: Rhodococcus sp. G6(2025); assembly: GCF_058628105.1. Lineage (NCBI taxonomy): Bacteria > Bacillati > Actinomycetota > Actinomycetes > Mycobacteriales > Nocardiaceae > Rhodococcus > Rhodococcus sp. G6(2025). Next base: position 83,418 of record NZ_CP179754.1, read on the forward strand.
ACATTGAACGCGACAAACACGGTGGTGGCGAACGCGTTTCCGTCCATCGCAGGCCTACCTCTCTAGCGGGTGTTAGGTGCTTTCGGCTGCAGCGGCAGGGAAGTCGAGGATCGACGTAACCGCTGCAATCCGGGTCCATGGCATTTCGACCTCGATCTTGGTCGGTTGCAGTCGCAGGAGCGAATTGGAGGGATCCAATTCTCTAGCCTTCACGAGCAAGCTCGCGAGAGGGTTCTCCACGGTGAACCACACGGACGAGTGACCGGACTCGAAATCCCCAACGTGCACGCAGCGATACTCTTCGAGCGCCCGCAACGCGGCGACGAACTTGACCTTCTGCGGCCCCAGCTTGGACCGTTCGCACTCGTCGAGGACGTCGTGGCGGCGCGCCCAGTCCTCGAAGAGTTCGTTCAGCTCGACCATTTCGACATCGGTGGCGTAGTAATCGAAGTGCGGAATCGTCACGCCCTCCGCGAGGTGAACAACCTTGGCCATGCCTGCTCCTTCTGGATTCTCGTTCATGCCATCAGTAGTGAGATCAAGTGCCAGGCTGCGTGTGCGATGCTGGCGGCATCGCGCGGGTCGACGGGTCGGTCTGCGACGGTAACCCAGCGCTCCGACGACTTCTCCAACACTCGGAGGCGGAGCGTTCCGGAGACGTCCACAACGGTGAACAGGATGTCGTGGCCGTCGCCGCTGCGCCAGATGAGGTCGCCGTCGTCGAGCGCGATGTTCGAAGCCAGGGATTCGGTCGCGGCACAGGAGTCGCTGTGCTCGTAGAACTCGCGCGCCACCTGCGTCAGTGCCTGTTCGTGGCCGGCGCCCATCGGCTGATGCACCGCCAGCCCTACCCCGCCCCGCAACGCGTCCTGGTCGATCAATAGAACCGTCATAAGCCGTTCACGCTTGATCCGCCTTCCACTCGACCTCGCCACCTACTCTACATAGAGACCTCTCCAAGTAGAGCATTAGTGCGTCAACCGCTGCTCTCCACGTGGCCCGGCTGCGTTGAAGCGCTGACGCCTGGTGGATTGGGCGCCGTACACGGAAGCGCCGCGGCTGTAACGCTCAAGCGGCATAAATGCGATTCACAAGGACATGGTCGGGGAGGACCGGAGCTGGCAAATGGGCAAGAACGGCGACATGTACCCGCCCGAATTGGACTGGCTCCCACCATGGGCCTATCCGCTGTATGCAGCAGGATATGGCTTCTTCTGGCTGCTCAGGAACGGCTACAACCCTCTGACCGGCTATCCCTGGTAAGGAGCATCTGATGTTCGGGCTATTCACCGACGCAGCCAATTGGTTCAGTCTGCACGTCCTGCTGCCGACTCAGCACCTCTGGCAGCCGTTGCTTCAATCCTGGATGGATTGGCGGTACTGAGCATGATCGGCACCTTGCCTGACCTTCCCGGTTGGTTTTCGGTAGGGGAATGGGCCTTTTGGTGCCCCGTTCTCACCCAAATCGCCAACTGGTGGAATCCGTTCTAAGGAGCCATGATGACCGGCATTCTCCCTGACTTCGGCTACGTCCTGTGGCTGTCTCCACTCACAGGACCGTGGAACAACTTCGTAGTTTGGTTCAATCAGTTCTGACAACCGAGTCAACAGAAGCGCCCCTACCAATTTTGGTAGGGGCGCTTCTCGTCGGCAGTCCTATACGTCCAGGTCGAAGACCTGATCCGACGTCCGTCGTCCGACCATGATTTCCTCGATCGGCGTCAGCGGATGCCCCAGGCCCTCGAGGTATTCCAGGTAGGCCTCGGTGCCCCTGCGCTTGGATCGCCACGAGTCCTTGACGATCCGCGACTCCTGGGCGGCGAGGACCAGGGCCAGAGTGAGGACCTGCGCGCGGGATGCGCCGGCCTTGACGACCTGGTCGGCCACGAAATCCGCCTTGTATAGCGCCTTGATCGCCAGCACTTCCTGGAGGACTTCGTCCGCCCGGTACTCGGTGAGCAGGTGCCCGTCACCGGCGAGTGTGGTGGCGACGTACGCGGCAGCGGACTTCGGCGGGGTCTTGGCCGCCAGCAGACCGCTCAAGAATTTTCGCCTGACGACGGTCGCCGCTTCGGCCTTGAGATTGAGCGTGCGGACCATTTTGCGCTCGCGCCGCACGCGTTCCTCGGTCTCGAGTTCCTTACGCCGAGCCTCGGCCTGGGCTTCGAGCCACTCCCGGTGCACGATCCGCTCCGCCTCTGCGCCTGGATCGCCCTCCGTCACCGAAGCGTCCACGCCCGGTCCACCCGTTCGTACCGCCACCATCACCGGTGAGAGTTGCAATCCTGCGGCGTCCGGGTCGGCGCACACGTACTCGGGGAGCCACGTGTCCTCGATATTGACGGTGTTGACGTGAACCAAACCTTCTTCGGCCTCGATGTCCGCCTGTCCCTCGGTGTACCAGTCGATGGCGTCCTCATCGAGCGGTAGCCCGGTCTCGATGTCGAAGATGAGCTGGCCCTTGCTCAGGACTACGGTCCAGTGCTGGGCGTTGGACTCGACGTGCTTGATGGTGACCTCGCCGCCCTCGGGGGTGCGCAGATCAGCCATCGCGAGCACGGTGCCGTAGCCGGGGTGCTCGCGTACAACGAGGAATCCCTTGTCCTCGTAGGGTGCGGCTGCGTCCGCGAATTCTTCTTGTGCGATTCGGTCTGCTCGCAGCTCCTCGGCGGTCGAGACGAATCGCCATCGAGGGCAGGTGAGCAATTGCTGCACGGCCTCCTCGTCACCGTCAAATTCCGCGAGTATTGCGGCACTCTCGAAGTCGAGCTGGTCCTCGTCGACGAGGGTGCGTGCGACCTGAGACCTGCCGACCTTCGCTGCCTTTTCCACCCAAGCCTTGTCCTCGTGGATGGCCTTGGCGACCTTGGTCACCGAGATGCCCAGGTCCAGTAGTTCCGCGGCTCCTGCGGCGCGTTGGCCTGGCGTGAGGGCAAGTCTCTGGTCGTTCGCCTCCATCTGGGCGATCAGGCGTTCGGCGTTGCGCGCACGCTCGTCTGTGGCGGTGTCCAGGCGCACGATCACCGGAATCGACTTCGCGCCGATCTCTCGCGCGGCGAGTAGGCGCCGCTGACCGTCGCGGACGACGATTTGCCCGTCCGCGAGCTGAACGGCGCTGATCGCCTCGAGCACTCCGTGATCGCGGATGGATTCCACGAAGTCGGGTGTCTCGGACAGGTCGACCTGGTCGCGGACGTTGGCGCCGATGTCGAGAGCGTGCGGGTCGAGACGGACGAACATTTCGCCGTCGATGATCTCGGCGACGGGCCCGTTCTGAATTGCAGTCATGCTGGTCTCTCTCCTAGGATTCGGATCAAAGACACCGGGCAGGTACCCACTGCCCGGTGTCTTGTGTTTTCCGGTCGAAATGCCTCAGCTAGCCGGTCGCGGACCTGTGCGGGAGGGTGCACGCCGCTCCCTGGTGGAAGTCGTACTCTGCGCCGTGGAGGTCACGGAGGTCGGCGGCAACCGCGCTGCCTCCCAGTACTTCCAGCAACGCGACGTAGCGGTCGACGTAGCGGCAGTCGAGAAGAGCAACCGATTCGACCATCGACTTGTCCGCGAACACTTCTTCGGCGAACTCGTCTGCGGCCTCGCAGATAGCCAGGATGTCGTACACCTTGTGTGCCTTTCGTTCGGTGAGTGGTGCCTGAGCCAGTTCGGCGCGGGCGACATCGGGACTGCTGGTGATGACTCCGTTGACCACGAAATCGTTTGTGCCGCTCACAGTTACCTCCAGTTCGGATCAGGTCACCTGCCGCCCTGATCGTTCTTTTTGCCTTGCTGGCAAGGGAGAGTCGGATCGGCGGTATCAGGGCGTGGCGCAACCTCTGGGCCGGGAAGTTTCTCTGCGAGCGAAGCGAGTGCGGGTTGAGAAAGTTCTCGGAGCCGAAAGGCCGGCGAAGCCGTCAGGGGTTTTGCCAGGACCGCCGTCGATCAGGATCGGAAGGCCAGCAAGTCAACAAGAACGATGTTCTTCAACAGGGCGGAGCGAAGCGGAGCTGCATCATCCTCTTGGGGGACACCGAAGGTGGCCAGGCCGCCGGGCAGGCGGGTCCCAGCTGGTAGACGGTCGCGTTCGGTCGCGTCACCGGTTCACGACGTCGCAGCGCGGAGTTGCTCACGGCGAGTGGGGGCCGACTGCGGATCCGTCACCGTTGTGAGACCCCACAGGTACCGTTCCGCATATGACGGACGCAACCAGGCGGAGGCGAATCAAGAGGGGCGCGACTAAGCAACGGCGCGTCGGGATATGCGCCTCGTGCGGCTGGCGGCCCGGGCAGCTGACCGCCAGCAAGCGAGTGCCGGCACACGACGCCTACCGAGGCGGCAGGTGTCGCGGCGCCGACGAGAAACCCGCGTGGGCTGTCGTGCCGAACTGGGTTGAGCCCGGCGGGTATGCACCGGCGTTTGCCACGAAGCAATCTGGCTTGGAGTTCACCGCGCCGCAGCGGCCACGCCCCGGTACCCACAAACCGCAGATCGTCGCCGAGCCACGCCCGCTACCAGATAGCAGCGCCGACACTGACCGGGTACGCCAGCCAGGCGTGTTCTCCGGCGGCGCGCCATCGCTGGGTCGTCGGCGATAAGAGCCGACTCAAGCTGGACCTTAAGCACGTACTAGCTTCAATCGGTGATCGTCTCGTAAGAGCAAGCGCAGTGGTTGACCCGCCTACTGAGGTTCTGGCGTCGCAAGATCGGAGCGTGATTCTTATTCAATGAGCAGATTCGTAGCCCTAGCGCGATGCTGAGCGGCTGGCAGAGTTGAGCGCCGATGCGAAACTGCGAGCGAACAACTCATAGTTTCCGGGCGCTTCGACCATGATCTCCGTTCCGTTCGGGAACTCGACCGTCAGGTAGACATAGCTCGTCTGCTTCTTCGCCATCGCCCCGATGAGCGTCCCTTTACCGGGGTCGATTGCGGTCCCGACGACAACGCGTGTGAGGGTCGTGCGTCGCTGAGTCCCCCCGATGTCTACCGACGCCTTTATACCGGCGACGCCATATCGCACGCCTTTGTAGGTAAGGATCTTTCCGTTCAGTTTGAATCCGCCGAACTCCTCCTTGTCGGGCGCCGGCGGGCCGCCAGCGACAGGGATGTTGACTGACACCGCCGGCGGCGCAGGTGCCTGTCGCGGGGTCAGCTCGTCCCCGAATCCGAGTACGGGCTCAGCGGTTTGGACAGCGGCGTTGATCGCTGCAACCAAGACACCAATCTTGTCTTTACCGGTGATGTAGTTGAAGTCAGCTCGGCCGTCCTTGCTGTGCCCTACGCGTCCACGGAGGAGCAACCTCATCTGGGCAGCCTTGGACGCAGTGGCCTCACGCCAGGAAATGCCTTCGATCGCGCCTACCGGAACGGTCCACGGAGATGCCGCCCGCTTCGTGCGGGGCTGACGCCAGTGGGTGTGCTCAAACGTGACAGTTCCCGAGACGTCGTCGAACGAGACGGTGGACCCTGCACCGGCGTATGTGTGAACGGCCATCGGAATATCAAAGCAGACCGCCCGCGACCGCGAATGGTTCTGGCCATCGTTCGGTCCTGCCGTCGGTGTTGATCACAATGCAACTCGCAGTGGGGTGTGGCCGGTGGACTGGATCTCGGGGACCGTGCGCCAGGCCACCGAACCGGCGTCGCTGCGGATCTCCATACGGAGCGTGCGCCGTTGGAATCCTTTGCCGGCGGCCGCGACGTCGAGGTGCACCCCTGTGACGCGGCCGTGTCCCTCGCCGAGGCCGGAGTATCCGGCGACGCGGGATTCGATCCGCAGATCCACCCCGTCCCACAGCCCGTCGGTGACCAGCAAAACGGCGCCCTTCGACCGGGCCCTGGCCACCACCGCCCTCGCCCTAGACGGTGTCACGGACGCACCCGCAAGCCCGAGAATGACGAGGTCAACTCCGTCGAGAAGGATCGCCGCGATCTCGACAGCGGTGTCCTTCGGCTCGGGCACGATCGCGATTCGGGAGAGGTCTGCGCCTTGCTCGACCGCGGCGAGCAGACTCAGGTCCGGCATTCCGATCACGGCCGCGTGTGAACCCGCTGCCGTGACCGAGGCGAGTAGGCCGATCAGCACCGACGTCGTTCCGGCGACGCTGGCAACGGTGCCGCGGGCGAGTCCTCCCCACGGAAGAAGTTCTGCGATTGGAGGGGGCACGGGCAGTGTCCGCAGCGCGGTCTGGGCGGTGGCCGCTATCGGTGTCGGTTCGTCGACGGACCGAAGCATCGCCGCGGGCATCGCCGGCTCGGCGCTGTCGGCTCGGGCGGGAATCGCCGCCATCTTCCGGCGCAGCTGTTCGAGCTTCTCCGCTTTGGTGAGTGCGTCCGATACGTACGCCGGGGACAGTTCGCTCATGCTTGCCCTCCGTCAACCCGATCCATCTACAGCACCCCAGTGTAGCCAGCTAATCGAACGCATGTTCGATAGATGGGAGATCGGCGGGCGTCCCCGATCTCTCCTCGCAGGTCAGGGGTCAGATGGGGGCGGCATCCTTCCGGGAATCCCCGGTCAGGCGGTGGTGGGGATGGTGATGTCCGTGCGGGCTTCGATGGCGGGGAGAAGGTACTGGGGGCAGGTGACCAGTTGCCGGGGCGCGGGAATCGCTCGACGGTCGGTGTCGAGGTAGAGGCGATAGGCGAGTTGCCCGCGGCGATGGGTGCCGGTGTCTGGGTCGACGGCGCCGAGGAAGTATCCGCGCGTGGCATCGGCGGTGGAGAAGATCGCTCGCGCCCACTCGTCGGGCTCCGCGGGCGGCAGATACCGCACCTCACCGGTGGCCGCATCGAGGGTGTGCACGATGACCGTGACGGTGACCCCGGCCGCTGCGGGAAACCACTGCTCGGCCGGGACGTCGTACGGCACGATCGAGGTGTGGATCCGCAACTCGATATTCGTTCCGGTGCGGGCCACCGCCGTGATGAGGTGCGGATCCGCCGGGACGTCCCCGCTGGCCAGATTCGGTAGCGGCTGGTCGGCGTCGGCGCGCAGGTTGTCGGGGTCGGCGGACATGGGGCCAGGGTACGGACCCTCGATACCCCGGCCGGCTAAGCGACGGCGATGCACTCGGACCGTGCCCGGCACCCACAGAATGCGGGGCGCCGACCTGGTCTGCCCCGGTTCTGCGGGCTCTCCGATTCAGAACAGAGCCGTCTGGTGTTCCGCGGCCGCGGCGTCGGTGTGGCGCCGATAGGCGTTGGCGAAGGATTCGGCCGCGGCCGCGGTGCAGCCGAGTTCACGGCCCACTTCGATCCAGCTCCTTCCCTGGGTGTGCAGGGTGTAGGCATCCTTCTCGTAGTCGTCGACGAACATGCGGTTCTCCCCTCAATTGATGGTGGCGCAGATGGCTGCGTAGCGGGTGTGGGCGTCGCGTTGGCGGCGGCCGAGCTGGCACATGTACTCGTAGAGATCGTCGGTGGCCACGGTCACGGTGGCTTCGCTCAGTGCGTGAGCCGCAGTCTCGAAGGAGCGTCGGTAGGACTGGGCGATAACGGCTTTGGCGTAATAGGGGGCGCGCTCGGGAAACGGCGCCGAGCCGATGATGCGCACGAGCTGCTGGCGCAACGGCACCGGGTGGTGCTCGATGCCGGCGGGCTTACTGTCGATCTCGTGGGCGACCATGACGTAGTCGTGTGGCTGTCCCCGGCGGATCAGGTCGTGGATCAGTCCATAGAGGGCGGCGTACGCGGGGTCGGTGAAGTCATCGCGGCCCAGGATGTCGACGATCGGACGCGCCTGATCCGCTGGGATTTGCATCAGTGCGGCCAGGCAGCACGCTTCGGGGCCCAGATGCGGCGCGGCGGCGGACAGCTCCGCTTCGCCGACCATATCCTCGCTCACCGGTGCAATTCGAAGTGGCGAAGCCATTTTCCCTCCCATTATTTTGACAATTCTTATTGTAGTCGATAAAGCGGATTTTCTCGCGATTCCAAGAGACTATATTTCCATTAGATCGCGTCGCTTACAACGCTCCAGACGAGTGCGTAAGTTTGCACCTAGAACCCCCATGCCAGCAACGATGCGACCCGAACCGGGAGATCTAGGAGGTTCTTGGTTTCAGACTAGAGACTGAACTTTGCCAAATAGAGCAATGTTCGAAATTCAAAACATTTGAGCTCTCATTGCGGTGAGTAAAATTTTCAAATCCAAATTCTTACACGAACTCGAATCGCGAGGAAATAAACTTTCCCGAAAGCGCGAGTGCCGCATCGCGAGTTCCCTATTCGGGGAATCCCGGGGTTCCGTCCGTTGCGGTGACGGGGTGTCGGTGACACTTGCGCATACGGGGTGGAGCTGCGGAATGGCTGCCTACGTGTAGGTTCGGCGAGCACACCGGGCAGATAGCTGCTGCCCGGTGTGCTCCTTCCGGTGGATCGGGATGTGTGCCTGTCCGCGATTGGTCGTTACGCGGGAATCCAGGTCAATCCTTGGTCCCCGATCAGTGCGGTCTTCCCGTCCGGCGCACTGCCGGCGTACTGGTGCAGCGCCGTGCAAGCGCGGGTGATCGCGCAGCCGAGTGCATCGGGTGAGTCGCCGAGCGCCTCAACGCTGGCCTCGCCCATCGCGAGGGCGACCGAGTCGCCCTGGTCCTCGTACAGGCCGACAACCCAGCTCGTGATCGGCGTATTGGTGGTCAGAGCGGGGTCGCCGTTGGTGGTGGCGAGGAGGTAGATCGACCGGCCGTCGGCAGTGCGGCCGGGATTGCCGGTGAGGGCGTAGCAGTTCCCGCCGGTCGAGGTCACCTCCGGGTCTGCGACGCCCGCCTCTGCCAGTCGGTCCAGCTCGTGGGCGTAGTTCTCCTCCAGAGTGCCGTAGTGGCGGTAGTCGAGCAGCTCGGACGTCCCCACGATGGGAGCCGCGGATGCTGTTGCTGTGCGCATAGGTCGGTGACCTTTCGTACGGGATCGGATCACTCGCGTGCCCCGATCGTTCGTTTTGCCGTGCTGGCAAAGGAGAGTCGGATCGGCGGTATCAGGGCATGGCGCAACCCCTGGGCCGGGAAGTTTCTCTGCGAGCGCCAGCGAGTGCGGGTGGAGAAAGTTCTCGGAGCCTTGTGCCGGCGAAGCCGCCAGGGGTTTTGCCGGGACCGCCGTCGATCAGGATCGGAAGGCCAGCACGTCAAACGAACGATGTTCTTCCACAGCGCGGAGCGCAGCGGAGTTCGAATCAGGGGACGCCGCAGGCGGTCCGGTAGCCGGCCGGAGGCGGGTACATCGCAAGTGATTCCCGGTGAAAGGTCATCTCCGCGTGGGCAGCAGCCCCGGGTTTAATCCTTTAGATGCGCAGAAGGATTGGCTCCTCCGGTAGGGCGGTGGTGCGGGTCTGATTCTGGAAGTGCACGATGACATCGCTGTCACTGCGCTGGACTGAGCCCAGCTGCCTGCACTTAGGGCATTGTGGACCGAACACGCCCAGTCAACAGCCCGACCGGGAAGACGAGGATCAGGAGGTACCCGGCACCTACCGGAAAGTGCATCACGGATGGTGCAGGTCAACCGGTTCGAGTGCAGCCGTCCGGCCCGCGAGGCGCGGCATAGCCCACGGCGCCGTCTGCAGGGCGTGCGGCCTGGGCTTCAGACACTGTACGGGCGGATCGGCGCTGGATACATTCAGGTGCATCATGTGGTGGCCGAACTCAGGAAGCGTTTGACGCGTTGTTCCTAATTGCCGGGGCCCGGCCTGCCAACTTGTTCCATATGGAACAGAGGCGTAATCTTGCTCGTGCAGACCCCCCCACACCTGTGGAGCAGGGGGTCTAGCTGTTTCTGGGGGTCTAAATCTCTAGGGGTCCCCGCCGCGGGTCGCGCTCAGTCAAGAAGTCGCTGTACCACTGAGTAGCAAATTCGTTCTTCGGATGACGATCTACTGTGACGTTGGCGGACCATGCCACCAGATCGGCCATCTGGATCAGCTGTGACCCGGACGAATCGATGTGTATGGCGTCCTCGATGACTCGCCGCTCTGCCAGCGGAAGGCTCCGATGGGTGGTCCTGTAGGAGCTGTCGCTGCCGTCGCCGTCCATGAAAATCAGCCCCAGCGAGTCGGTTGCGGCCAGCTCACCCTCGAAGCGACTGATGAGGTCCGTGTACAGCTCCTTTTTGGTCCGGGCGAGGTCATCGGGCTTACCCCGCCGGTACACCGCCCCCAGGGACAGCCCTTCGGCGCACCGCAGCGTCTCCAAACAATGATGGGCAACTTCGCGGCCGAAGTCTTTCCAGTATTCGTGCCCGCCATGAATGTGCCGCTCGGGGATACGTTTCGAGATTCGACCACGGCCATTCACGTACTCGGTGGTGTGGAGTTCGGTCGTGACGGGGACGCCGAACTCGCGCCACAGGAATTTTCGTGTGTCCAGCCAACTTCGAAGCACCGAGCGCCAATGGTCCGGACTGAACTCGATCCATCCGTACACGGCCAGTCCGGACTGTGGATGACCGGAGTCATCGACGTACATCATGCGATCGAGACGCGGAGGCATGATCCCGATGATCGCTCACCCGTTCCGCCCTGCTGTCACCGGGAGTCAATGTTTCTGCCCGCGTCCGCTGGGGCGCATCCCAGTGGTGTTCGGTGGCTCGAACCTGTCACTGCATTGGAATCGAGTATCGCCAGATCACACCGAACATGGTGAGCTCCGGCGTCCGAGCCTCAAGGGCCGGCGGTTCGACACCGAGCCGGGGTCCGTCCGGGAGGAGGATCTGTAGGCGGACCAGAGGAAAGCCGCCGACACCTTCCCCGATGTCAGCGGCTCCTCATCCCCTACTGTCCCGAGAACGCTACGCAATGTAGGTCTTACCCGGGTCGGGGGTGACAGTGACGCCATATCGCCTCTCGGCAAGTGGTCGCTCGCAGCGACTTTTCTGGTGTGGTACCCGGGGTATGCGCGCCACCGTCAGCCTCTTCAACAGCGGTCTATCCGGGGGTATTCCTGCGGGTGTGTCCGCGCAAGGGCGGCCCTGGACGTACCGGACCCCCGTCAGTGCGCGTCGTGGAACCACTGCTCGACCTCGGTGGGGATACGTCCGCGGGCGGCGATCTCGTAGCCCTGCTCGATCGCCCAGGCGCGGATCTTCTTCGTTTCACCCCGCGGCCGCTTCCCGCCAGTGGGGTTGCCCGTCCGGTCCGAACGGTGCTTGCGGCCGCCGACCCGGGTGGAGTGCGCGATGTAGTACTCGAAGGTCTCTCGAAGTTCCTTGGCGTGCTCGTCCTTCAGGTCGATCACGTACTCGACGCCCTCGACGGCATAGTGGATGCTCTCGCCGTCCTCACCGAAGGCGGTGCCGTCGATGTCGTCGACCATCTCTACTACGACCTTGCGTGCCACAGATTCCACTCCTCGAGGTCTTCGGTACGGACCAGATGACAGTACTGACCTGCCGCCGGTGGCTGCGGCGCTGGAGGTCACCCGGAAACGCGCGCATGCGGACACAGGGACGGTGTCAGCGAAACTCCGTAGGACCAGCGGCGACACGCCCGACGTTTGGTGGTCTTGTTAGGCTCAGCGATGCCAGCTGGCATCGCTGCTGGTCAGGGCCGCCGACATCCTCACCTGCGTCCTCGGGATCTGGTCTAACGTGCGCAGTCATGACGAACTTCCCCGCCCTGTACGGCGGCGCCCTGGAATCCGCCCCTGCTGATACGGAGTCAAGGCTGCCGACGATCGAAGGTGTCATCGAGTTCATCGGCCCGGGGGGGCCGGCTTTCTGATGATGCTGGGCGGGATCGCCGCCCTGGTCGGGTCCATCTCGTCCACGGGTGTTGTCGGCCGGATGAACATGAGCAACGAAGGCACATGCTCCTCGGCGGCCCGGGAACGTTCGTCACCGGATTCATGGCCTGCCGGCGTAGCGGCCCCCGGGCACGCGATCCCAGTGGCGACGGTGCCGGTGGTGCCCGAGAGTGTTGATACACCAAGAGTGAGCCTTGAGGGGGCGTGTGCGTTTCAAAGAGAAGCACCCAGAACTGTTTCGCCAGCTACATCCGACCCGCAATACCGGGGTCGATCTCGACTCGACCACGAACTCGTCCCACGAGATGCTGTGGTGGCGCTGCCCTGCCGGGCACGAGTGGCGCGAAACACCGCTGCAACGGCGCTCGCCCGCTGCGTGGAAGAACGGGGACCTGCACGCCTGCCTGTACTGCGTCGCTCCCGGCGCCATCGTGCACAGTTGCGGCCACCGGCGGTTCCAGCCCTCCGAATCCACCTTCCGGGTGCTCGCGCACCCGTGCCGCAAGTGCGAGGTCACCGAGCACGCACGCCTGATCCTCGACGCCCACGTCGAGTCGGCGGCCGCCACGGTCCGCCTCCTCGACGACAGTCCCCTCTACGCCCTGTTCTGCGCCAGGGCGGCCGATACGGTCGGGTGGTGGGATCAGATCTTTCCCCTGGTGGAGGCGTACTTCGTGCGGATGGTCAGCGTGTACGTCGCCATCGCGGCCGTCGAGCATCGACCCGCGCCCAGCTACCCGACATCGAGTCTGCTCGGCGCGTGCATGCTGCGCATCCTCGACGCGCTGCCGCCCCGCTACCAAGAGGAGATGCACGCGGCCGTGCCGGACGACGCCGGCCACTTCCGTCACACGTATCTTCCCGGCCACCACCACGGCGAGATCGGATGGGCGCTCAAGAAACTCGGCTTCGACATCCTCGACACACCCCTCCACGGCGATATCGAGCGACGCCTGCAATTCTGCGAGCAACAACGCTTCACCGCGACCGGTCAGCGGCCCCCGGTCAACCTCGCCGACAGGCACTACCCCTCGTTCCTGCACCTTCCCCGGGACCGCGAGAGCGGGGCGTCGTCCGAGCTGCGGGGCTTCCGCCCGAAGCAGCCCCCACCGCGCATCACCGCAGTCCGGGTCACGCTCGCCGAATCCTGCCCCGCCGATCCCGACGACCCCCTGGGCCGGACACACCTCGGCTACGCCGAAGGTCTCACGCCGCAGGAGTTGTGGGAGCGCGGCCGCGGGGTGTGGAAGCTACGTGCCGATCACGTCGCTGCCTCGACGATCACCCTCATCGTGTTCGACAAGACCGTTGTGCTGGTCGCGTCGATCACCGGACTGACCCTGCACCGCGGCGGTCTGGCCATTCTCGGTGAACCCGTTCCCGATCACCCTCTCATAGGCAGACCGGACCCCCTGCATACACCGAATCCTCTTGCCCATGGCGTCATCAAAGGTGACGTCGAACGTGGAGGGAGGGAGTCGGAGCACCGCATCAGTTCGTCATCGCGGCGACCCGCACCGATCCCACTGCCACGAACGGCGTCATAGCGCCGATGTCGTCAGGTCGCCGGATGGACGGGTCGAGCAGAACAACGGCCGCGACGAAAGCGTGCCACGGGCGTGTGCGACCGGTATCGCGAAGATCAGGCACTGGGTTCTTGCGGCCGTACCGGCCATCTCGCCACACCCGCGCGGCCTCGAACCGGCTGCGGTGGGGATGTGTTGTTACCGGCCATCTCTTCGCGGTGATCGGCACCGGCATCGTCGAGCGTGCCGTCGCCCGCCGCGGACTTCGGCGGCGCGGTCACGTCGTGTCCCCGGCGTGCCTTTGTGGCGTTTGTCGGAGCACCGGTTAGCTTGAGTCGCATCATGACCGCATACAGTTTCGGCAATCGCTGGGTCGGCGTCGTGGCGCTTGGTACCCCACCGCCTCCGGAGCCGTTGCACAAGATGGCGCTGCGCCTTCGCGCGAAGCTGCTGTCCCGCACGGTGTCCCTCGATCCGACCCTCGCCGTTCCGGTCGACACGTTTCTGCAGTCGCTGGCCCGGCTGCGGGTGCGGATGACCGTCTCCGGTCAGGATGCGCGGTCGCAGGAATGTCTCGATGTGGAACGCAAGTTCCGCGCCGGACGCACTCCGGTACTGCGGCCCTGGCTGAAAAGCGCACTCCTCGAGGTACACGCACCACGACCATCGCTACCGCCGGCGGCGAGTGCATCCGCCCCGACTGGGGCGCTGTCGGTCTCGACGGAAAGCATCCTCCCCACCGGGTGGGGACAGTCCTATCCCCAGGCCCCGCTGTCCCCGTGGGTGCCGCCGGTGCCGCCGCGGCTTCTGCAGGATCTGCAGAAGATGGACCTGGTCCTGGACGAGAACGCGTTGCTGTGGGTGCGGTGGGCGTGCTTGCACAGCAGCTACCTCCACGATTCGGTATCCGACAGCCCGATCAGCGCTGCGGTGCTGGATCTGCTGGCCACCCTCGGGCGGGGCTGGATGCGCCTGGCGATGCTCGACCGGGTCCGTGCCCAGCGCGGTGACCTGACCACGAATGTGGAGGTCAGCGGCGTCCTGGCCTCCGACCACCACGCCCGCGCCCTCCTCGCCGCCTGGACCAGCGACGTCCAGGCGGCGTTCTACGGCAAGGGCGAAGCAGCCCTGATCGCGGCCGGTCGGCCGACCTCCGCGCCCGAGGCGGTCGCGATGCAGATCCTCGGGGCCCTGTCGCTGGTCACCGCATCCCAGGCTCCGGCAGATGCGCTCCTCGAGTGGGTGTCGTTTTCCCCGCTGCGCCCGGAGCCTGAGTGGGTGACGCTGCTGAGTTCGGCGCTGAAACGCGAACCGGAGATCGTGCGTTCCTCATCAGGTCCGGACCACGACAAGAACTTCACCGTGACGGTGACGGCCAACGGGCTGTCAGCATCGGCCATCGGCAGATCTGTCAAGGCTGCTCGCAAGGCCGCGTCCCGCTCGTACGTTTTGCAGTACCTGCCTCACGCGGCACCAGGCGAGGCGCCCGGTCGTGCACAGATGCATCCGGCGCCGCGCCTGTACCGAGGCGACTTCCCGCAGCACGTACGTGCAGTCCGGTGGGCGCAACAGGCATTCGAGGTCGCCGACGCCGCGTGGATGAGTCAGGCACTGACCCACCGATCCTGGATTCAGGAGAACCGCGCGGTGGTGACCGAAGCGAACCAGCGGGACTACGGGGCTCTGGCCACCGAAGGCGCCGAAGTCCTGACCACCCTGGTACGTCATCACTATGTGCTGCAGACTCTGGGTGCCTCGTCCCGGCTCGCGACGACCGTGGCCACCCACCCGGCGGTGTCGCGCGAGGTCGTGCTCACCCTGTTCGACGCGATGCCGGTGGAAGCCGGGGTGCTCCGGTCGAAGGGCCTGCAACAGCTGAGCCTCGACGTCAAAGAAGATGTCACACAGGCCATCGCGGCGGTCGCGTGGCGCGCCAACGGTGACCTGCTCATGGAGCGTCAACCACTGACGGTGGCGAACTGGATCCAAGCTTTCGAGCCGCCCGTCGATTCGTCGACACAGCTGCAGGAATACTGCGCCCGGCTGAAGGTCTGCTACGACGTCGACTACGAACGTCGCGGCCCCGACCACCAATTGCAGCTGCGCGCGACGATCACCTTCGACGTGGAAGGCAGTCCGCGCTGCCGCGGCTCGTGGAGTCCCGGGAGGATCCCCGCGAGACAGGCCGCAGCAGCGGCAGCCCTGGGCTGGGTGTTCGGCCACGACGAGGCCGGTGCTCCCCCGACCGAGGATCGCCTGGTGCTGTTGCGCGCCCTGTTTCTCGCCGAGCTGCGCACCGTCGACCCCGAACGGCGGGTCCATATCGGCACCGACATCGTGGCGGGCACGCTCGGTGTCGATTTCCTCGCCGCCGCGGACTACGGCGGGTATCTGCGTTGGGCTCGTACGCGAGCACAGTTGGTCCCTGGCTCGGGGACCGCGATCGCCGCCCGTCTCGAAGGGTTTTACGAGGCGGTGTTGATCCAGCATCGCCGGGCGGCGGTGCGCCAGTGGAGTGTCCAGAACACACCGTTCCACGGCGCGGAGGTACTGCCGCCGAGTCCCGACGAGCACGTCCGCACCTGGCGCGCCGGACCGTACGCCGGTCGGCTGGCGCTGCTCGAAGACCTGCTGACCATGCTGCGCCGCACCGACCCGGTCACGGCCACCCTCGAGTACGTGCAGCGGCAGGCACAGACCGTCGCGGCTGCCGCGGGGGTCCCGCTCGACACCGAGCGCAGCAGCAGTGAGGACATTGGGCGGTCCGTGATCCTGCACCTTCCCGGCGCGCAGTGGTCGGACGCGTTCGAACCGGTTGTCGAGATCGTCGACAGCATCGTCGGAGGTGCGATCTGGGCCAGGGAGGACGAGGTCGTCTCGGTCACGATCCCGACCGCGCCGACCGTCGCCGACCCGATTTCGTGTGCCGGCCTCGATGCGGTGCAGCGGGTGTGGAACGACCCGTGGCTCGATCGGGTGCGCGATGCACTCACCGACGTCCTGCTACTGGCGGAATATTTTCCCGAATCCGAGGACGAACCCTCGTCCGCGCAGATCGAGGAACTGGCCCGCGCCGAATACGCCCTCATGCTGTGTCTGCGTACCAATGGCGATGCAGGCGGTGACCAGAACACATTAGGCTGCGAGCCGAAACCCGCTGAGACAACCGGATAGGCGTGGTGCGGTCGCGCCGAGCATCGGCGACGCACAGGAATCCCACAATCACGTCGACAGGTACAACGAGTTCGTCTACGGCTAATCATTTGGGCATCGCGACGGGCTGCGCGGCGGGGATCTATCACAGAGATCGACGACTGGGGCGGGTGGGGCTACGGAGGAGAACGGTGATCGCGTTCAGGCCTTCTGCCATCGAGTCGCTGTGCTCGAATCGTCATCGCAGGCGCTCATGAGCGGTACCACTGGTCATCCCAAAGGATCGCAGCAGCGTCGTTGAGGTACCGGGTCACATCGGAAAGTGCGTCGACGACGTCGGGCTTGTCCTGCTCGCCAGCCGCTTCCGTCACCGCAATCACTCGTCGGGACAGCGCGTTCAACTGCTCGCGCAGTTCCGCTATCTGCTGGTCGAGGGTCATGCAGACATCTTGCCCGACTCACGGCTGCAAGCATCGCCGACCTAGCCGATGAAAGGCTTGCCCCGCGGCCCTGGATTCAGGTTGCTCCACGGAATGGATGCCATGGACTGGGAAATCACCGTCCGGGACCTCCAGGACAAGCCGGCACGGAAGGGTCACCTCAGCGAAGAAGGTGCCGTCGCGCGGTACCTCGCCACAGGTGAAGCAAACTCTCCGTGGAAGTAACGAGCGGAGAATCGCCTTTAGCTGCTCGTGGGAGCGAAACCGTAGTAGTTGACTCCGTTCCAGTCGGTATCGACGACCATTACCATCCCTCCCTCGACCTCGAGACGCTCTGCAAGTTCATCCGGTTCACTGTCCTCAACATTCCCCGGAAACTGATCCGATAACCGAGGACTGATGTAGCCCCAAGTGCTAGCCGCCCCGTGATAGACGAACAACTAGGTCGAGTCACCCTCGTTTGGACCATCGTCCGATTCGGCCGCCTCACCGCTAAAAGGAGAATGAACTGTGCCGAGATAGCTGAATTCTATGACCGGAAGGGGCATTCACTGTTTCCTATCTGATCGCTGCTCTTGCTGGGAAGGACCTTGAGTCTAACCAGGTCAGGGCACCTCCTTCGGTGGCACTGATGTAGGCAAGACTAATTGCATGCCTCTTGTCTCCCAGCACATCCCCCGGATTGGGGCTCCTTGCGAACACGCGTCATCGGAGGTGGACGTCGGCAACTCGGATGGTCGGCCACGTTTCCCGGTCCGCGGGTCGATCCAACCGCCGCCGTAGGCCACTCGCCTTCGAGCATCGGCGTCTCGGAAACCTCCAACGCGGCTCCAGTTGGTCGGCGGTGTCGCCTCTTCACTCGTCGTATGCGTCGTTCGGACCCTGACAAGCGCTGGAAGCATCCGGTAGCAGTGCACGATCGCGTTCGTGCGGCGCGACCACGTCCGAACTGGTGGACGACCTCGAAGAACACGTCGCCGCCGAACACGAAGCACACGCGGCGCCCGGCAACGCGGCCGAGCGTGCCCACACCACCTCCAGCGATACCGACGACCAAATCTTCCACTACTTGCTACTCTAAGATCTCCAAGATTTGAAGATTGCAGTGAGGGCGGGCGACATGGGACGCAAGATTGAAATTGATGACGAGGTCTACCACGTGCTCGAACAGAACGTGCGTGGCTTTGAACAACCAAACGACGTACTTCGACGGCTACTCATCGCCGGCGATGTCGATTCCGGCGCTCCCAATGCAGAAGAATTATCTCATCGAGGGCGGCTCGCACCACTCCTTGATTCAGGGTTGGTTGCGATCGGTGACGAACTTCGTCATGAGCGTGTACGGAAGGGCCAGGTCTGTACCGCCGTGATTGCAAGCGGAGGACAGATACAGACCCCGAGGGGGATTTATAGCGCACCGTCGCCTGCACTGAAAGATCTGGTGGGATCTGAAATTGATGGTTGGCACAACTGGACCCACACGCGCTCGGGTAAGAGCTTGCGGGAGCTGCGAAATTCCTTGAAATGATGACGCCCAGGCGAGAGTTCCGAGAACCGATTGGGGCGTCTCGGAACTGCGCAAATAGTACACAGCGACCATGGGGTGAGGTTGGGTGAATACGGCGGTCACACCTATTTGAGCGCCCGGTTATACTCCGATCCTTTGAGTATGTGCCGTCACCGGGGCGGGATTCGCACCTCTTCGCGCAGGTTGCAGTAGAAAGTTCAGTACCCCTTGGTGCTGGTGGCCGCGGTCGTGTGACCGGCCCGGACAGGTGACAACTGTCCGCCGGGGACGCACTGAGCTTCATGACCTTGCTGGTGTTCACCGCGACGTCTACCGCCACGCCCCTGAGCCTGCCGTGATACGACCCGGCCCAGTGGCTGGCCAAGAACGTGGGCGACCTTTACGCGCCGACAGGTTGTCGGTCCCTTCAACTAATGTCAGACGGCTCGGCAGAGGTGGTTTTCGTTCTGCCTACGATCATGCTGTGAATGCGTCTCCCCGATGCGTCCACGACCAGTCGATTGGAGATGTTCGTGCCTGACGATGCATACCGCTTGTCGTTCACGACTGGTGGGCTGCTGCGGGCTGAGGCGGTTGCGATCGCTGGGTTGCTGGTCACTGAACCCGACGCGGCGACTGCGCGCGCGCGGGCGGTCGAGTTGAACCTCGTCCAGCAACGCACCGCAGCGTCGACCGCACGCGTGACGCGTGAGGTCGTTCAGCGCGTCGACGAACTGCCCCGAGCAGGTGTCGAACTGGTTGCGCACGGCTCAGTCGACGACTCCCGGCAGGTGATGTGGCTGGCGGCGTGCCTGCGCTACCGCTTCCTGCGCGACTTCGGTCGGGAGGTTGTTCGTGACCGCCTGTTGTCAGGGCGCAACACCGTGGAGCACGCCGACTTCGACATGTTCTGGAATCTACAGTCGTCCTGGGTGGACGCACTTCGGGACGCGGCCGACTCAACGAGAGTCAGGCTGCGTCAGAACACCTTCCTGATGTTGCGCCAGGCAGGACTCCTAGATGACGAGGGTCGAGTGCTGCCGACCAATCTTTCGCCGGGTGTGGCGGCTGTTGTCGCCGCCGCCGGTGATGAACTTCTGCTGAGCTTCCCGATCCACGATGCACAGGTGGCCGCGCTCGCCGGCCGGGACGGAGCATGATGACCGCTCGACCGACGGATGAAATGCCTCTCACGGCGCGATTCGAAATCGCGTACCGGGTCATGCGGTCATCGAGCTTCCTGGAGATGAAGGGGCAGATCGGCGAAGTCCCCTACTTCGTGCTGGCATACCGGCCGTCGGACGAGCCGAACGTCGCCGGCGAACACCGGCGGCTGGTCACGCGGCTGCGCACCGAGGGTATCGAGGTCTGTGACATCGACCTGTGGGAGTTGGCTACCGAATTGTGGTCCGAGACGGGGCAATGGGAGCAGATCCTTGCGCAGGAGACCGCGCTGCCGAAGGACATGTTCGGCGAGGCCGTCGGCAATGTGATTTCACCGCGGGAGCACCTGTCGCCCCGCATCGCCCGGATCGTCGAGGGACAGCAGCCCCGGCCGGGGGTTGTTCTGCTGTCGAACGTGGGGCGGCTGTACCCGCTGGTTCGCGCGCACACGGTCCTCAACACCCTGCAACCCCTGCTGGCGGATCTGCCTGTGGTTCTGGTGTTCCCGGGCACCTACCGACAGTCACCCACGCAGGGGTCGTCATTGGTCCTGTTCGATCGGCTCACCGACGACGACTACTACCGCGCTTTCGATCTACTGGAATTGGAGAACTCCTGATGCACATCGAGCAGATCCTCGCGAAGGACATCGATCGGCCGCTCGACGGTGTCGTCAAGGCGTCGAGTTCCGCTCAGCTCGAGACCGAGGTGCGCGAGTACGTCGTCACCGACGAAGTGGCGAAGCACCTGACCGACCTGCTGGAGGCGTACACACACCCGGGTAAGCCGGAGTCGAACGGTGTGTGGATCGCCGGTTTCTTCGGCTCGGGTAAGTCACACCTGCTGAAGATGCTGGCCTACCTGCTCGGTGATGTGAACGGGGCCGGGATCGCGCGGGCCGATGTGGTCGACGCCTTCCTCGACAAGGTACCCGGGCACGAGGCGATCCTGCGGGGCGCGCTGGAGCGGTCCGCCGCGATCCCGTCCCGCTCACTGCTGTTCAACATCGACGAGAAGGTCGACAAGAACGAGAAGAACCAGCCTGACGCGCTGCTGAAAGTGTTCGTACAGGTCTTCTACGAGGCTGCGGGCTACTTCGGGAAGACGCCCTACATTGCCCGCTTCGAACGGGACCTCACCGGGCAGGGGGTCTTCGATCAGTTCAAGGATGCGTTCGCGGGGATCTACGGGAAGCCGTGGGAACAGGGGCGTGAACTCGCCGTCCTCGTCGAGCCAGCCGTGGAGAAGGCCTACGCCGAAGCGACTGGTGCGTCGCTGGAGCGGCCCTTGACCGCGTACCGCGAGAACTACTCCGTGTCGATCGAGTCCTTCGCGGAGGAAGTCGCGGAGTGGCTCGACATGCAGCCCGAACCGCTTGCCCGGGTCGGCTTCTACGTGGACGAGATCGGCCAATTCATCGGTCAGGACACCAAGCTGATGCTGAGCCTGCAGACGATCGCCGAGTCTCTTTATGTCAAGTGTCGTGGCCGCGCGTGGGTCATGGTGACTTCTCAGGAGGTCATGGACTCCATCCTCGGAGACCGCACGAAGGAGCAGCAGCAAGACTTCTCGAAGATCCAGGCGCGCTTCGCGATTCAGCTGAAACTCGATTCGAAAAATGTGCGTGAGGTGGTGTCGAAGCGCTTGCTCGAGAAGACCACGGACGGGGCCTCTCGGCTGGGTGCTGTCTACGCCGCGAACGAGGACCGATTCCGCTCGCTCTTCGCCTTCCAGGACCAGCGGACTTACAAGAATTACTCGACCGTCGATGACTTCGTTGACACTTATCCGTTCGTCGACTACCAGTTCGAACTCTTCCACGACGCGATGCGGGGATTGTCGGACTTCAACGCCTTCACAGGCCGGCACGCATCGGTGGGTGAGCGGTCACTGCTCGGCGTCACCAGGGACATCGGGTCGGTGATGAAGGCCACCGACGTCGGTGCGCTCGCCACATTCGACATGTTCTACGACGGCATCGACAAGTCGGTGAACGCATCCGTCAAACAGAACGTCGCCACTGCAGCCCGCAACCTGGATGGGCCGGATAGGGACCTCGCGCTGCGGGTGCTCAAGGCGCTGCTCATGACCAAGTACATCGAGCAGTTCGAGGCCACCCCTCAGGCCCTTTCGGTGCTGCTCACGCCGGCGATCGAGACGAACGTTGCGGCGCTCCATGACGACATCGAGCGGGCCCTGCGCCTCCTCGAGAACAACACTTACGTCCAGCGTACGGGCTCGACGTACGCCTACCTCACCAACGAGGAACAGGATGTCGAGAAGGCGATCAAGAACCACGAACGCAACGACTCCGCGATCAGGAAGCTGCTCAACGAGGAGATCGTGAACGCCTCGGGAGTGGGCGCGAAGGTACGGCACGGCGTGACGGGCGTCGATCTGGGACTGGAACGGATGCTCGACGGAGAGCGGCAGGGCCGCTCGGAGGAGTTGAGCGTGCGCTTCGTGACCCCGTATAGCGGGCACCCACTGGAGGACGTCAAACACCACTCGATGGGTCACGCAGGGGCGGTGTTCGTGGTGCTGGACCTGAGCCAGCGCACCCGCGACGACATCGACCTGTATGTGCGGACCCGTGACTACGTGCAGCTGCAGATGAAATCGGCGCTGCCGGAGCCGCGTAGACGAATTCTGGACTCACACCAGCGCGCCAACGTGGAACGCCAGCGCGAGGTGCTCGGTGAGATCAGGAAGGCCGTCACGGCCGCTGATCTGGTGCACAACGGCAGTGTGCTCGACATCGGCGGCGGGCTCGCGAAGGACCGTGTGCAGGCCGCGCTGCAGGTTGCCATCGAGTCCCGGTACACGAGGATCAGCGAGGCGCGGGGCATCTCCACGCTCAAGGAGACCGATCTCGGGCGGATCCTCCGAGACGAGGCCACACTGGATCTCGACGTCGCTTCCACACTCGACACCCTCGCGAAGTCGATCGTGGTGTCCGTGCGCAACGCGAAGGTGCGCCAGATCGCATCGACGGTCGGCTCGCTGGTGGAGGACTTCGCCGGCCCGCCGTTCGGGTGGTCGATGACGACAGTGCTGGCGGCGATTGCACACGGGACGAAGTCGGGTCTGGTGCGACTGAAGCTCGACAGCCGGGTCCTGGTGCGCACCGAGATAGCCGAGGAGCTGCGCAACACCAAGAAGCACCGCCAAATCGCGGTGGAGGAGGTGCGTGCACAGGATCCGGCGAAGGTGCGAAAACTCCAGTCGTTCCTGGGCGACTACCGTGACACTTCCGATATGCCCTCCAGTCCTGAGGAATTGGTGGTTCGCGTGCGGTCCGCGCTTGGTGAGGACGCGGCCGAACTCGACGACTGGGCGAAGCTTCCGTACCCGTTCGGGGCGGCTGTTGCTGACGCGCTGACTGTAATTCGGTCCGCGGTGGGTCACGATGAGGACTGGTACCTCGACGGCTTCCTCGCCGACTCCGACACGCTACTCGACGTCAAAGAGGACGTGCTGGACCCGATCCGTAGCTTTCTGCGCGGACAGCAGCGCGGCATCGTCGACGATGCCCGCGTATTCCTGGAACGGCGGGGGGCGGAGGTCGACGACGTCGACTGCGGGGACGTCGAGGCCCTGCGGTCCGCACTTGAGAGTTCGACGTTCTACCGAGGTGTCCCACAGATCAAGCAGCTGCATCTGCGTCTGGTCGAGCGACTCAATGCCGCGGTCACCTCCGACCGGGAGGCATTGCGCAGCCTCATCGAGGAACGTCTGGAGTCGCTGCTGCGGGAGCAGGCGTTCCTCGACGCCACTGACAAGGCGCAGGAGCAGGCTCGGGGTGCGCTGCGGGTTGTTCTGGACGGCCTCGGGGCACACACGACTCGGGGGCAGGTGGCACTGGCCCGGAAGTCGTTCGACACCGCCTACCAGTCGGCGATCGAGGTGTTGATCAACTCGCCTACTGCGGAGTCGGAGGACGCATTCGGAGGTGAGCAGGGAGGGGGAGACACTCCCACACGTGACGGTGGCGGTGGAACGGCCGGGTCGAAGAGTGCCGGAAGGTCGAAGGGCGCTGCGAAGTCGACGGTGAGGCTGAGCGCGGTCTCAGTCGAGGATGTTCCGGCGATGCTCACGAGCCCTGCCCAGGTTGACCTGTATGTGCAGCGGTTGCGGGTCAGCTTGCTTGCTGCGATTGACGAGGGAAAGACGATCGTCCTGTGACCCGTGCACCGGAGACCTCGCCTCCTACTTCCAGACCGCGCGGATGAGGCGGCCACGTACCTGGCTGACTTCGACATGGCCATCTGGGTCCACGATCACCGCGACCAGTCGGACACCGCCTACGCCAAGTTCATCCCCGACCCTGGCGTGACGGGTCGGGTCTTCGCCTCAACCTTGCTTACTGGTGGCGCACACACCCTGCACCTGAACACCTGGCCGTAGGGCGCCCGCCGCACCGGACACCCAGACACCGATCGAGAAAGCGAACGATGAAGAACACCGCCGCACTAAAGACCTTCGCCACCTCGTCGCGGACCACGCTGATCGAGCAGATGCGGGGACGAGTCAAGCAGCTGCTCGACGACCCCAAGGCCGCCGCCGAGTACCCGCACGATGTGCGGGCGTTGCGGGATTCCGTAGATGAGCACGGGCTGGCCTGGGTAGCGGACACCGCCGCCTACACCTGGTTCAACCGGCTCACCGCAGCACGGTACATGGACGCCAACGGATTCTCTGGCTCGTTCGGGGTGGTTTCTCCAGCCGCGGGTTCGTCGTCGGCGCTGCCGGAGATCCTCACCCGCGCACAGGCTGGGGAGTTCCCGCATGAGGTGCCGCAGCACGTGCAGGTGTCGGTGGTGGACCTGCTGACCGGCAAGCGGACGTCCACCGACCCGGACGCCGAGGCGTACACGCTTCTGCTGAGTGCGATGTTTGCGTCCTGGCACAAACCGATGCCGGAGGTGTTCCCGGCTGCGGTGGACTGGATCCGGCTGCTCACACCGCTGGATATGCTGGCGCCGGCCTCGGTGCGTGCCCGCGCGGTCCAGGTGATGGACGCGGCCGCGTGCGGGAACGTAGAGGTGGTGGGCTGGCTGTACCAGTTCTACAACTCCGACCTCAAGGACCAGATCAACAACTCGAACGTCGCGATCGACGCCGCGAAACTGCCGGCGGTCACCCAGTTGTTCACGCCGGAGTACATCGTGCGGTACTTGGTGCAGAACTCCCTCGGCCGGCTCTGGCTGCGCTCACGGCCGTCGAGCGGGCTGCGCGAACATATGGAGTACTACATCGAACCCGTTGCGGGACAAGAGGACACAGGCGTAACAGTAGCCTCGCCGGAGGAGATTCGGGTGCTCGATCCCGCTTGCGGATCGGGACACATGCTCACGTATGCATTCGATCTGCTGTTCCGGATCTACGAGGAAGAGGGATACACGCCGAGCTCCATACCGCAGATGATCCTCACCCACAACCTGCGCGGCCTCGAAATCGACGAACGCGCCGCACAGCTCGCATCTTTTGCCCTGGCGATGAAGGCGCGCGACAAGGATCGCCGGTTCTTCGCTCGCCGCAATAGCGATGACCAGCCGGTGCAGCCGGACATCGTGCGGGTCACGCCGCTCGAATTCGACGAGCTGGAGACGAAACTCATCACCGGCGCCGTTTCGCCCGAGAAACGGGACAAGTTGGCGCGACTGATGTTTGCATTCAACGATGCGGATACGTACGGCTCTCTGATACGCGTCGATCCGGATGCGCTAGACCTCCTCAACGTCTCGATCGACCAGTACGAGCAACCTGATGCCGAGATGGGTATCACCAGTGAGGTCGAGTTCAGGCTGATGGGCAAGGCTCGGACACTTGGACGCCAGGCGCGTGCGCTGGCGGACAACCAATACCACGTGGTGGTCGCCAACCCGCCGTACCTGGGCAGCGGGAATATGGGGGACGCACTCAACGGGTTCGCCAAGAAAAACTACCCCAATAGCTATGCCGACCTGTGCGTGACCTTTATCGAGCGCAGTTGGTCCCTGGCTCGCAGGTCGGGGTCGGTAGCTATGGTTACGAAGCATCAGTGGATGTTCATTTCGTCGTATCGTAAGTTTCGGCCTGATCTCTTCTCTCAGGGGCGCCTGAGCTCGATGGCTCACCTCGGCGCCCGCGCATTCGATGCAATCAGCGGGGAGGTGGTTCAAGCATGCGCCTTCGTTATTGATGTCGAATCCCGATCAATGAAATCTGGACGGTTCCTACGCTTGGTGGAAGGTCGGAATGAGGACGAGAAAGCGCGGATCTTACGGCGAATCTTGAATGGCGATTCAGATTTGGCATTCTCGGCGTCGTATTCTGATTTTTCAATGATTCCAGATTGCCCAATAGTGTACTGGGCATCAGATCATTTGAAGGCGGCGTTTCAATCCAAGCCACCACTCTCCGCTGCGGTAGTGACCCGAGAGGGGTTGACGACTGGAAATAATGACGAGTTTCTTCGATGGTGGCACGAAGTCCCCCGCGCGGGATTTTCTCGCCCCCTGCAGAACTCGCCTGATGACAAGAAATGGGAAGCTCGATGGTATCCCTACCAGAAGGGCGGGGAGTATCGGAAGTGGCACGGAAACGTTGGACTCGTGGTCGACTGGCAGGACGATGGCCGTCGCCAGAGGATGAACGTCGATCCTGCAACCGGTCGCATTCGGTCGCACAACTACAACGGAGAGTTCGCATTTCTTCCGGGTTTTACGTGGACAAACCTCTCGGGTGGCGACGTTTCGGTGCGAATTTCGGATTCGGGATTCATGTTCGACACGAAGGGGCCGATGGGGTATCCGATCTCGACTGTCCCGTGTGAGCACGTTGTTGGGCTTTTAAACTCGGTGATTGGTGGATTCTTCCTCAGTGCACTTTCTCCTACGCTAGACCTTAAGCTCGGGCACATGCTTGCCGTTCCATATGTTGGTCCCGATGTAAACCTGTGCGGCGCGGATGCGGCAACACAACTGGTCGCACTATCTCGCGATGACTGGAACAGTTACGAGACCTCATGGGAATTCGAGAACAACCCACTCGTTGCTATGGGGTGTGGGACCCTCGAAGCCCAGGCCAAGTCTCTGTGGGACGATGCCCTCACGTACACGACGCGTGCCCAGGAACTGGAAGTGGCAAACAACCGCTATTTCGCCGAGCTCTACGAGCTCGAGGACGAAGTGGACTGCGAGGTGCCGCGCAACCGGATCTCGCTGACCCAGAACCCGTACTTCCGGTACGCACAAAAGGGTGCGACGCACACCGAGGACGAGTACCGCACACTCTTCGACCTCGACCTCGCGAAGGAACTCACGTCCTACGCGGTTGGCTGCATGATGGGTCGCTACAGCCTCGACAAGCCCGGCCTGATCCTCGCCGACGCTGGCTCGACAATCGCGGACTTCAACGAGACGGTGCCGAGCGCACGGTTCCGGCCTGACGCCGACGGAATCATCCCCATCACCGCCGAGCATTACTTCGAGGACGACATCGTCGCCCGGATGCGTGAGTTCCTCACCGTCGCATTCGGTAAAGAGAACGTCGAAGCGAACGTCGCATGGCTCGAGTTCGCACTCGGCTCCGGAAATCGAAAGTCGCTGCGCGACTATTTTCTCAAGGACTTCTACAACGACCACGTCAAGCTCTACTCGAAGCGACCCATCTACTGGCAGGTGTCGTCGAACAGCAAGACCGACAAGGGTTTCAACGCACTGTTCTACCTGCACCGGTACACGCCCGCCACTCTCGGCATCATCCGCGAGAACTACGCCAACCAGATGACGGACAAGCAGCAGGCCCGCCTCGAAACCATCGAGCACGCCCTGCCCACCGCCGGCAAAGCGGAGGCGACGAAGCTCAGCAAGGAACGCGACCTGCTCACCGCCCAGCGCCGCGAGATCCGGGAATGGATCACCAACAAACTCTTCCCGCTGTCGACCACAGAGGTTCCGCTTGATCTCGACGACGGCGTTAAGCGGAACTACCTGAAGCTGAAGGACGTGCTGCGGAAGGTCACCGGACTGTGAGCGCCGCCTCGGCGGCGCGCATTGCCGAGCTGCTCGTCGATCGTTTCACTTTCAGCCCGGTGCTCACGTGGCGAGACACGGACGGCGACTACGCACCGCACCTCGACGCGATTGCCGAGGCAGTTGCCGAACACGGCCTTGTCCTGACCGTGCACCGCGTCGAGGGCAACGAACTCGCTGTCAAACACCGCATCTACTCCACACTGGACGGCGGACCATCAGAACCCGGGCACCACCTTGTGTACCGCACCGGCCTGCCCCCGGAACTGCGCGAGAACTGGCTACTCGACATCGAAGTCGGATACGGCACCTTTACCGCCGACACCACCGCGATTCTCGTCCACGATCTCGGAATCGCTGACCGCGGCGTCACCGACGTCGTCGCCGCTCACCTGGGGGTCTTCGACGACGCACACCGCACCGACCGCATCCGTGAGCACCTCGCAGACCTGCCCCCGGATCTGTCTGTGGACAAGCTGTCCGATGTGCTTCGCGCCCTCATGAGCGCCGCCGTCCTCGACCTCGATGGCCCTGGCGGGCACCGACTGCATCGCATCGTCGAAGACCTCCTCGCCGACCACGTCGCCGACCGGTCCGGCGGGTACGAAACCCTGCAGGAGCACAAACTCACCGGATACCTGTGGACCGGGTGCGCGAAGATCTACGGCTACCGATCCGACGAACCTTCCGTCGCCGGCCTCGCCACGTGGCTGTTCGACCAGGCGTGGCGTGGCTGGCCCGACGCGCGAAACCCCGCCCGCATCGACTTCGAACGCCTCCGCGACGACCGCCAACTGCGCCCGCTCTTCACCGACCTCGCTGAACGCGCCCAGGCCGACCTCAACATCGGCGAACGACTGCGCGCCGACCCGCCGCCCGTCGAGGACCTCGCCGCCCGCGACGTGTTCCCGCTCGTCGACGAGGCCATCATTTACGCCCTCGCGTCCGCCGTCCTCGACCGCGGTCTGTCACCCGACCGGATCGCCGACCTCGTCCGAACTCGCTCGACCACCACCTGGTACGACGATCACCGGCATGGCTACCTGGCGCTCTCCGCGGCATCCGACTGCCTCAGCCGGATCGAAACCTTTGCTCCCGTCATCGCGGACCCCGCCGACGGCATCCGCAGCTACTCCGACGCCTGGTCGAGCATCGACGGCGCCTACCGGCGGTTCCGCCACCACCGCAACCGCGCTGAAACCGACCTGCCCGCCGACCTCGCCGACCGCATCGAACACCGGTACGTCCACGACTATCAACGCCCCCTCGCGCAGGCCTGGCAACAGCAGGTCGACACCCTGGACACCTGGGACATCCCCGGTGTCGAACGGCTCCGCGGATTCGCCCGCTATGACCTGCCCGCCAAGGCGAAGACTCTCGTAGTCGTCTCCGACGCACTCCGTTACGAGGTCGGCGCCGAACTCGCCGCCCGCATGAACGGCGACGACTGGTTCAGCGCCACCATCGAACCGCGGCTCGCGCCGCTGCCGTCGTACACCCAGCTCGGCATGGCCGCGATGCTGCCCCACACCCGGCTCGAGTTGAGTGACGACGGCACCGCCCGCGTGGACGGGGCATCGGCCTCCGGACTACCCGCGCGCCGTGCGCAGTGGGCAAGCATGAATGCTGCGGCAGTCGACTACGCGGCGGTCATGTCGATGAGCGCCGCCGACCGGGCCGCGCTGTGGTCTGCCCACGACGCCGTCGTCGTCTACCACGACGCCATCGACGCGGTTGGGCACAAGACCCCGTACCAGACGCCGGAGGCGTGCGACCGTGCCCTCGACGAGATCACGCGGGTGATCAAGCGTTTCGGCAGTGGCAAGACCCGGGCCAGCCGCGTTCTTGTCACCGCTGACCACGGCTTCCTTTACCAAGACTCGGACCTCCAGCCCGGCGATTACCTCAGCGAAGCCGCGCAAGGCGAGCAGATTGTCGACCGGACTCGCCGCTACGTTATCGGCCGCGGCCTGCGGGAGCACCCCGCGTTCACGACGTGGACGGCCGCGCAGCTCGGTCTTGAGGGCGACTTGCAGGTGCAGGTGCCGCGGGCGCTGCACCGGCTGCGGATGCAGGGCGCCGGCTACCAGTACGTGCACGGCGGTGCCACCCTGCAGGAAATCGTGGTGCCGCTGGTGACACTGACCCAGTCCCGCAGCAAGGAAACCAGCAAGGTCACCGTCGACGTCAACGTCAGCAGCCCCACCATCACCTCCAGCACCGTCCTCGTCACGCTGCTGCAGCGAGAAGTGGTCACGGGCAAGCGTCGAGCGCGGACCTTGATCGTCGGCGCGTATGCCGAGGACGGCACGGCACTGTCGGGGGAGCGGACCGTGGTCGTGGATAGCACAGCCGAAGACCTCCGGGACCGGAACCTCACCGTCGAACTCGTACTGAACGAGGCCGCCGAGCGCTTCAACGGAAAGTCCGTGTTCATCCGTGCCGACGAGGTCACCAACGGCACCCGCACCGAGTACCGCCACACCACTGCGTCCCTGCAGCGCGGGTTCGGCGGCTTCTTCGACCCGCTCTGATTGCCGATTCAGTACGCGTTTCGTAGGGTAGGGGCCTACGAAACGCGTACCAAAGGGGAATTGTGGAACACACGCGCGGGACCCCACTGCCAGCCGAGCTGGCGCGGACCGCGCTGCGGACCATACGCCCACAGGACGCCACCCATGTGTATGCCCATCCCCGGCCCGAGATGTCCCGGCTCGCCGATCGGGGCGTCCTTCACCGAGTAGCCCATGGCTATTACATCGTCGTGCCGCAGGAACAGGTCGGACGCCCGTGGCTGCCCGCCCTCGAAGCCGCTGCTGCGGGGATCGCATCGACGATCTACGGAGCTCACCGGGTGGTGGTGATGGGTGTCAGCGCGGCGCGCCTGCTCGGTGCGATACCGCGGGCGCTAGCCACAGCCGTCGTCGCGGTCCCATACAGACACAGGCTTATCGAGCTGAGCGACCGAGCCGCCACCCTCCGGTTCGTGCAACGCGACACCGAAGCGCTCGATGCGGAACGTGTTGACACGCCACTCGGTCCCGCGCTGGTCACGACGCCGGAACAAACAGTGCTTGACCTGTCGCGGCGGCCACTTCTCGGGAACGCGGAAACCGAAATCCCCGGTGCCATCGCGGCACTCTATCGTCGCAGCGACCGTGAGCGACTCGAAGAACTGGCGAAAGAGCAGCGGATGCTTGCCAGCCTCCGGCGCGCCGAGATCTGGGCCGAGGTGAGGAAGCCATGAACCTCGACGAACGAGACACTGTCGCAGACCAGTTCGGTGTCGCACCCGATCAAGTGGAACGCGACCACCTCATCTCGCACCTCCTCGCAACGCTCTCCGGCCGCTTTGCAGATCGGCTCCACTTCATAGGCGGCACAGCGCTCGCACGTACCCATCTCGCGAACGGTCGCCTCAGTGAGGACATCGATCTTGTGGCCCTGGGCAACCGCACTGAACTGGCTGCTGACATCGACGCTGCGCTTCCGCGTGCGGTAGCGCGCACTTATGGCCGGCTGAGCTGGGAACCGGCACTCAGCGCCGCCCGCGACACCGAGACCGCTCACCTCCGAACCGATGGCGGATTGTCCGTGAAGGTCCAGTTGCTGTCTTCGAGGGAGCGTATGGTGTGGCCCGCTGAACTGCGCATACTCGAGCAGCGTTACAGCGATGCGCCACAGGCGCAGTTGTTGGTTCCCACACTTCCCGCGTTTGCCGCTTCCAAGACCGCAACGTGGCACGACCGTCGCGCCTCGCGTGATCTGTGGGATCTGTGGTCGTTGGCGGCGCTCGGCGCGATCGATGACGAGGCTGCCGCGTTGTTCACGCGATACGGGCCGACGAACAGAGCTCCCGGTCAGCACCTGTTCGATACAGCGCCAGACGAGAATGATTGGACAGCGCAACTGGCGGGCCAGACCAAACTGAACGTGACAGCGGAAGCGGCATTGACAATTGTCCGTGATGCCTGGGCGCGCGCAATCGAGCCCGACGTCATGCAGGAAGATGGAGAATCGTGACCGACACCGTAGACGACACCGCCGCCGCGCCGCCCCGGCTCACCCCTCTCGATGCCAAGGCCAACACCGAATTCCCTGGTCTGGTGGTCCGTAAGGATCTGGTGGGCCGCGTCCGCGGAAACGCCGTCGTACCTGGTTACGTGCTCGAGTTCCTTCTCGCCCAGTACTGCGCCACCGACGATGAGGCAACGATCGATGCTGGCATCGAGAGCGTGCGCAACATCCTGGCTCAGCACTACGTGCATCGGGGCGAAGCGGAACTCGTGAAGTCGACGATTCGCGACCGTGGCCGACACCGCGTCATCGACAAAGTCACCGTCGTCCTCGACGACCGCAAGGACATCCACACAGCGTCCTTCTCCAACCTGGGTCTTAAAGCCGTGCCCATTGACGACCGAACCGTCAAGCAGCATCCCAAGCTCCTCACCGGCGGTGTGTGGTGCATGGTCGACGTCGAGTACTCGGCCGGCGACTCGCACGAGGACCGCTGGATCATCGCCGGACTCAAACCGATTCAGCTCGGCCAGTTCGATGCCGACCGCTACCTTGCCGCCCGCACGCGCTTCACCACCGAGGAATGGATCGATCTGCTCGTCCAGAGTGTCGGGTTCGATCCGGAACGACTCTCGCCGCGCGGAAAGTTGCTGCAGCTCGTCCGATTGATCCCCTTCGTCGAGCGCAACTACAACCTCGTCGAGCTCGGACCCAAGGGCACCGGCAAGTCGCACGTCTACTCGGAATTCTCCCCGCACGGCATGCTTATCTCCGGCGGCGAGATCACCGTTCCGAAACTGTTCGTCAACAACTCCAATGGGCGTATCGGTCTCGTCGGTTTCTGGGACGTCGTGGCGTTCGACGAGTTCGCCGGGCAGAAGCGCGTCGACAAGGCCCTCGTCGACATCATGAAGAACTACATGGCGAACAAGACGTTCTCTCGCGGTGTCGACACCCTCCCAGCGGAGGCGTCGATGGTATTCATCGGCAACACGTCCAGGCCCGTGCCCACGATGCTCGCACACGCTGACCTGTTCGAGGTGTTGCCGGCGTCCTACTACGATGCCGCCTACCTCGATCGGCTCCATTGCTACCTTCCCGGTTGGGAGGTCGAGATAATCCGACGTGAACTGTTCACCGACGGATACGGGTTCGTCGTCGACTACCTCGCTGAGGCGTTACGGCACCTGCGGACTCAGGACTTCTCCGACGCCTACACGCCCGGCTTCATGCTGTCCGAGGAGATTTCGACCCGTGACCGAGACGGCGTCCGAAAGACGTTCTCAGGTCTGATGAAGCTGATCCATCCGCAGCGTGACGCGACTACAGCCGAGGTCGAGGAGTTGCTCCGGTTCGCGATCGAGGGCCGTAAGCGCGTCAAGGACCAAATCCTGCGGATCGACCGAACCATGGATGCGGTCCGTTTCGGCTACACCAATTCTGCCGGGATCTGGCATGAGGTCGCCACCCAGGAAGAACTCGACTACCCGCATCTCTACCACCGGACTTCCGCGCCGACAGAAGGGGAAGAGGCGTCATCTGCGCAGGCGCCCCCAGCCACACCCGCGGCAACGGTAGCGCCGACTCCGAAGCTCCGCACGGGAGCATTCGACATCCCGGACAACGCCATCGGATACTCGTACGCGGACCTGTTCATCCCGCATCTCCGCGGCGCGACGCGGATCGAGATCATCGACCCCTACATCCGTGCACCGCACCAGCTGCGAAACCTATGGGAACTCCTCGTCGAGATCATCGCCGCGAAACCAGCAGACGAGATAGTCGCCGTCCATGTCATCACCGCAGAGGAGAAGTCGCGTGAGGACTGGCAGCGGGCGCAGATCATCGGGCTTTCGGAGATGAAGGATGCCGTCGGTGAGGGAGGCGTCGAGCTGACCTGTGATTTCGACCCGACCAAACACGACCGCCGCATCACTACCGACACCGGATGGCGCATCCACCTCGGGCGTGGCCTCGACATCTTCCAGCCGTACACGAGCGCGAGCCGGTTCGACATCCGGCAGCGTCGGCAGGATCGACGGCGCACGAAGGAGTGCACCATCACCTATTTGGAGGAGTGAGGCCAGGACGCGGGGACAGCCGTGGTGCACCACGACGTTGATTTCCAAGCTGTCAGGGGCGGTGCTCGCGGCATGACGGGTCCGGCGTGGGAGCCTGCTACACACAATGCCGACGAAACTTGCCGCGCACATCGACCGCACCACTGCCGACCGTCACATGCCTGACATCGCCGAACGGCAGCTCACCGGCGCCGCGGCCTGTAACTGGCATTCGCCCCATACGGCGTCGACAGCTCGACAGTCGCGCTCGACGTAGGTGCCCTCGCCGACCTCGAGCACCACGACGTCATCCGGAAACGATCACCGACGGGACAGCGATGATCACCGACCCCGCAGGCAAGAATTACCGCGCCCCCACCCGCAGCCGCACACCGCCCGTGTGCCGAATCGCCTGCAAGAAAGTCATTTCCGATGTACAGATAATCGATATTATCTCAACTAATCGGTTGAGACTACATCTCGGCAAGCCCCATCGAGGAATCGCTAGATCCGCCGGTACCACGTTCCGTGCGAAGCCCGATGGCTCGCTCTCGGGCTGTCCACCAGCACATAAAGACCTACAGATCACGCGGGACCGAGACCGTCTACTTCATCGGCTTCCAGGTGCCCATCTTCTTACTCGTGAACTGACCGTCGCTAGCTTCTATCGTGACGGTGACTTGTTGCGCCGAGGACACGAAATTGTTTTCGATGATGTCACCGGACTTCGAGGTGCGTTCCCAATAGCCGTCTGTGATCAGCTTCCCGGGGGGCGCAACCACCTGATAGGTGCCGGGTGGGATCTGATTCGGTCCAATACCGACAACGTGGGTGCTGTTTCCAAACCAGTGTTCAATGTCACCCGCCTGTACTCGGCGGAGGGTCTCCTTGATCTGATCGTCGCCGAGCATCGCGATGCCTGTTGAGAGCATCTCCGGGTTCCAATCCTTCATCCATTCACTGAAGATCTGCGTCGATGACGTCGTCGCGGAGCCAGATGTGCCCCACTCGTTTACCTGCCGAATGAAGCTGAGCATCGCAGCCGCGGGCCGGCGGGTCGGATCAGGCTCAAAGCCTGGCCCGCCGGAGGCGGGAGTAAAGGATTTGGGCGCTTGCCAGCCCCTTTCCGAGGCCAGTTTGTTGAACTGACCCGCAGGGGTGGTGTCGAATGTCGACTGAGGCTCAGTGACCGAAGCCTTCGTGGTAAAAGGCGTCTCGCTGACCTGTAAGTCAGTCAGCGTAATCTCGAAGTCTGTGCCCGTCGTACTTGTCATTTCAAATGCGATTGCTCGCGGGTCGGAATATGGCATCACTCCCGCGATCAATTTGTCGTGGATGTTCGATACGGCCAACTCGTTCTTGGTGTTGTTGACACCGGCTGCCTCTGGGGAGTAGACGGTTTCGTCACCGTCTAGGGGGTAGAAGTACGCGTCGACGGGCTGGCCGCCTTGTTTAACTTCAACGTTGGCTCGAAAGTTCTTGGAGCCACTTCCATCTGTGGTTGTCATCTCCAAAGCCACTAGTGGCCCGTGCTGGCCGCCGGATCTGTCCGTGATCATGTAATAAAATGAGACCTCCAACCCATTGAGTTCGACAGTCTTCGGGGACTGGCTGGTCACCGAATGGTCAATCACGAGCTCCGATGTGTCCGCGCCACTCACGGGCATGCCTCCACTCACGGGCGTGTCGCCACTCACGCCGCACGCAGTGAGCACTATTGCGCTCATACATGCAATGGCCCCGCGGCCGACCATCCGTACTGCCGCCATGTTGACGCTCCCAAAGGTAGAGATCTGTTCGCCAGGACGGTGTCCCGGTACGTAGAGCTTGAGTTGAGGGTGCCCCGCGCTAGACCTGCAGTGTGATAGGTGTCTGGCGTTCCGCTAAGAACACCGACCGCAAGGGGACCGCTGCGAAGAAGGATAGCCAGAACCAGCCCGCGTGATCCGGACCGGCAAATTGGCGAGTCAGCGGCGACCCGATAGCGAGCTGGTGGTCCGCTTGCCCAGAATCTTGTCAACGGTGTGCCGATCTATCTGGTCCAGCGTTAGGCACGATTCAGGATGCGTCAGGCGAGCTATACCCTCGGCCGAAACAGCTGGCATCTCCAGCGCGGCCTCTCTTGCTTCCTCGATATCCAAATTCTCGTAGGCCCATGCATTCGCTTCATCTTCTCGCCAGTAGTCCTCGGTCAGCAACCAGTTGGCAAGAAATATCACGCGGTTTGGGACCAGAGACCACATCTTGCGACGGTCGATCGCAGCGCGTGCACCTGGTCGGGTCACAGCGAGCCATTCCGAGCCGCCACGAATGACAGGGGTCACTCGCCAGAACTCCCAGCCATCGTTCGCCATCACGTTCTCCTTACGCTCGGATATGTATTACGCAAACCGCTGACGTCCGGGCCACGACTCACGAAGTCTTCGCGGTTGTGAGGTATTCCGACAAGCCTTCTTGGCGACCGCGTTTAGCCCCTGCGAGGACGTCTTCTGCGAGCCAACGATTGTGGTACTGCGAGTACACGCAATCGCTCTCGGCCATGAGCTGATCGACCAGCGCCGCTGCTGCAGGTTGCCAGGGCAGGCCTTCGGGGAACTCAATACTTCGTCCGAAGACCCCCGCGGTCAGGCCGATGGCGCGCCCCTTGAACTTGCGATGTCTAGCCTTCTCGAAGTACACGTCGTCCGCATGTTTCTGTTCCAGTGTTGAAAGAGAATGCCCTGTCTGGGCTTCCAACGTGTTTCGGTCGACGTACACGGTGATGAGGTAGCCGTCAAAGTCGACATCGTCGGGGATCGTCCACATGTAGGCGCCTTCGACGGCTCCCACGTTGACGGTGAACAACCGTGTGCCGGGACCGGTGGCGGGCAGACAGCTGATGGACCAGCCCGTGCGGACAGTGGTCTTTGGATGAGCGATCGCGGCGTTGATGTAGCTGCGCGCGATACCAGTGACTACATCTACGTCGTGCTGCTCCCCCAGCGTCTGGTAGTTCTTTTGGGTTGCCGACGGAAACACACGGGCCACGGGTGTTCGCCTTTCGTGTCGAGATGAAAATTAGCCGACGCACACTGTAAATCGAGGAATTCTAGCGAGATAGTCAGTGCTCGTATGTAATTCACGTGAATGACAGAGTGCCTAACGGAGTTCGAGTGCGCCGGAATCGGTACAGCCTGGACGCATTGTCGCTCAGTAGTGATAGGAAACGGTGCCGAGTGTGAGACGTGGACTGCAGTGAATCCCTCGTACCGACCCTGGTCACGGCCACTTTTCGCCTTCCAGGGATTTGTGACAGAGTTCATCGACCGAGGTGAGGATCAAGAGTTCCGCTTCAGTGGGTGTGATCGGCAAGGATTGCGTGAGCAGTTCTGCGACGCGGGACGGAGTGACGTTCTGATCGAGCGCGTCGCACGTCGCCAGCCCCACCTCAACTGCCGAGGACTGGTCTTCAAACCGCAGGCCTAGCGAGACCAGAGTAGCGGTGAAGTGTTGGTGCGGCCCGGGGGTCGTCGTCGGCGTGGCCGCGGCGGGAGGGGCTGGCTGTTCGGTGTCGGGTCGCGCGGTGCTCGCTGCGGCGCACAGCGCCAAGGCCACACACAGGAGCAGGGTGATACGGGGCATCGGGTACTCATTTCGAATGTCGTCTCGCCCGAGGATCGGGGCTGTATTGGCGACAGCCGGCAGACGTTAGGCCATGGCACCGACACGCGTGCGTCGAGGAAGCCTCTGATGCTCAACGAACTTCGCCCTGAAGTTCGATCAACTTGTCGTCATGGTCACCGCTGGCCGGAACTTGTCGGTGCGTTCTGTCATCCTGTGCGGCTCCTCATTGGGGCGACGAACGGGCCGTCAGGCTCGCAGTCTCGACAGAGCACTGAGGATGAACGATGAATGACATGAACCTGCCGGCTCCGGAGCAGGACCCGACCGCCTCCCCGGCTACACCGAAGAGGTGGCGGTGGATTACGGCCTTGGTGGTGGCGGGTGGTCGCCGGCGCCGCGCTCGGTACCGCGGCGGCCAAGGCCACCGAGCGAGACGTCCTTGCCGAGCGGACGGCGGCACTCGAGCAGCGTGAGGCCGAGGTGGCGCAGCGCGACACGAATACCGTTCAGAGGGAGGACGCCCTGTCGCTGCGGTCCGACGGGCTCGATACCCGGCAGACCGAACTCGACAAAATCTCCGCCGATCTGGGACGACGTGAGCAGGCTCTGCTGCCCAAGGAGCAGGCAGCGGCACGGTCGAAGATCACCAAGGACGGGATCTATTTGGTGGGTAAGGACATCGAGCCGGGCACGTATCAGACGTCGGGCGGTAGCGGTTGCTATTGGCAGCGCTCCAGCGGCACGTCCGGGGACTTCGACGACATTCTCGCGAACGGCAACGAGAGCGGTCAGGCGATCGTGACGATCGCTGCCTCCGATGTCGCGTTCACCACCAAACGCTGCGGCAGCTGGCACTGGCAGCGGATGAGCTGGCCAGGCTCCGAGTGTCGGACCCCTATGTCATTCTGTTCGGCTCGCTGCGAGCACGAACCTTCCGGACGGGAAGACCCGTCAACACTTGAACTTCAGGAGTAAATGCATGCGGAAAATCGTGAACACCACTGTCGCTGCGATCGCTGTCAGCGGCCTCCTTCTTGCCGGGGCTAATGCTGCCTGGGCAGCACCGGCCACCGTGATCGACGGGGACGGCGTCTACCGTGTCGGCATCGACATCGAACCGGGGACCTATCACACCGGCGGCGGTGGGGACTACTGCTATTGGGAGCGGCAGTCCGGACTCAGCGGCGATTTCGACGAACTCATCGCGAATGACTTCATCGAGGGCGGACCGGCCGCCGTGACGATCAAATCCAGCGACGTCGGCTTCAGCACCGACGGGTGCGGCACCTGGGTGCGGCAATCAGCTCCGCCTGCTCCGGCGCCAGCGGCTGTGCCCTGGTCACCGTTCGGCTCGTAGCCACCACCCGCCGCCCTGACATTTGATGCCGGGGCGGCGGCGTTCCGTCTTTCCTCCAGAGAAGAGAGTGTCATGGGGAACATGTACTTCGGCCCGAACCACGGGCAGATCAACATCATTCAGAACAACATCCACCAG
Organism: Rhodococcus sp. G6(2025); assembly: GCF_058628105.1. Classification (NCBI taxonomy): domain Bacteria; kingdom Bacillati; phylum Actinomycetota; class Actinomycetes; order Mycobacteriales; family Nocardiaceae; genus Rhodococcus; species Rhodococcus sp. G6(2025). Next base: position 122,128 of record NZ_CP179754.1, read on the forward strand.
GGGTATAGACGGTCGCCGCGCCGCAACAGCCATCCGATCCTGACCGGCATCGGCATCCTGTTCGCGATCGGATTGCTGATCAAGTTCTGGTGGGTGGTACTGACGGTGCTCGCCATCTGGATCGGCGTGAAGGCGTTCCGGAAATGGCAGCACCGGCAAGCGCTGGCCGAGCAGGAACGCGCACGGATCGCGGCCCGCGCCGACGTGCAGAACCAGGCATTCCTCGCCGGTGACCCATACGGAATCTACGGATCTCCGCAGGACCCGCAGGGCCTGTGACCGTTGCGACCGAGTCGAGAAGACCACCGGCAAACGCGGCTCCACGCGGGTATCGCTGAGACCAGTGGCCTTACCTTCCACGCCAGGCAATTTCGACCGACGCAGGAGCGCCGCCATCACTCCCCCGCCAGCACACGAAACGCTGACCCCAGGCCGACAAGACCCCCTACCCCTACTCCCTCAGGAGAGCCACATGGCCCTATCCGGACATACCGCCGCGGTTCGCGAGAATTATCTACCCCTGCCCACCCGAGATGACGGCTACCGGCAGATCCTGCTGCTCGGGACCACCGGCGCCGGCAAGACCACCGTCGTTCGCCAACTCCTCGGCACCGATCCGGACAACGACCGTTTCCCGTCCACCTCCACCGCGAAGACCACCGTCTCGGACACCGAGATCGTGCTCGCTCCCGGACCCTTCCATGCCGTCATAACGTTCTTTTCCCGCGACGAAGTCGTCCGCCACCTCGAGGAATGTGCGAGCCGCGCCGCGGTGTCGATCCTCAACGGGCTCGACCGCTCTCGGATCCGCGAGCACCTCCTCGATCACGAACAGCAACGGTTCCGCTTCAGCTATGTCCTGGGCCGGCGCACCGAACCCGCTTCCGAGCAAGGTGATGCGGTCGAGAACGACCCCTTCGATATCTTCGACGAGGCGGACTCGGCTCTGACCGGTGGTGATTCCGAGACCTTCGGCGCCGACCCGCAAGCACTCCCCACGATCGACCTCACCGAAACAGAGGCGGTCGTCGATCAAGCCATCGACACGCTGCAGGCGCTCGTGGCAACACACAGCGACACCGCGCGACGCGAACTCGACGTTGACGGCGCCGACGAGGAAAAGGAACTGAAAGACCTGCTCGAAGAGGAGTTGGATCGTCTGCTCAGGGCAGATCCACGATTCGATCAGATCACCGATGCGCTGCTCCTCGAGATCGACAAGCGGTTCAGTGCGCTGTCGATCGGTCAGGTCGACCGAGGCGACAACGGATGGCCGCTGAGCTGGACCTGGAAAAGCGACGACCGAACCGCATTCCTCCGGGCCGTCAACCGCTTCTCCTCAAACTATGCACCCCTGTTCGGGCACCTGCTCTCCCCTCTGGTGGACGGCATCCGCGTCGCCGGACCGTTCGCGCCCGCCTGGAACGATGGTGCGGTCCCACCGCTGGTCCTCATCGACGGAGAAGGCCTCGGTCACACCCCGACGTCAGCGGCGGCCCTGTCGATGGCGGTGTCGGAACGCATCAACGCCGTCGACGTGATACTGCTGGTCGACAACGCCGCCCAACCGATGCAGGCCGCTCCCGCCGCCGCAATCCGGTCGATTCTCATCTCCGGCAACGTCGACAAGCTCGTGTTCTGCTTCACCCACTTCGACGAAGTCACCGGCGACAACCTCGCCACCCCGAGAGACCGGGCCGACCATGTGCGCGGCAGCGCCAACAACCTGCTGGCCGCCATCCGCACCGATCTCCATCAACGAGACGAGCAGGCACTTCGCCGGCGACTCGACAACGCCACGGTCTACCTCTCACGCATCGACAAGCCGCTCGACGCCAGCGACCGTGAAGGCCTCTTCACGATCAGGTCCTTCCGCAAGCTCCTCGACGTGATCGAAAAGACCGGCGAACGACCCGACCTGGGGCCGGCCCGGCCGATCTACCGCAAGGCCGAGCTTCGTCAGGCCGTGGTTGCTGCCGTCGAGAAGTTCCACCACCGCTGGGACGCGATCCTCGGACTGAAACCATCGCGTGCTGTCGCCCGGGAACATTGGACACGGATCAAGGCGCTCAACAAACGCTTCGCCGAGGGCGGTGCCGATCAGTACGACACCCTCCGGCCGTCGGCGGAGCTGCGGGAGTTCGTCAAGGAGGAGCTCTACCGTCAGCTCGAATCGCCGCGGGATTGGAACGGCCACCGCCCGGATGACGCCGAACACACCGCAATCGTCAACCAACTCGCGCAGGGCGTGGCCCGCGGGCTGAACGCACCGATCAGCGGACGGCTCTCTACCGCGGCTCAGCCGGAGTGGGAACGCAGCTACGACCTGTACGGGTCCGGTTCCACCCGCCTGCGCGCCGACCATATCGCCCACGACATCTTCGATCGCTTTGTACCGGAAGCAGCGTCGGACGACAACAGCTTCGTTGCCGACCTGCTCACGGTGGTCGAGGCAGCCGCCGCCGAAGTCGACGCTTCGCTCGAGTAACCACAGTCGGCTCCGACCGCGTGGAGGCCCGCACTGTTTCCAGTGCAGAGCGGGCCTCGACGGGCTGCCGCGCACACGCCGAAGGAAACACCATGCACGATGACGACGATCGTTGGGAACGGCTCATTTTTGAAGCCGAGAAGTTCCAGCGGGACCTCGAAATTCACACCTTGAATTTGAAGTTCCATCACTCCGATAGCGGGCACTGGCAGGACAAGGCCCACAAGATCCTGAGGTGGAACCTACTGTTCGCGATCCTCACCGTCATCTTCATGATCCTTGCGCTGCTCGACCTCTTCATCTGGCATCAATCGAACTGGTGGTGGTTGGCGGGCGGCTACTCTTGCTCGCTCATCACCTTCGTCTTCGCATACATACACGGCCGCTACATCAAGAGATCCAAAGCCGCGAGCGAGCGATTTCGGTCCCTCGAACCACCCGCGAGTCTTCGCCCACTGATGGCGTCCATCGACGCTCAGATCGAAGCGGACGAGCGGGCCGCCGCCGCTGCGAAGAAGCGAGGTTGGCGATATGGTCGTCGCCTATCGCAGTATGGCGAACGTCGTCAGCCTGGAAGGCGAGGACATGACTGACGTCCGGCGTACCTGAAAGATGCCCCAGGAGCGGCCTCGTACACCACGCCGATGGACCGTGAACCGTGCGTCCTCGCAGTAGGTGCGAGCGCACCTACCCGGTGTCCGATGATGATCCGTTCGGTGCCGTTGGCTGGGCTTCCTGCGAGATACTTTCATCGTGCGCCCGATCCGGTTCATGTACGACTCCAAGAGCAACACGCTCGTGTACCTCGACTACACGCAACTGTCGCAGGACCTGCGGGAGCGGCTCGCCCTGATCGACGCACTCGTCCCGCCTATCTCGACGAGCCGTCTGCTCTCACTCGGACCCCAGTACGGGGGCGAGGCCCGCACACCGAAGGGCTTCTCGAAGCGGGACTTCTTCGTCTATCTCACCACTGCTCGGTACCAGCAACACCGCGCTAAGCGGAGACGCCAGGCGGACGAAAAGCTCGCAGGTAAGGGCCCGGAACCGACGGTGCAGACCAAACGTCAGCTGCTGGCAGCAGCCACGCAGCTGCCGTTACCACCTTTACCCGACTCCCAACCGCAGTCCTGGCGCGACTATCTCATTGCGCAACCGGCCGATGCAGAACGCGCTGTGCTTCTGATCGCCGTGGCGCGGTCTCTGGTGATCAAGATTGAGCGGAACCCTGCCTGGCAGAGCCCGTACCTCGCCGACCACCGGCGGCAGTCGGATTGGCACAAGCTTGACGAGTTGACCGCTCACGCGCTGGTGTTGCGCAGCGTTTACGAACGCCTGGGCACGCCGCCGATCGGGTCCTCCGCCGCTGCAGAGGTGGCCCGGCTCGACTATGCCCGCAAGGCCGATCAGCTCGGTGTCGTCTGGGACCAACTCCTCGACCAGGTCCATGCACTCGACATGTACCAGCGGGAACTTGTCTACCTCGCCGACGATCTCCGAGACATGGAACAAGCGGAACGCATCCGCGACCTCGACACCGACGTAGCCGACCTCGTACGGTCCACCGGGGCCAGTGCGACCACGGACGCCATCGAAGATCACGCTCAGCAAAGCCGCGCTCACATCGACGCCCTCAATGAACTATTCGATCACCTCAGCACCGTATTCCGCTCACTCGACTGACCGCCCGTCTACCGACGCTGACATCTCAGACGCGCGTGCCACAGCACTGTGTTCGTCACTCGTCCCGAGGCGCCGGAGCCGCTTCTGGGTCTGGGGTGCGCTTCGACGCCTCGCGTGCTTCCGCGACTCTGGTGAATCGCTTGCCGAGGAATCCGAGGCCGGCCGCCCCGGCGTCGAGACCGCGGCTGCCCAGTGCCAGTGCGGTCTCGCCGACGGACTTGAAGCGGGTGCCGAGCTCCGCGAGTGCATCGCCGACGCTCGGATCTTCATGGTCCTGCCAGCCTTGCACCTGGCTTCGGCGCGCGGTCGCGAACGAGTCGAGGTCTTGACGCAGTTGGATGACATCCCGTTTGAGCTGCGCACTCGACATCCATCGCACGATCTCGAGGGGCTTGATCGCGGCGTACCGGGCGAGCTCGGCCCGCCCGCGCAGGAGTAGTTCGCCATCGGCGGCGAGATGTTCGGCGAGCATCTTGCGCGCAGTGGCTACGACGAGTTCGAGGTGTTCTGGCTCGGTTTGCTTGACTCGCTCGATCCGGAGACGCTGCCACAGGTACAGGGAGTCTTCCGCGATCACCAAGAGCTCGAGACTCTCACCGAGTCGATTGTCTTCGACCACTTTCTGCAGGTAGCTGGCGCGGTCCTGGACCGGTTTGCTGGCATCGAAACCGTCGATCGACTTGCGGATATGTGCCCTCAAACGCTCGACGACAACTTCGAGGCCGGGGCCGAGCGGTGCGAGCGAGTCCCAGTCTGCTGACGGTAGCTGCCCCGACTCGTCGAGGGTCCGCACAGCCCGGTGCAGTGCCTGGTGGTGCCCGAGCACGTCACCGGTCATCGAGGCTTTGGCGAGGTTGAGGACCTGGTCGACCTTGCCCTCGACCCGCTCGACGGCGGTCGTGGTCTCGGCGATCGCGGTTTGGAGGGCGAGAGTCGCCATGGCGAGTTGGATGGACAGCGCCCGCGTGCCCGCGAGGGAAGCCTTCTGCCATTGCATCTGCCCGCGGAACTTGCCGGCGGTGTCGACGACGGTCATCCTGTTGAATCCGGGCTGACCGGGCAGCACGTGGAACTTCCTCATGAGTTCGACGCTGTCCGGTGCAAGGCGCACGAAGGTTCCGTGCTGGGCGCCGACGGCGGCGAGACCGGATGCCAGTGCCGCAGTCCCGGCGACAGCCTGAGAGTCGATTCCGGCCACCTCGACCGCGCTGACTGCGTTGAAGCGCAGTTTGGCGAGATACCCCTCGACTGCGGTGGGATCGCCGGCCACGAGGACGCCCTCGGGTTCGACGACCACCGTCAAGTCGGATTGCCCCTCAGCGCGCATACCGTCTGCCGTCGTCAATTCACCCATGGGGATGCCTCTCGTCCTCTTCGAGCGTTCCTCATTACTCGAGTGATGCGCAGCGTACAGGGCGTCCTGGCGTCCCCTTTTCACCTTCCTGCCCTCGGCCCGGCCAGCTAGCTCGACTGCATGTACCTGAACCGCGCCCCTGCCCGGACATGTCTCTGCGACGGTCGGGCAGAGTGGTTCGCGTCATCACCGCGAGGCATCCTCGGTGCGTCCTACGATCAAGACGTGATCCCTGCAGACAGCCCCGGCCCGTTCGCCGGAAACCCAGACGCGGTGCCGGATGAGAAAGCAGACATCCTCGCGCGCGTCTCCGCGGCGATCGGCGAGGGTGACCTCGATCGGGGGCGGCAGATCCTGCGCACCGAGTATCCCTTCACTCCCATTGCAAAGACTGCGCGGAAATACACCGACCGGCAGTGCTTGCGAATCTTCTACCGGGACGGGTTCCTCGATCGATACTCCGGACTGAAGCTGGTGCACCCGGGGGCGCTGCGGACGCTGTCGGTGATCGTGCCGGAGGAGTTGCCTGCTCATCCGAACTGGGCCATAGATCAAGCCCATTTCGCGTACTGGGAGTTATCCCCCACACTTGATCACTTGATGCCGGTCGCCCGCGGCGGCGCCGACGATGAGTCGAACTGGATGAGCACGTCGATGTTGCGCAACTCCGCGAAGGCGCATTGGACCCTCGACGAGCTCGGCTGGAGCCTCTCTCCGGCAGGCGACTACAAGAAGTGGGACGGATTGTCCGGCTGGTTCCTCGAATACCTACACGCACATCCGGAACTGGTAACCGACAAGTACCTCGCCCGATGGTTCCGCGCCACCGTCGACGTCCGCGCCGAGCTGCCCTGAGGTTTCCGATCCTCCGGACATACAACTCCGACTCCGACACAGCTCCGATTCCCCCACCGACTGGCACAATCGTCGCTATGGCTGCTGGTTTCGATGCCCATGAGATCGACGAGCTCGCCTTCTATGTCTACGTGTACACCGATCCGCGCAGCGACCAAGCCTTCTACGTCGGTAAAGGACAAGGTAATCGGGCGTTCGCCCACCTGTCAGCAACCGGCGAGCACGAGAAGGTTCAACGGATCGCGGAAATCCGCGGCGCGGGATACGAACCGCGCATCGAAATCCTGGCCTTCGGACTCGACGAAGAGACTGCGTACAAGGTGGAGGCCGCGGCGATCGACCTGATCGGATTCGAAAACCTGACGAACAAGGTGGTCGGGCGCGGCGCACGTCGGTTCGGTCGAATGTCTATCGACGCCGTGCACGCACGACTGTCGGCCCGAAAGCTCGAACGGTTCGAGCACCGCTGCATCGCCATCACTGTCACGAACAGTCTCGAAATGGCCCGCGAGCGCCTCGGTTCTCGCTTCGAAGACTCGTCCGATGACGCGATCGCCGCACTCTACGATGCGACGCGAGGAACCTGGCGTGTCGACTTGAATCGCGCCGAGAGCTGCGAGTTCGCCCTCGCGGTCAACGGCGGCGTCGTGCGTGAGGTCTATCGCATCGCCCAATGGTTGCCCGGCGGGTCCACCCACTACGTCGATTCCGCATTGACCCCACTGGAAGGTCGCTACGAATTCGTCGGCAAGATCGCCGAAGAGGAAGTCCGCGAAAGGTACCGCTTCAAGCAGATCGGTCCGTCGACGCAGAACCCCATCCGGTATTTCGAGCCCGGTGACACGCCAACTTGATCAGCAGCAGCACCCTGACTGATCCGCGAGTTCAACATGTTAGTTCACTGGTGGAATCAGTTCTAACTAACGGACCAGTGGGCGAGTTCGCGGATTCCGCGATTCGGGCATTAATTGGTTGACATATATAAAATTGTCAGGACTTTGAAAAGTACTGTCTGTCAGCATATTTAGTGCGGACAACTGCCTTAACTACGCGTGTCTCCCTACCCAATGCGACTTCGACTCCATCGCTGAAACCAGAGTCGTGCAACTCCAGGTGGTCGGGCACGGCGCCACTGAGTTCGTACATGAGGGAACCTGACACGGACTCCCCGGGAGATGTCCGACGTGAGGCTCACGCTCGGAGCGAACTCGCGGCCCTGCACGTCTCTGAGGATCTGTTCTCCCGCTGGTGACCGTGAGCTGCGCACGATTGCCAGCACAACCGCACTGATGACGACCAGCGCATTCACGAAACGACGTCGCTGCTCGTCGTCCGGGTGCCGGTGGCCCCTCCCCTATAGGTGGTTGATCGGAGTTCGTTGGTGGATATGACACGGCATCTCCCCTCAACAAATCTGGGTATCAGTGTTACCCAGAACGACGGGCAAACAAGCAAAACTAAGGTCGGTGACAACTCTTTCGGGGCTCGCTAAGCCGCGCCATCTGCGCGTTTCCGGTATGACCTTCGTTATACCGGAACACCAGGGAACGGCGCGCCACAGTAGATCTGTCAGTTTCGGATGTCGAGTGCACCGTGAGCACGGTGAGCAGGTAACGGGCGTCAAGTCGTCAGCGATACACGGGGCATGGTCGGGGAGGACCGGGAGTTGATGCATGCGTTCGATTCGCACCATGGCCGTTCTGGGAACAACGGCATTGATGATGGTCCTGGTGACTGGCACAGCGTCAGCAAGCCCACCTAGCCCTGACCCGATTTGGTATTCATGGTTCCCGACTAGGGAAATGGGCGATGCGTTCAGTCAGTTCATGTGGGTTATTACCGGCTGGATGACTGGCTACGGCCACTTCTAAGGAGTCATAATGCCTAATTCACCGTGGGACATTTTCCCGTACAACCTGTTCTATTGGGTCGGTTCAATGATCATGCCGTTCCTAGGCGGTCGATCATGACGAATATTTGGCTATGGCCATGGAGCATCGTGGGTGACCTGATCATCGGTATATATCGATTGTTTGGTGCAGCATGATCGGCCTCCTATTTGACCTTCCTCTCTGGCCGGGTCTAGACGCAGACTTCTTCTTTCCTGGCTCCTTGTGAAATCCGTTCGTTCGTTGGTTCGATCAGTGATGAGGGGCAATGATATTCGGAATATTTACTGATGCGGCCGATTGGTTCAACCAGTACTTCTTACAACCGACTTATCACCCGGCACTTCGATCCGATACGTCGGTTGTCGGAGATAACTTCAACGTGTGGAGGACGCCATGAGCGAGCTGAGCTGGTGGGGAGTACCCGAGTGGGCGCAGCCCGGTATCTACGCGATTGCCAACGGGCTCGCGCAGATCGCCTTTTGGTGGTTCAGCATCACTTGAGCGGCACTCCACGTGACCTGCGCCTTGACGAAATCCGCCAACCGCGGTGTGCGTCAGCAATGACAGCGTCCTACGTAGATCGCTCGGTCTCGAGTTGGCTCGGCCACATTTGTTGCTCAACTGGGAGCGGCTCGCGATCGCCCCGTTCGTCTCATGGTTGCGGGTCCTTCCCTCCGTCGACGAGATCGCCGAAACCGCAACGACGAAGGCTGCCCATGAGGCCGGGCGATGGCGTGTGATCGCGGAGCCACTCGGCGATGGCGGTGGATTGCGTCGTGCGGTCGGCGCTTCCCAGTTTCAGCCGGTTGAGCAGTACACCGGTGGTGCTGGGGGCTGGCATGGGCGACCCGATCGGCAGAAAGTTGCTGTCGTCGTAGAACCGCTCATTGATCTGCATGCGGATCGTCCGTTCGAGTCAGGGCTACCTCCGGTCCGTCGACAACAGGATATCGATCGGGTTGAGCGGCGGCGGGTGCTCAGGTGACGTCGTCGAGGATTGAAGCCAGCTCGGCCAACAGCTGGTCGGCGCGGTCTTCGATGTCGTCGAGAAGGTCGGTGACGTCGGTCAAGTCCTGGTGGGCGCTGCGGCGGGCCTGGGTTCCCCGTTCGTAGTAGTGCGTATCGAGGTCACGGTTCCCGTCGATCGAGTGCATGTCGGGCGCCGTGTCTGGCCGCGACCTTCGTGGCGGAAGGGTGTGTGCTGGTGCTTTTCCGGACAGGTGTGCGTGGGTGATTGCTGCGACGGACCGTGCGGTCAACGGCGCCGGGGCGAGCGGAGTGTGACCCCAGCGGTTGATCGGGGTCAGCAGCGGTCTGTAGTCGGTGCGGTAGGCGGTGTCGAAGCCGGCGAGGTCGCGGCCGGCTTCGAAGTGCCGGGCGATTGTGCGGGTGCCGTGGTTCTGGTCGAGAAATCCCAGGACCTCGGTCCACTCCAGGTAGATCGAGACCATGGGTATCTCGGGTGATTCGGGCAGGTCGATTCGTTCGCGGCCGACGCTCAGCAGTAGGGGTGCACTGTGATCGCCTGTTGCGGTGATGTCCCGGCGGCGCAGCCGGGCGATCTGCTCGAAACCCACACCCGCCGCGGCCAGGGCGAGGATGAGCCCATCGCGACGGCCGAATAGTCCGGCCGGCCACCCGGCGATAGGAATCTGCGGGAGCCGCTTAGCGACGACAGCGGATACCCGCCGCAGCTGGGCGCCTCTCGTGGCGTTGAGGGCGCGGCGGATCGCTTCATCAGTGCCGGGTGCCGGGTGCCCCTGCCTACGATGGGCGGTGTTGATGACGCTGACCCGACGTCGTTGGGTGGCCGGCGCGGCGGGGTTGTCGTGCAGGAAGCGGGCCAAATGATGCGGGGTGGCGGGGATCGGTGGTTGGTCGGTCGCGGCGCACCAGTCCGTGAACAGCGCCCACACGTGCCGATCCCGGGCAGCGAGGCGTAGTGATCCATCGCCGCCGCCGGGTGTGGTGACGTACACGGCTACAGCCCGAGGACCGTGACGGCGTTTCCGACCAGCGGAGTACGTTCCCGGGCATACACTTCGACCATTTCCGGCGCCCGGTGCCCGGTCTGACGCATGATCGCGTGTGCGTCCGCGCCGTTGCGGAAGGCCTGGGTGACGAAACCGGCCCGCAGCGAGTGTCCGCCGAGCTGGCTCACCAGGTCGGCGTCGTACCCGGCTTGTTCGGCGCGACGGCGGATCGCCTTGTGCACCGCCGCCCCGGACAGCGCGGTCTCTGACAGGTTGCCGTTCTTGCGGATCGAGCGGAACAGCGGTGCCTGCGGCGCGGTGCGGGGAACCGCGCTCCGGCAGACGTGCGCCTCGAACGGTTCGGCGGTGGTGAGGAGCCGGATCACCCCGGGGCGGCCGCGGGTGTCGAACGCGGCCACCACCTGCGCCCACCGGGCGTACGCGCAGGGCGGGCAACTGTCGTGGCGGTCGATGAACGGCAGCGCCCGCACGGTCCCGTCGCCTTCCTGATCTGTCTTCGACCGGCGCAACCGCACGTGCACGCCGTCGTGCCGGTGCATGCTCACGTCGGCGCCGTCCAGGCCGACGAGCTCGCTGCGCCGGAACGCGCCGGCGAACCCCATCAGAATCAGCGCACTGTCGCGGCGTTCGAGCACCGCCTGCGCCCACCCATCCACCGTGTTCCGGGCGGCGGCGACAATGGTGACGATGTCCGTCGTCAGCAGGGCTGCCCGCGGGGTGCGGGGCCGGTCCCCCACCGCGGCGTAGTCCCGGCGGATCCCGGACAGGGTGGCGCGCACAATCTCCTGCCCGGTCGGCGACTGCCGGCCGGCACGGTGGTGATGATGGGCGATCGCGGCCACCCACTTGGTCAAGGTGGCCGGCGCATACACCCGGATGCCGTCCGGGCCGATGGTGTCGGCGGCATCGACGAGGTAGGCGGCCACCGTCGCCGGATGCGCCGGCAACGGAGTGTGCCCGTGAAGGGTGCACCAGTGCTCGAACCGTCGCCACGCCGACGCATAGGTGCGGCGAGTGCCCTCGGACCGAGACTCCACCATCGACCGCCCGATCCGCGTAACCACCGCCTCCGGCAGATCCGGAAACACCGCAGCGCCGCCGGTAACAGCAGCCGCGGGCAGCTCACGAGAACGTAGGCCCTGGTCGATCGTCATGACGGGCACGGTATCCGCACACTCCGACAGGACGGCAATGCGCGTGCTGCACACCGGGCGGCTCGCGATCGCCCCGCTCACCTCATGGTTGCCGGTCCTTTTCCACGTCCACGAGGTCGCCGAAACCGCGACGGCGGAGGCTGCGGACGAGACCGGCAGATGGCGTATGGCTGCGGAGCCACTCGGCGATGCCGGCGGATTGTTCTGCGCGATCAGCGTTGGACAGTTTCAGCTGAAAGAGCAGCACCCCGGTGGTACTGGGTTCCGGCATTGGCGACCCGATGGGCAGAAAGGCACTGTCGTCGTAGAACCGCTCATTGATCTCCATGCGGATCGTCCGTTCGAGTCGGGGCTTCCGTCGGCTATCGACGACGGTATCAATGGGGCTGAGCAGCGGTGGACACTCAGGAGTCATCGTCGAGGATTCCGGCCAGCGCCGCCAACAACTGGTCGGCGCGATCTTCGATGTCATCGAGAAGGTCTGTGACCTCGCCTTAGTCTTGGTGGGCGTTGCGGCGGGCCTCGACTCCGCGTTCTGCTTCGTTTCCGACCTGCTCACGGTCGTCGAGACAGCCGCCGCCGAATTCGACGCCTCGCTCGAATAGCACTAGACATCGACTCAGACCGCGTGGAGGCCCGCACTGTTGTCATCAAGGCATAGCGGGCCTCGACGGCCAGACACACGCCGAAAGAAGCCAAAGTGCCGATGTGACGACGCGAACATAGACACACCTGTGTCGATTCAGCGATTTCTCCCCGGCTGTGGCATTCTGATGAGCTTCCCACGCGAAGGAAGCCACACGCGATGTGATCCAACGTGAAGAAGGGCCGACTCGGC
>NZ_CP179753.1:0-170498 GCF_058628105.1 Rhodococcus sp. G6(2025)
GCTGCTCCCGGCGCTCCGCACCGGGAGACGGAGCGAGTCGCTTCGCTCCCCGCCAGGGAGCCGCTGCGCGGCTCGCAGTGGGTCGATTCCCGTTGCCGTCAATCGAGTCGCTTCGCTCCTCTGGGTTTCCGAGATTAGGTTCTCACCAGTGGTTTTAATCGAAGCGTTCGGTCCGGTCCCCCACACCCCAGCGAGGCTGGGGAGGCAGGAGGGTGTGCCCGACTCGCCGCCCGCTCGGCTTCCCGCACCACTCAATGTCATACCCACAGCATACCACCCGCCCACCGCCACACCCCTCAATCATCCAAAATCAACAATTTCTCAAACCTTGTTTCTCAGCAACGTATTACGAACCTTACAATCTCACATTTGTGCACAACGCACGTAATTACTTATCTACCAATTATTTATCCAAACATGTTGTAAATCAACACCTTTCAAAAACTCGACTCTAAACCGGGGCGAAACAGGCACCCCACGCGCCCGTCGACACCCCCACACCCGGCGTCGGCACTCCCCTGTGTGGGGGTCGCCGGCAACCCCCACATCACAAACCGGGGACATGTCATCACACCAGGTCACAACACCATTACACCCCCACACGGCACACGGAATGCGCCTACGGGGCGTCTACATCGGTGCGGGTCCAGCCAGGGCGGTCCGATCGACGCGGCCCTCCACGTACTGCCCACCCGACGGACCATCAAGCACCGTCAGCAGCAACTCACGGCCCGCCGGCGAAGCACAAGCGGCTACCGGACGCGCTCTTCTCGAGCCCCTCCGGGACATCTCATCTTTCCTGGTCAGCACGCTGCCCCAGACCCCGGTCCTTACCGTCCATCCACGCAATCACATCGAAGACCCGCAACACCGTAAAATCTCCTCCGCAGCCCCGATCCTCAGCAACCGCCCGTGCAACGCCCCGTCGTCGGCACGCAGCGCCTCCCGCACCGGATTCAAGTGGGCGCGTGCAGTACCCAAAACCCCCATCACCACCGAATCCCAGATCGGGAACAGGCGCGGGGACGTTTACGGGCAATCAGCTTCGTGGCCTTCGTCCGGCCGATCCCCGGCAACGCCCACAGCGCCGTTTCCAGGTCCCAGGCAGGCCACCCCTGGCCGAGCGGATCCGATTCGTCGAACCAAGTCCCGATCCGGTCCCACCGCCCGCAGAAGCACGCTCAGCGCCTCCGCGGCGGTATCCAGGATCGCCCGCGCCGCCCTCGGCGGAATCTGCACGGACAAGAACGTCACCGCCGCCGCGACGACTCCGCGGACCAGATCACGGTCATCCGAGTGCAGCAGGGCGTCGACCATCGCCGTCGCCGCCGCGAGGAAACCTAAAACACGAAAAACGGCCCCTCCCGATTGAGCTCAAGGCCGAACCCGCGTGTGGACGGGACAAACGTCGACACCATGGAAAACATGAAGGGGTTCATGCGCGTTTAGGGACCGTAGCGACGAAACCCCACGGGCGATACCGTCCACGGCATGCCCAGACTCACCGAGGAACAGAAGAAGCAGCGCGCCGCCGACAAAGTCATGCGTGACGCCCTCGAAGCCGAGGAACGCGATCGGCGCGAAACAGAGAAACGACTCGAATGGGAAAGGAACGGAACCTACCTCACCGAAGTCGAGTTCGAAGCGAACATGCCCTGTCGAGGTTGCGGCAGACCATTCATCGACAACCGAGGTTCATGGCCTCCGGAAATGCACATGACTCCCGCTGAACGTGAGGAATACGACGCCGAAAACAAGTACTACCTCGACAGACACCGTGACTGCCACGCCTATAGAACTGGCATCAGCGGCTCACGGATAACCCACTGCGGATTCTGCTGTCCGCCTCCGCCGCTCAGCCCTAGGCAAATCGAAGTCATCCGAAATCTGTTCCGGAGCGCATCGAAGATCCCCGAACACGAACTCGACATCTGGGCGTCAACACTCACATGCGGACACACCGTCGAAGTCAGACAGCACCGCTCGTCCAGGTCGCGGACAAGCAGAGTCGAGGATTGCCCAGCACGCGCGGCACGACGAGGTGTTATCGGCACCGACCGTATCGGGCCAGCGGCACGTCCACCAGCGAGAACAATGTCCGAACAGCCGACGCTGACCACTGCAGAGGCTGACGCCATCAAGATGGTGGAGGAACAACAGGCGGCCTTGCAGCTTGCGAAAGATCGATTGAAACAGATCCGTCGCGACGTCGCCCGTGGCGTCAGTTTGGAAGACTGAATACAGCAGCGGAGCCAACCCGTCGGGGTGCTGGCGCATCGACTCGACGACACGCGGATCCTGTCGCTCGTGGTGCCAGCACTGCCGATTACCCCAACGTCAGATTGAAGTCGTCGAGGAGCGAGGCGGTCACCGCATCCCGAGCCCATCCGTCGGTGTCGAGTGGTGCCGAGCGCACCACCGTCAGAGCCGGTGTCGTTCGTCCGTCGATCAGCATCAGCGCGAGTTCGTTTCGTCCGTGCCGGCACTCGTAGCGCAGCCCCTGCGCCGCAGGGGTGTGGGTCAGAATGTCGGTTGCGGTCCGGCGAGTCTGCCCGTAGTCCCGCCAGGTGCACGCCGTCAGGGAGGCATCCCGGCCGAGCGGGATCAGGTTCCGCTGCCCGTCCAGCACCGCGACGTCGACATCATCGTCCAGCACGAGTTGCGCCAAGGACTTACCGGCCAGCAGCCGTTGTCGGATGATCAGGTCCGGTGGGATGTCCTGGCCACGCAGAATGCCCTCGGCGACCACCGCACCCACCGACAACCCGAGATACAGGTAACCGCCCAGCGCGGCCCCACCCGGGCACACGGCAGGGTCGTGGACAGGCTCGAAACGCCCCTGCACCGGAATGACAGACGTGCGGGTATCGAGGGTGCGGGCATCGACCCAGGGCGCGATGTTGCTGCGATTGAACGCATTCGGAGGATAGGACGAGGATGTCCAGTGCACCCGCCACACCGATGTCCCCGCCGCGATGGTGTCGATGTTCGCCGGATTGCCGTTGTAGGCCCCCACTCTCCTACATTCCCCGCTCGGCCAGGCTGATCATGTTGTCGACGGCGATCTCGGTCAGATCGCCGTCCTCGAGCTCCTGCAACGGGGTTCGGCCGTCGAGGATGTCGGAGGGGGTGCGCCACCAGGACGTGACCCCCCACGGGTCCTCCGCCGCCCCCAACCTGCTGTTCGCGTACGCCACGATCGGCCACACCCGGTGATGCACCGTATCGAACTGGAACGCCGGATAGTGATAATCGGGGCGGCGCCCCAACGGCAAACCGAGCAACACACCCTCATCCCGCAACTTCTTCACCAGAGTCCGCGATTCCCCCGCCCGCGGGGCCAGCACCCGCCCGGCCTCCCCGGCCTTGAAGGTGGCCACCTGCTCGAGCAACGACTGCCGCCGCTGCGCCGCCGCGCCCGCAAGGTCCCCGGCACGAGTGCCCACCGGGTCGGCGAACGCCTCATCGAGAATCAGCTTCGCGATCAGCGCCCACTCCTGACGCGGCGCATTCCGGGTCACGTACTCCACGAACTCGCCAGCCACCTCCACACCACGGCCCGCACCAGTGGGCCGGGCAGCACTCAACCGGTGACCACGACCGGCCACCACCCGCGACCCACCCCCGCTTTTCGCGGCCGGCGCCTTGATCACCTTCCGCCGTGTTCGATTCTCCGGCATCCCACACCTCCGATACGTGAAGTACGTAAAAATCATCGTACTCCACGTACTCCCTGCAGGGGGCCGACCCACGATCCGGAGATTTCATTTCGGACTCCGTGAAGTCGAGCAGGACCCGGCGGTAGAGGCCAGGCACCGCCTGCAAATTCAGCGACGCCAGATCGAGGTCAGCGGGCCGGCCGCGAACTCCGACCGCTACGACACGCGCGTGCGCCCCGAAAAATCGCATGAATGCCTCTCGCCGAAGCGGCAAGCGTTCACCGTATGTGGTGGGCGCGCAAGGCTGGAAACCGCTGGGTGGGGCTGCCTACAGGGGTGCTTACGCCCCGGAGACCTCCTACACGAACCGCTTCCCTCGGCTATTGCCTCGGGCACCCACATCATGTCGGTGCCGGCTGCGGCGACGCAACAGTAGGGTCCGTGACCTGCACGGAAGCAGCTGGCACACACCCGAGCCGCCCGCGACGGCCAGGCGCAGGTTCTTCCGCAGCGGCCCGTGCGTCCTTTCTCGTTCTCCTCCGTCTGATCTGGTACCCAACCCGACGGATCAAGGAGCCACCATGACCAACCCCCACGAGTTCGAGAACCCGGCGACGGATCGAACGGACGCAACACCACAGGCTGCGGCGCCCACGTGTTGCAGCACCGAGAGGCAAACCATCTGCTGCGACCAGCGTGAGAAGTCGACGTGCTGCGGTCCGGCGGCGACGGCCGGCGGCGGGTGCGGCTGCCAGTAGCCACTCAATTCACAACAGATGGCGGTGCGGTGCGAGCGAAGATGGCTCGCACCGCACCGCCGTCTGAGCTGGGTCATGCGACCGGTCGCCGTCCCCCGGAGACGGTGTGCGGGGCTATTGGTCCGCCGGCGTTGTGGCGCCGCAGGCGCAGGTTCCGCCGCTGCGGGGCTGGTAGTCGTGCACGTGGCCGGTGCGGTCCTGGCTGATCTCACAGCAGGCGTGCAGTCGGGCCTGGAGGGTGGCGCGGCCGCGTTGGACCCGGGATTTCATCCCGGACACCGAGATTCCCGCCTCGTCGGCGGCGGCGGCGTGGGTGCGGGCGTCGAGGTCGACCATCCGCACCGCGGCGGCCTGCTCGGCGGGCAACCCGGAGAGCATCGGCACCAGGCAGGAGGCGAGTTCCTTCTCCGCCGCCTCGTCGGCGTCGGGTTCGCCGTCCGGTGGGGTGTCGGGGACAGCGTCGACGGCGAGCTCGCGGCGGTGGGGCGCGGACCGGTAGTAGTCGGTGATCGCGTTGCGGGTGATGGCATACATCCAGCCGAGGAGCCGGTCCTGCTCGCGCAGGTTGTCCAGGCTCTTGGCCATCCGCAGGAACACGATCGACAGGATGTCGTCGGCGTCCTCGGGACGGGAGACCCGGCGGGCGATGAAGGCCCGCAGGTCGCTCGAGAAGCGGCGCCAGAGCTGGTCGAGATCTGCTGGTACCGGCTGTGTGGTTGCGGTGGTGGCCGTGTCCTCGCTGCTCATGATCTGTGGTTCCTTTCCGTCTCCAGCATCCCCGCCCGGCGGCGCGGTGGCGACCCCTTCGGGGCGCCCTTTCGAGGTACCGACGACGGTGACCGGATACGGACGCATCCGCGATCCGACGTCGTCGTTGCGTCCATATCCGGGATGCCTCGTCTGTATGGGTGTCGATGTCGATGACGGGTTCTCCGGTTCGACGTATCAGTAGAAGCGCGGTGAGGAGGTGAGAGCGATGCTGACCACACATTTGTTTTCGGGTCTGACCGACGAAGAGGTCGATCTGATCGTGGCGGAGGAACTGCATCTGCTCGACGCCGCCGCATGAGCGCCGTCGCCGCCCGCACCGGGCGTATCCGCTGACCACAGCACTCTCCTAGCCCTTACCCCCTCTGTATTGGGGTAGGGGCCGGAAGAGTGCCCGGAGCCAGACGGACAGCACACACGAAGAACCCGCCCCATCCTTCGGTGAAGGACGGGGCGGGTGTGTCGCCGGTCAGCGGGTGCGTACCGACCGCACCAGACGGGTGAGGACGGGGACGGCGGTGACCACCGCCCACAACCCGATCGCCGCGACCAGGGCCGCGGCGGTGTCACCAGCGGTGGCGGTGCCGAGCACGTGCCCGCGCAGGGCGTCGGTGGCGTGCGCGACCGGATTCACCGTCGCCATGGCCTGCATCCAGCCGGGCATGGTCTCGATCGGCGCGAACGCACTCGAGACGAACATCAGCGGCATCATCACCATCATCCCGGCGAACTGCACCACGTCCGGCCGCCGCAGCCGGTCCCCGATCAGCCCGAACAGCGCGCTCATCGCCCCCGCGAGCACCACCAGCACCACGACCGCGGCGACGGCATCGACGGCGGTGCCGTGGAACTCGAAACCCAAAGCGACGGCCGCGATCCCGAGCAACGCAGCCCGGGCCAGGGTGAACGCGGCCTCGTTGATCGTGCGGGCCACCCCCGGCAACGCCGCCCGCATCGGCAGGGCCGCGAATCGGTCGTGCAGGCCGTTGGTGTGATCGATGGCGGCGGAGACGCCGGCGTTGGTGCCGGCCATCACCGTGGAGACGGCGAGCATGGCCGGGGTGAGGAAGACGATGTAGCTGACCCCGGCCGGGAAACCGGGTCCGGCGGCGACGCTGCGGAAGACCTGGCTGAACAGCACCAACATGGCCATCGGCATGGTCAGCGAGAACATCAGCAACTGCGGGACGCGGGCACTGGTGCGCAGGTTCCGGACGGTGAGGGCGGCGAGCTGGTCCACGGCCGAGGGACGCCCGACCTGGGCGGTGGTGGTGGTGGTGCGGATGGTGGTCATCGGTGGGCTCCGGGGGTGTGGGCGAGGTGGGTGAAGACGTCGTCGAGGCTCGGGGAGGTCACGTCCAGGTCAGTGACCTCGATGCCGCCGCGGTGCAGGTGAGCGACCAGTTCGGTCGCGGTGGGGGCGTCGTCGACGGTGACCGACACCCGAACCCGGTCGGCGTCGACCCGGTCGGCGTCCGGGATGAACGGCAGCGCGGCGAGCTGACCGGCGGGGACGGTCGCGCTGACGACCTTGCCGCCGACGATCCGTTTCAGCTCGGCGGGGGTGCCGCGGGCGGCGACCCGGCCCCGACTCAGGACCACGATGTGGTCGGCGAGCCGGTCGGCTTCCTCGAGGTACTGGGTGGTGAGCACGACCGTGGTGCCCGCGTCGGTGAGCTCGTCGACGACGTCCCACAGCCCGGTGCGGGCGATCGGGTCCAGGCCGGTGGTCGGCTCGTCGAGGAACAGCACCGACGGAGAGCCGGCGAGGCTGGCGGCCAGATCGATCCGGCGGCGCGAGCCGCCGGAGAGTTCCCCGACCCGCCGGGTGGCGTACTCGTCCAATCCGAGCCGGTCGATCAGCGCGTCGGCCCGTACGCGGGCGGCGGTGCGGCGCAGCCCGGTCAGGCGGCCGATCAGTTCCAGATTTTCCCGGGCGGTGAGGAATTCGTCGAGCCCGGCGTATTGGCCGGTCACCCCGATCCGGCGGCGCACCTGGTCGGCGGCGGCGACGACGTCGAGACCCTCGATCTGCACGCGGCCGACGGTGGGCCGCACCAGGGTGGTCAACGTGCGGATCAGGGTGGTCTTGCCGGCACCGTTGTGGCCGAGGACCCCGAGGGTGGTCCCGGCGGCAGCCTCCAGGTCGACGCCGTCGAGAGCCCAGGTTGTGCCATAGGCGACGTGCAGGTCCTCGACGAGGACGGCAGGGGCGGTCATCTCGCACCCCCGCGGTGGTCTCCGGCCGGGCGGGTAGTCGGGTGCGTGGTCATCGCAGGGTTCCTCTCGAAGAAGGGTGTGCTCTCACCCGGTTCTGGATGAGAGTCCGCTTCCTCAGACGAAGCAACTTCGCGTTGGACGCGCCCACCGCCGAATCAGCTCTCTATCGGACGCCGGCGAGCCTGCTCACCAGGTGGTGGGCGTCGCGGTCCACCCCGCGCAGCGACGCCGACGACAGCGTCCGTTGCCACTCCAATCCCAGGTGGTGTCAGGCGGCGATGTCGGCCTTGCGGTGATGCGGGATGCTGGCGGCCCCGATCAGGGCCGCGACCACGGCGAGGGCGGCGAGGATCAGGTAGGTGCGGGCGTAGCTGCCGGTCCACGCCGACAGGACGGTTCCGGCCCACGGGGCCAGGGCCATGACGATGACGACCGGGGCGGACATCAGCCCGTTCAGGCGTCCGTAGTGGGTGGCGCCCCATCGGTCGGTGATCGCGGTGGCCTGGATCAGGGTGAAGATCCCGCGGATCAGCCCGGCCCCGATGGCCACCGAAATCAACGCGATGGTGGTGGAGGCGATCCCGAGCAATGCGGTGCTGGCGGCGGTGGCGGCGAGGATGACCACGATCCGGGTGCGGGCGGTGGTGCGGGCGGCGATCGGAAGGTAGCCGAGGCGGCCGAGGACCTGCCCGGCACCGCCCAACCCTAGGGTGAGGGCCGCCAGCGACGGGGAGAAGCCCTGCTCGATCAGCAACGGGACCAGGTTGAACACCCCGGCGAACGCGGCGAACGCCCCGAGACTCAGTGCGATGACGAGGGCGAGGAACGCGCGGCTGCGAGAGGCATCCCGGTGATCGACCGGATGGTCCCCCACTGGGGTGGGTGGGCGCGGCCACCGCCCACGCAACCCCAGCAGGTGCCCAGGCACGGTGACGACGGCAAGGACGGCGGCGAGGACGAGATAGGTTGTGCGCCAGTCATACCGGTCGACCAGCGCGGCGGTGAGCGGGGCGAAGACGGTGCTGGCCAGCCCGGCGGCCAGGGTCAGGATCATCAGCGCTTTGACGTAGCCGCCGCCGTACCAGCGGGTCAGCGCCGCGAACGCCGGCGGATACAGCACGCCGCCCATCGCGATCCCGGCCGCGATCCAGCCGGCGTAGAAGATCGGCAGACTCGGGGCCGCCGCCACCACCAGCAGGGACGGAACGGCCAGGACGGAGCCGGCGGTCATCACCGTCCGTGGGCCGATCCGGTCGATGATCCGCCCCACCGGAATGCCCGTGAGTGCTGCGGCGAGCTGGGAGATCGAGAACGCGGCGGTGATCTGCGGCAGCGACCACCCGGTATCGGCCGAGATGGATACCGAGAGCACCGGAAACGCGTAGTAGAGGATGCCCCAGCTGGTGATCTCGGTCAGGCACAGCACCGCCAGGACCCGCCGCAGACCGGTCCCGTCGAGAGACGCGGTCTGCGGCAGGGTCCTGGTGTCCGTCATCGGTTATCGGCCCGCGCGGGTGGCGAGACTGATCAGCGCCAGGTCCGGTGCGGGGCAGCACCCAGCGGGTGCTTCCTCGGCGTCGACGGTGTCGGCAGGGGTGTCGGCGTCGTCGAACACCCCGGCGCCGCCGCACACTCCGGTCTCCGGCAACGTGAGTTCGACCCGGGCGGCGGCGTCGTGGTCCCCGGCCAGGGCGGCCGCGATGCTGCGGACCTGCTCGTACCCGGTCATCGCCAGGAACGTCGGGGCGCGGCCGTAGCTCTTCATCCCGACCAGGAACACATTCGGCTCCGGATGCGACAGTTCGGCGACCCCGTGCGGGTAGACAGTGCCGCAGGAATGCACGTTCGGATCGATCAACGGCGCCAACTGGGTCGGGGCCTGCAGCACCGGATCCAGGCCCAGGCGAATCTCCGAGAGCCAGGACAAATCGGGCCGGAACCCGGTAAGCACCACCACCCGATCGACGTCCTCGATCCGGGCGCCGGTGTCGGACACCAACACCACCCGCTCACCGTGGGACTCGATGGCTGCGGTGCGGAATCCGGGAACCACCTGCAACAGCCCGTCGTCGACCGCCGCCTTGGCGCGCAATCCGAGGGCGCCGCGGGCGGGCAGCTGATCGTCCTCGCCGCCGCCGAAGGCGGAGCCGGCGTCGCCGCGGCGCAGCACCCAGCTGATCCGGGTACCCGGCGCCTGCTTCTCCAGATCGGCCAACGCGACGATGGCGGTCAGCGCCGAGTGCCCACTGCCGGCGATCACGATGTGCTTGCCCGCGTACCGATCCCGCACCTTCGGGTCGTCGATGTTCGGCACCCGGTACTCGATCCGGTCGGCCGCGGACTTCTCGCCGAGTGCGGGCAGACCTTCACCGCCGAGCGGATTGGGGGTGGTCCAGGTGCCGGAGGCGTCGATGACGGCCTGCGCGAGGATGCGGTCCGCGGTGCCGTCGGCGCGGCGCAGGTGCACCGAGAGCGGTTCGGTGTCGCGGCCGGCGTCGACGACCCGGTCCCGGCCGCGGCGGGCCACGCCGACCACCTCGGTGCCCAGCTGCACGATGTCGCCAAGGGCGGCGGCCAGCGGCGAAAGGTAGTCGCGGGTCCAGTCCTGGCCGGTTGGGTACGCCTCGTCGTCCGGGGCCACCCAGCCGGTGGCGACGAGCAGGCGGCGGGCGGCGGGGTCGATCAGCTCACCCCAGCGGGAGAACAGCCGCACGTGGTTCCACTCGGAGATCGCCGCACCGGCCACCGGGCCGCGTTCGAAGACCAGCGGGGTCAGGCCGCGCTCACGCAATTGTGCCGCGGCTGCGAGGCCGATCGGGCCGGCGCCTACGACGACTACGGGCAAGGTGTTCATCTGGATAATCCTTTCATCGACGTTCATCGATCCATTGAGATCGAAGAGTATCGATGTGCGTCGATTAATGCAACCATCGATGGATATCGATATAGTGAAGGGCATGACTTCCCTGGACATGCCGGTCGTCCGCGCCCCCGGTGCCGAGCAGGTGGATGCGTTGGCGCCGGAGGACGCGGTCACCTACGCCGGCTGGTTCGCCTGCCTGGCCGACCCGACCCGGGTGCGGCTGCTGCACCACGTCGCCTCCCGCCCGGCCGGGATCACGGTCGGCGATCTCGCCTCGGCGCTGGAGATCGGTCAGCCCACCGTCTCCCATCACGTCCGCAAGCTCGCCGACGTCGGGTTCGTCTCGGTACACAAGAACGGCACCAGCACCGTCGTCACGGTCAACCCGTCCTGCTGCACCGGTCTCCCGCACGCCGCCGACGCGGTGATGGGTGTGCTCACCCCGCGCCCGTGCTGCCCGGACGACCTCCCCGACGACGTCGTGGTTCGCGCCATGACCGAGCAGGATTGGGACGATGTGCGCCGAATCTACGGCGAGGGAATCGCCACCCGCATCGCCACCTTCACCACCGAGGTCCCCGCCCACGAGGTGTTGGACACCCAGTGGCTCGACGGGCATCGGTGGGTCGCCGAAATCGACGGCGTCGTGGTCGGCTGGGCCGCCCTGTCCTCGGTGTCCGGGCGGGACTGCTACGCCGGGGTGGCCGAGAACTCGATCTACGTCGCCGACGGGATGCGCGGGCGCGGGGTCGGGAAGACTTTGCTGCGCACCCAGGTGATCGCCGCCGACGAGGCCGGGCTGTGGACGTTGCAGACCTCGATCTTCCCGGAGAACCGGGCTTCCATCGCTCTGCACCACTCCGCCGGGTTCCGCACCCTCGGGGTGCGCGAGCGCATCGCCCAGCTCGACGGGATCTGGCGCGACGCCGTCTTCCTCGAACGCCGCAGCCCCGTCGCCGGGTAACCCGGAACCGACTGAGGCGCATCATGTCCGAGCCGCCACCCGTCGACCGCCAGGAGATCGCCGCCGACCTCGAACGCGCCCGCCGAACGCTGCACGAAATCCTCGGCCGCGCCACCGCAGCGGATTTCGATCGACGCTCCGCCGGCACCCGCTGGACCAATGAACAACTGCTGTTCCACATGGTTTTCGGCTACATGGTGGTGCGCCGACTGCTGATCCTGGTCCGGGTGTTCTCCCGGTTGCCGGACCGGGTCGGCCGAGGATTCGCCCGCGGACTGGACGCCGCCACGCCGGCGTTCCACGAGGTCAATTACCTCGGCTCGTGCGCGGCGGCCACCGTCTTCGATCGCCGCCGGATGGGCCGCCAGTGCGACCGCGTCATCGCGAATCTGCAACGCTCCCTCGCCCGGGAAACGGAGGCGAACCTGCTGCGCAGCATGGCTTTTCCGGTGCGCTGGGATCCGCTGTTCACCGAGACCATGACCCTCGAACAGGTCTACCGGTATCCGGGTAAGCACTTCGACTTCCACCGCGCCCAGCTCACTCTCGGCTGACGCCGCACCGTCGGAACTCCGGTGCCTTCGACTGGCCCGGTACGCACCGACGGGCGCCGGCCCCGCCGACATCAGCTCGGGTGCGTCCTTCCGGACCGGCCGGCGTCTATAGGTGTGCCGACATCCCGGCTATCCATCGAGGACGAGGAAACTTTCATGACCACCATTCCCACCGATACCCACATCGACATCGACCGCGCGCTCAAGGCCAAGCACCGGGCGCTGTGGGCCTCCGGCGATTACCCGGCCGTTGCCGCCGAGCTGATCCCGACCCTCGGCGAGGTGCTCGTGGAAGCAGTCGATATCCGCTCCGGCCAGCGGGTGCTCGACGTGGCCGCCGGCAGCGGCAACGCCGCGATCCCGGCTGCCGCGCGCGGCGCCACCGTCGTCGCGTCGGACCTGACACCGGAACTGTTCGTCGCCGGGCGAGCGATCGCCGACCAGCGCGGCGTCGAGCTGGACTGGGTCGAGGCCGACGCAGAGGCGTTGGCGTTCGACGACGACAGCTTCGACGCCGTCATCTCGGTCGTCGGAGCAATGTTCGCGCCGCACCATCAGCGGACAGCCGACGAGATGCTGCGAGTCTGCCGGCCCGGCGGCACCATCGCGATGATCAACTGGACACCGCAGGGCCTGATCGGCAACCTGTTCAAGACCATGGGACCCTACGCACCGCCCCCGCCGCCCGGTGCGAACCCGCCGCCGCTGTGGGGCGACGAGCAACACATCCGCGACCTGTTCGGCGACC
Source organism: Rhodococcus sp. G6(2025) (assembly GCF_058628105.1). Taxonomy (NCBI): domain Bacteria; kingdom Bacillati; phylum Actinomycetota; class Actinomycetes; order Mycobacteriales; family Nocardiaceae; genus Rhodococcus; species Rhodococcus sp. G6(2025). Next base: position 12,535 of record NZ_CP179753.1, read on the forward strand.
GGGTGACCGCCCTCGACGCGCACCGCCAGTCGCTCGTGATCGACCGCTTCGCCAACCCGACCGAATTCCGGGAGTTCTGGAAACGCAACTACGGCCCGACGATCGCCGTCTACCGCCACAACGCCGCGGACCCGGATCGGATCGCGCACCTCGAACAGGATTTCCTGCAGTTCCTCACCGCATGGAATCGGGCCGATGCGCCCGGTCGGACACACTACGAAGCCGAATACCTTCTCGTCACCGCACGCAAACGGTAGTCCGCATCGGTCCTCGGTCACCGGCAGCGCACCGGGAGGATCGCGGAACACTCCGCCAGCTGTGAGATGCGGAAAGAACCCCATACGCCGACGGCAAACCATCGACTCGACTCGAAGGTCAAGCCGGGATCGTCGACTCCCTACCCGGACACAGGTCCACCGACTACCGATTTGCGGCCTGATTTGATTCCTGTCAATATCGAAGCATGTCGAAACAAGAGGTGTCGGAGAGCGGTGCCTGCTGCTCACCCCTGGCACGCGAACCCTTGACCGAGGACTGGGCCGGGGATCTGGCCCGAATGTTCAAGGCCCTCGGCGACCCGGTCCGGCTGCGCCTGCTCAGCCTCGTCGCCTCCCACGCGGGCGGCGAGGCGTGCGTGTGCGACATCTCCGCCACGATCGAGTTGTCCCAGCCGACGATCTCGCACCACCTGAAGGTGCTGCGCCACGCCGGATTACTGGACTGCGAACGCCGCGGCACCTGGGTGTACTACTGGGTGATCCCCTCCGCCCTGCAGCAACTGTCGGCGGTGCTGCTCACCGAGGGCGGACCCGTCGTCCCGTCCGAAGCGTGCGCCACGGAGGTGCCGGCATGAGTGAGACCGCCACCGAACACCCGGCCGTCGTCGGGAAACTCTCCACCCTCGACCGGTTCCTGCCGGTGTGGATCGGCGTCGCCATGGTCGCCGGACTACTGCTGGGCCGGATGATTCCCGGCCTCGGGGACGCCGTGTCCGCGGTGGAGATCGACGGCATCTCGTTGCCGATCGCGCTCGGACTGCTGATCATGATGTACCCGGTGCTCGCCAAGGTCCGCTACGACCGGCTCGACACCGTCACCGGCGACCGCAAACTCCTCGTCGGCTCGTTGGTCCTGAACTGGGTGCTCGGGCCCGCGCTGATGTTCGCCCTCGCCTGGCTGCTGCTGCCGGACCTGCCCGAGTACCGCACCGGCCTAATCATCGTCGGCCTGGCCCGCTGCATCGCCATGGTGATCATCTGGAACGACCTCGCCTGCGGTGACCGCGAGGCCGCCGCCGTGCTGGTCGCAATCAACTCGGTGTTCCAGGTGCTCATGTTCGCCGTCCTCGGCTGGTTCTACCTCTCGGTCCTTCCCGGCTGGCTGGGTCTCGAACAGACCACCATCGACACCTCGCCGTGGCAGATCGCCAAATCGGTACTGATCTTCCTGGGCATCCCCCTGCTCGCCGGCTACCTGACCCGCCGTTTCGGCGAAAAGGCCAAGGGCCGTGAGTGGTACGAGTCCACGTTCATCCCGAAGATCGGGCCCTGGGCGCTGTACGGGCTGTTGTTCACGATCGTGATCCTCTTCGCCCTTCAAGGTGAGCAGATCACCTCCCAGCCGTGGGACGTCGTCCGCATCGCCATTCCGTTGCTGGCGTATTTCGCGATCATGTGGGGCGGCGGCTACGCCCTCGGCGCGGCCATGGGTCTGGGTTACGAGCGCACCACCACCCTGGCGTTCACCGCCGCGGGCAACAACTTCGAACTCGCCATCGCCGTGGCCATCGCCACCTACGGCGCCACCTCCGGTCAGGCGTTGGCCGGTGTCGTCGGACCGCTGATCGAGGTCCCCGTCCTCGTCGCCCTGGTCTACGTGTCCCTGGCGCTCCGTAACCGCTTCACCCACTCGACTGGTTTCACCCCCGAATCTGCATCTGTGACGAAGGAGTCCTGATGTCCGACAGCCCGCTCGAGAAGGAACTGTTCCCCTCGCTCCACCGGGCAGGGCCGGAACTGCTGATGCCCCAGGCGGTCCTCTCGCGCACCGCCGCAGACCTGGCCGAACCTACACCGGCGTCTTCTCCCCGCAGACGGTGGAGCGGTACGTCTTCGAGTCCTACACCGCGCTGCGGCGCACCTCCAAGGTGCACACCCACCTGACCACCTTGGCCGGGCGGTTCGCCGCCGACCGGCTCACCGCCCTGGCCCAATCACAGGGTGCGGCACCGAAGGACGTCCCGGAGGTGCTGTTCGTGTGCGTGCACAACGCCGGGCGTTCCCAGATGGCCGCCGCCCTGCTCGACCACCACGCCCGCGGGCGGGTGCATGTCCGTTCCGCCGGGTCCGCCCCCATCCACGCGATCAACCCCACCGTTACCCTGGCGATGACCGAGGTCGGGATCGACCTGGGCGCCGAGTACCCGAAGCCGCTGACCGACGACGTCGTCGCCGCCGCCGACGTGGTGGTGTCGATGGGCTGCGGCGACGCCTGTGCGATCTACCCGGGCAAGCGGTACCTGGACTGGGCCCTCGCCGACCCCGACGCGCAACCGCTCGACGTCGTGCGGGTCATCCGCAACGACCTCGACACCCGAGTCCGGGCTCTGCTGCGCGAACTCACCACCGTCCCGGCCTGACCCGGACCAGACGTCCCCGACCCGTTTTTCGAAAGGACTTCCCTCATGTCCAAGCCCTCCGTGTTGTTCGTCTGCGTCCACAACGCCGGCCGCTCCCAGATGGCCGCCGGATTCCTCACTCATCTCGCCGGTGACCGGGTCGAGGTCCGCTCCGCCGGGTCCGCCCCCGCGAAGACCATCAACTCCGCCGCCGTCGAGGCGATGGCCGAGATCGGCATCGACATCTCCGCCCAGTCCCCGAAGATCCTCACCCCAGACACTGTCCAGACCTCCGACGTGGTCATCACCATGGGCTGCGGCGACGCCTGCCCCGTCTTCCCCGGGATCAGCTACCGGGACTGGGCCCTCGAGGACCCGGCCGGTAAGGGCGTCGACGCGGTCCGCCCGATCCGCGACCAGATCAAGTCCAAGGTCGAAGCGCTGATCGCCGAACTCGTCCCCGCCACCGCCTGAACCCGGGTGACCATCGTGAGTAAGCCCTCCGTGTTGTTCGTGTGCGTGAAGAACGGCGGCAAGTCCCAGATGGCCGCCGGCCTGATGCGCAAGGCCGCCGGCGATGCCGTTGACGTGTACTCCGCCGGCACCACACCCGGCGCCGCCGTCAACGCCCTCTCCGCCGAATCCTTGCTGGAGGTCGGCGTCGACATCACCGGGCAGACCCCGACGCTGATCGACCCGCAGCTGGTCCGCGACGTCGATCTGGTGGTCACCCTCGGCCGCGAAGCCCGCGTCGACCCGGTGGACGGCACCCGGTTCGAGAACTGGGACACCATTGAGCCGTCCGAGCGCGGTATCGACGGCATCGAGCGGATGCGCCTGGTGCGTGACGACATCGCCACCCGCATCGACGAGCTCGCCGCCCAGCTCCGCACCACCCAGCCCTGATACCCGAGGAGAACCCGCTCGTGAGCACCATCGAAATTTTCGAACCCGCCCTGTGCTGCAACACCGGCGTCTGCGGCGACGACGTCGACCAGGCGCTGGTCACCTTCTCCGCCGACATGGACTGGGTCCGCTCGAAGGGCGGGAACATCGCCCGATTCAACCTGGCCAGCGAACCGCTCGCCTTCGCCGAGCGTGAACCCGTCACCGCGTTCCTGCAGGTCTCCGGATCCGAGGGCCTGCCCCTGGTGCTCGTCGATGGTGTCACCGCGATCACCGGCCGCTACCCCGACCGGACCCAGCTCGCCAAGTGGGCCGGCATCATCACCGACACCCCGGACCCGGTCGTACCGGCCGCGACCGCGATGCTCGGGGTCACCGACACCACCGACGCCGGATCCTGCTGCGCCCCCACCGACACCACCGGAACCAGCTGCTGCTGAAAGGCTTTGCCTGTCATGAAGTTTCTCGACGCCCCGCCCCGCTTCCTGTTCTTCACCGGTAAGGGCGGGGTCGGGAAGACCTCGATCGCCTGCGCCGCAGCGATTCACCTCGCCCGCGCCGGCCGCACAGTGCTGCTGGTCAGTACCGACCCGGCCTCGAACGTCGGGCAGGTCTTCGGGCTGACCATCGGCAACACCATCACCGACGTTGCCGCCGCGCCCGGGCTCTCGGCCCTCGAGATCGACCCGGAGCAGGCCGCCGACGCCTACCGTGAACGGATCGTCGGACCGGTGCGCGGGCTGCTGCCGGAGAAGGAACTGGCGTCGATCACCGAGCAGCTGTCCAGGTCGTGCACCACCGAGATCGCCTCGTTCAACGAGTTCACCGCCCTGCTCACCGACCACGACACCGTCGCAGGGTTCGACCACGTGCTCTTCGACACCGCCCCGACCGGGCACACCATCCGGTTGCTGCAACTGCCCGGCTCGTGGACCGACTTCCTCAATGATGGCAAGGGCGACGCCTCCTGCCTGGGCCCGATGTCCGGGCTCGAGAAACAGCGCAGCATCTACGCCGACGCGGTCGCCGCCCTTGCCGATCCGCAGCGCACCCGGCGAGTCCTCGTCGCCAGGGCGCAGCGGGCGGCGCTCGCCGAGATCGCCCGCACCCACACCGAACTCGCCGACATCGGCCTGAGCCACCAGCACCTCGTCATCAACGGCCTGCTCCCCGAACCGGAGGACGGTGACGAACTCGCCGCCGCGATCCACCGACGCGAACAGGCCGCCCTCGCAGAATTGCCCGCAGCCCTGACCGGCCTGCCGCTCGATCGGGTGCAGCTCAAGGCCACCAACATGGTCGGCATCCGCGCACTCGAGAGCCTCTTCACCCACGCCGACTCCATTGCCGCGCCGGCCACCACAGCCCCCATGTCCGAGGTGCCGAACGCGTCCCTGTCCGCCCTGATCGACGAACTCGCCGACGCCGATCACGGGCTGATCATGTGCATGGGCAAGGGCGGGGTCGGCAAGACCACCCTCGCCGCCGCGATCGCCGTCGCCCTCACTCAGCGTGGCCACCAGGTGCATTTGACCACCACCGACCCGGCCGCCCACCTGACCGACACCCTCGCCGGAAACCTCGACGGCCTGCAGGTCTCCCGCATCGATCCGGCCGTCGCCACCGCGCAGTACCGGGACCGGGTGCTGGCCACCAAGGGCGCCGCCCTCGACGAACAAGGCCGCGCCACCCTCGCCGAGGACCTGGCCTCCCCGTGCACCGAGGAAGTCGCTGTGTTCCAGGCCTTCTCCCGGGTCATTCACGAATCCCGGCGGAAGTTCGTCGTCGTCGACACCGCCCCCACCGGGCACACCCTGCTCCTCCTCGATGCGACCGGGTCGTATCACCGGGAGATCGCCCGGCAGATGGGTGACAACACGAATTTCACCACCCCGTTGATGCGGCTGCAGAACCCTCATGAGACGAAGGTCCTGCTGGTCACGCTCGCCGAAACCACCCCCCGCCTCGAAGCCGAAGGCTTGCAGGCCGACCTGCAGCGCGCCGGCATCGAGCCGTGGGCGTGGGTGGTCAACAACTCCCTCACCGTCGCCCACCCCACCTCGCAGCTGCTCCGGCGGCGGGCCGCAACCGAACACAGTGAGATCGACGCCATCACCGCCGCGCACCACCGGATCGCAGTGGTACCGATGCTGGCCACCGAACCGGTCGGAGTCGATGCCCTGGCCGCGATAGTCGAACCCGCTCGGACCGTCCCGGTGAACTGACGCGTCGTCGGCGGGGTCGCCGCCGTGTGAATGCCCGCGTTCGCCGACCCGGTTGTGCCCATCCGCCGAGACCGAGGGCGCCGGCAGCCCACTGGGCGAGTGCTGGTCAGCAGCAGGGGGTCGTGGTGACGGGCTGCTGCTCACCGACCTGGGCGGCGGACTCGCCGGAACGCAGATCCAGCACGCTGGCGTCCCGCCCTCAGCCGGAGGTCAAAGGCAGCAGCGCTGGGGCTGGATTCAGCGCCTACTTCGGGGGTGAGTCGATAGCCGCTGACATGGCCCCCACCAGAGACTGCGCCTCCCGTCGCGAAACACCACCGGACCGCCATACGGCAGCCAGGTGAACCGTGGACCCGGGCAATACGGGGCCGCCACCCGACTCACCACCGGGTCGGCCACGCATATGCCCTCGTCGCCGCGCCACATATCAGGCCAAGGCCCCCAGCCGCACGACATCGAAGCTCGGCAGCCCAGCGCCACGCGCAAGGCCGCGCCAACACCCCGACTCCGCAGCACGTTATGACTTTGAACTGGAGAGACCGATGTTGCGGTCCAACCGCCTGGGCCTGAGACGCTTGGGTACCGACATCACGGCATCTCTCGCGGCTCCGTCAGAACCGCAGACAACCAGCAACGGAGTGCGCTCGGGGATCGGTAAGGCGCGGAACTTCTGGTCGGCTACTCGACCGACAACCACGTCCAGGGCGTACTCGGTGATGCGCTTGTTGATTCTGTCTGCCAGCTCGTCGGCTTCGGCTCCGACGACTCGCTCTCTCTCCACAACACCATCCCAGCCCGTTGCAGGCCCGAACCACATCACGGTGCGAGGACTGATAGGCATCACGATCTCGAGGGCTGTCGCAATGCTTCGTGGCTGCGTCGGGTAGACATGCACGAGTCGGCGGATCTCGCGTCGCCGACGGCCCTTCCGCGTGGCGGCGCGTTTGAGTTTCTGCTCGAACTCTTCCTCGCTCATCGAGCAGTCAGGCGAGTGATGGACATCGTCATCGGCGGTGATCACCACGACCGGCTCGTCACCGATCAGGTGTCGCTTGCCAGGGTGATGGGACCACCTCGTTGCCACGAGCATGGGACCACCCGAAGGTGTCATCGAGCATCGACCTCGCCTTCTGAACTGTCAACCGCGCCATGCCCCGGACGGGTGCGTTGCCGGTAGGACGGGCCCTCGATGACGAGGGTGTGCGCCGCGGAGGTGAGCCGGTCGATCGCCGACTGCGCCAGCAGGGCATCGGTGGTCATCGACAGCCACTCATCAGGGGACCTATTCGAGGAGACGATCGTCGCCTTGCGGCGATGCCGCTCCACGACCAACTCGTAGAAGTCGTTGGTCTCGGTCGCGTCCAGGGGCCGAAGCGCAAAATCGTCGAGGACCAGGAGATCGACGGTGGCGATGCGCCGCATCTCCGCCTCGACCGAGTTGTCCAGCCGGGCGGCGCGCAGCCGGGCGAACAGCTTGTCCGCCCGCGCGCAGAGCACCGTCATCCGGCGCCGGATCGCGACGTGCCCGAGGGCGGTCGCCAGGTGCGTTTTTCCGACCCCCACCGGACCCAGAACCAGGACCGAGTGGCCGGCCTCGGCGAACCGCAACGACACCAGATCCGAGAGCAGGGATCGGTCGTAACGGAGGTCGTCGAGAGCGTTCCAGGTGTCGATCCGCATCGACTGATCCAGACCGGCCTTCGCCGACCGCAAAGTGGCCGAACGTGATTCCCGCCGGGACACCTCATCGGCGAGGAGCAGTTCCAGGAACGCGACGTGGCTGAGTTGGTGCTGGCGGGCCAGCGCCAGTCGCTCGGGCAGGGTGTCCTTGAGGGCGCCGAGCTTGAGGGCCTTGAGAAGGGCGATCAGGTCGGCGCCGATCGGATCGACCGGCCCCGCGGGTGTGTGTGGGGTGGTCATCGTGTCTCCTTCGTGTCGGTGTTGCCCCCGGCGATCACCGTCAGATGCCCGGTCCTCTCGGTGGCGACGCCGGTCCCGGCAGTGGCGACGGTGGTCCTCTCGGTGGCAACACCGGTCCCGGCAGTGGCAACACCGGTCCCAGAGGTGGCGGGGGTGGTCCTGTCGGTGGCGAACTCGGCGGGGTCGCGGGTGAACCGGGACGGTGCCGCCGACCCGGCGGCCGGCAGCAGCGGTGCGGTGGTCTCGGTGGCGCGTTCGAGCATCGAGGCGATCTTGCTCACCGACACCACATCCAGATCCAGCGCCGTGCTGCACGCCGCTTCGACTGGGCCGGGCCCGTAGCGGCGGACCAGCCCGAGCAGCCGGTAGACCGCCCGCATCCGGATCCAGGGCAACGGATCGTCGAGCAGTCTTTCGGCGTAGATCCCAACGCAGCGGCCGTGCCCGGCGCAGGTGCCGATCAGCCGGTCCAGATCTCGCATCGCGTATCCGATCTTCTCGGTGGGCAGATCCTCCGGGTCGGTGCTGCGCCCACCGGCGGGCTGGCGCGGGTGCACCTTCACCAGGTTTCCGCGGGCGTAGAACTTCACCAGCGCACTGTCCGCCCGCACCTCGAGGATCGAACCGATCCACTGTCCCGGGATCGAATACAACGCCCTGGCGACCTCGGCATGAAAGTCGCGGTGCACCTTCACCTGTTTGAAGATCGGCACGTCGTAAACCGGCGGAACGGCCAGCAGCATCGGTGCCTCGTCCTCGTCGAACACCTCGAGCGGGCGGGCGGCGGTGGTGCCGTGCGTCCGCATCCCCGCGGTGTCACGGCACCACGCCTCGGCACGCTGTTGCGCCTCGGCTAGATCAGCGAATTCCTCACCAGCCCAGTAGTTTCCACGTACATATTGAACTGCTCTTTCGACCCTAGGTTTGTCTTTCGGCGATCGGATCCGGGCCGGATCCGTGACGAACCCGGTGTGCTGGGCGTAGTCCAGCCACCCCTGCGACAGCCGCGCATTGACCGCGTCCGCGTCGGCCACCACCGGTCTCAGGTTGTCGGGGATCAGGACCTTGAACACACCACCGAAGAAGGTCCACGCCGCTTCGCAGCCGGCGATCACCGCCGCCAGGGTCTGCGAGTACGTCAGCCACACGAACATGTGCCGCGAGTACACGGCGGTGAAGATCAGCGCGTGCACCTTGCGGCGCCGCCCGGTGTCCGGGTCGGTCAGATAGCCCAGGTAGCCGAAGTCGATCTGGCATTCGCTGCCGGGATCGCCGTCGACGATGCGGACGGTGGTGTCCTTGCGGCCGAAACCGCACCGCTCGGTGGCGAATCGGTGCAACGTCCGATACGGCACCACACAGCCCTGACGGGCCAGCAGTGTTTCGATCTTGGTGATCGTCAGCGGTGGATGCGGCCCGTCGCCCGCGACCCACGCCCGAATCTGGTCCTCGAACCCCAGCAGCTGGTCCCAGGCGGCGCCGTGTCCGCTCGGGCGGGCCGGGCGCACCGCCTCGATCACCGCGCCGATCAGCCCATCGTCGAGGGCGTCGACACAGTCGCCGCGCTGCAGCCCCGCGGCCTGGGCGGCCTCGATGTACCGCCGGGCCGTTTTGCGGTCCACCCCGCAGTGCGCCGCAATCGTGCGCAATCCCGGCGGCCGGGACCCGGGCACCCCGAGCCAGATCCGGAGCACTTCCTTGACTTCGTTCACATTGACCTCCCGAAACGCCATGCCCGTCCGCCTTCGTGACCGGGGATACCGACACGACGATCAAACGAGCGATCCGACGGGACTTCGGCGCGACGCGCCGGGTGGTCCCATGACTGGCAATCCGAGTGGTCCCATGAGGGTGGCAGAAATCAGGTCAAGACGGTCCCATGCTCATGGCAGGCGACAATCAGGAACAGCGGACGGTCGATGGTGATCAGACAGAAGGGCCGGTCCATCAGCAGATCGGTCAGTGTGTTGGCCATCGGGCCGATGGTGCTGATGTGCTCGTTCTGATGTGGTACGAACTCGAGAGTCCGTAGCTCGTCCTCGGTAATATTCGAGGCCAGCTGGCCGGCAGCCATCGTCTTGCCGTACCAGTCGGCCATCAATTCGTACTCACGTCGCCGACGAGGGCTGCGTGCCATCTGAAACGCAACGAATGTCGCCAGGTGCTCGAACTGTTCAGGCGTCAAGGTTGTTGACACCGAGTAGGGGTTGTTCAGGTGCTCGAGCACTCTCGCAGCTTGCCCTTCGACCACGCTCAACAACTCCTCCATACTGGAGTCGAGTTGTCCGTCGGTCGCCAGGAATGTGTAGAAGTCGGTGATCCCGACGTCCCGAATGTTGCGGACACCCTCCTTGAGGTCCTGCTTCTGCTTCACCCAGATCAACCCATTCGAATCTGCCCACTTCTCGAGCAGGAACTTCGGGATCACGTGGTGACGGGAACCCACCTTCCCGAACCGATCTATCGACCGCAGCCACGCTTCGCCGACCTCCATCATGGGTCAATTACAGCAATGAGGACCGACAGGATTCCCTTGCGTTGCTGACCAAGTCGCTCGGACGACACAAGTCCGGAACCGGTCCTCCCAACCATATTCGGTTCTTGACCGCCCCACCGAATCAGCCCCTCAGCCCCACACCCAGGGCTCAAACGAGCACGGAGGTCGGCTGCCTACCAGCTCAAGACTGAGACCTCCAGCGCGGCGCACGACACCGGACCCGACACAGGTCCGCCGTCCGAGTACTCAGTGCGCCGAGAGTCAGGTCCACGGTGTCCCGCTGGTCGATGCAGAAAAGACGCACGCCGCCCGGTCATCCGAAGATGCCACCACAATAGGCGAGGTGAACACCACGATCATCGTTGTTGATACGAACATCCTGTCGGCGTCGCCACGGTTGCGATCGCAGCCGTGGCAGCAACTACGCGAGTGGGCGTCGGGGCGGGGTGTGCAGGTAGTGGTGCCCGAGATCGTGGCGATGGAGACAGTGAATGTGGTGGTCCGAGATTGGCGGGTGCAGGCACAGAAGCTCGAAGCGCTCAAACTCGACCAACTAGGCCTGGCGGACGCCGTGGGGGCTATGGTCGAGGAGATCCGCCGCCAGTGCGTTGCGTACGCACAGGAGTTGCGCTCATCACTGTCAGATCTCGGGGCGTGTATCGCACCGGTGCCGACGAGCATCGATCACCTCGAAATCGCGCGGCGTTCGTCGGAGCGGCGAGCCCCGTACGTGGACAACCGATCGGATACGGAGAAGAAGTCCTCCGCGGCGTCACTGAAAGACGGGTACCGGGACACGCTGATTTGGTTCACGCTTCTGGCAACTGCGGCCGACAATCCGAACGCGGCGGTGTGGTTCGTCAGTGCGAATCGGCACGACTTCGGGAGACGCCTCAAGGGCAGAGACGACCCGAACGGGCCTACCCTCGACACTTTTCCGTTTCCGTGGCATCGACAGGCTGGAGGGAGAGTTGAGCGAGGTTGGCCTAATCGATCGGGTGCAGTACGTGCTCGGCTTGGATCGGTTGGTGCAGCATCTCGCGAGTGAGCATGCGCCGGTGCCGGTCGAGGAGTTCGCTCAGCGGCTAGAGAGGTGCGAGACATCGAATGTGATTTCTGAACAGTTGAGAGACCGTTTGCTGGGTGGCCGAATCGATCCGGAGAGTGGCGGATTGCCACTGACGACGGTGTGCTCGCAGATTGTCGATGTCGGTCATCCGGCTGAAGGGTGGCAGTTCAATGATGCGTCCGGCGCACGTGCCAGTGGGCCGTGGACAGCTCGGTTCCGAGTGGATGTGCCGGTGGTGATCAGTGTGGCCGGTGCGAGGGATATGCCAACGGATGTGTCGAAGCCAGTTCGTGTATCCGGTGGTCTCACAGTCGCGGAGGATGGTTCAGTCACAGACCTAGTGGTTGATGGGGTGGAGGCCCTGCCGGATGACGTGGGCCGCGCCGCGTGGCAACGGGTTCCTCGCGACTACACGGACGAGGCTTGGCTCTTCCCGTTCTCGGATGACGCACTCAAGATGATCGATCAGATGCTCCGTGGTGCGGTGAGTCCAGAAGAATCGATCGGGCGGATGGCGGACGGGTTTCAGACGCCGCCTGCCTTGATGGATGCGATAACCCGGGAGATGGGAGATGCGGAACCGCCACAAACTTGCGGGACCTTGCAATCTTCGTGAAGCAGCCTGAGGTTCAGGAAGCGATGGAGCGTGCATGGAGGGCGTGGAATGCGACGCGGCCGACTGAAGGGACGACGGACGGTTCGGGTACCGACACCAAGGGGTGAGGGCGCCTGCTCATCCCCACACTGGGTGCAGTTATAGGCCAGTTCTACGCTGACTGAGCGACGGGAGGACGCGCTTCGGCATACCTCGGAACATTTTGGTCGCAGCTCCGCTGACCCGTCGGGTTGCAGGATCTTCGTGCGCCGACCGATCACGGTGGTGCGAGATCGGCGACCGAGCGGTCATCTCCAGCTCCCACATACGCGTGACCGTCACGACGCCAACCTCCGGGCGTCGCCGGTCCGGGCGGACGGCATCGGCCACGATCCGGGCCAGCAGAGTCAATGCGGTCGTTTGGTCGCGCATCACCTGCAGCACCGGCCGCGCCTCACTGGTGAGAAGCATGGCCAGCTCGGAGCGTTGCTCGTCAGTGCGCGGGGCCGACCCAAGCCGGGCCGCGGAGGCTGTCCACCACTGGTGCAGGTTGATGCTGTTGTAGGTGGCCAACCGGACCCGGGTGGGCAGCGAGTTGTCCCAGTAGTCGCCGCGGCGGGCCGCCACCCAGTTGTTCTCCGACCAGTCGATCCCATAGTGCAGCAGCAACACCAAGCGCTCCGCCAACTGCGCGGCCGGATCGGCCAACGTCGGCAGTGGCGGAACCCCGGCCAGCCAGCGGTCGGTCACCGGAAACCTATGCTCCCCCAGAATTTCCATCAGCGCAGATCCTAGAGAAGATATGGAGTTTTCTCGAGTCTAGATGATTGATTCCTTGAACGGATCAGTGGTCGTAGGCGATCAGTGATCGCTTGGCAGTGGCGCCGATGTTCCAGTTGTGCCAGATGCCGGCGGCCATCGCCAGCACACGCTGGGCGACGCGGGCGAACACCCCGTGCGTGGTACGGCCACCGTGTTCCTCCAGGCCAAGCTGCCCTTTCAACGTGTGGTTGACCGATTCGATCCACTGCCGCACCCCGCCGAGATTGCCGTTCTTGTACGTTTCGTCCTTACGGTCCGGTCGCAGCAGCTGCAGACCCATCGCGGCGGTGGTATCGGCGAACTGTGCGCCGGAAAAGCCTTTGTCGGCGAGCAAGATCTGCCCCGACCGAATCAGGTGATGATCGCGTTCGAGCAGCGCGGTCACCACCTCACGCTCACCGAGCTTCGGATTCGCCAGGCACCACATGATCGGCATCCCGTCGCCCGCACAGACCAGATACAGCTTCAGCCCCCAGTAGAAGCGCGAATGGGAAGCGCAATAGCCGTACCCGGCGTGCCCGGCCAGGTCCGATCGCTTCACCGTTTCACGAGACATCCCGCAGGGCACCGGGGTGGCGTCGGTGATCCACAGGTCGTCGAACCAGGATGGTGAGATCCGCGCCAGCGTCTGAATTGCCTTGCACAGCAACCCTCGTGCCGCCCTGACACGTTTGTTGTAGTCCGACTGTCCGGGAATGTAGGGAAACAGGGCACGCAACTCGACGCTGTGGTGGGCGTGCCGGATCCACCGGCGTTCACAATCGAACCCGAGCAGCATCTGTGCCACGGCCAGGGTGAGCAGTTCGGCATCGCTGAGCACGGGCCGCCGACCCCGACCGGAGCGGGGTTCGACGACATGATCGTCGATGAGCACATACAGTTCGGTCAGGAGGGTTTCCAGTTCTTTGGTCACGCTTTGATCTTGGAAACCCTCCGCCTACTCCTCCTCCGCGACACGCTTCAAGGAATCAATCATCTAGTGAGTCGCACCTGCTCGCCGAGGGCCGCATTTGCGCGCGGAGTGTGGAGTGTGGAGTTGATCAGGATTTTTCGTCTTCTCGAGGGTCAGAGACTCGTCGGAAAGTGTCCGTCTACCCACCCGAGATCGGTGAGGTCTTTCCACAGCCATGACAATGCGAGTTTGGTCGCTGGTTTGCCGCTCTGCATGTCGAAGCGACCATGAGTGGGTGGAGAAGTTGGGAGCGAAAGCCTCGTACGGGGGGTATGCCTCGACGTAGGCCCTGAATGAGCCGTAGAGCGTGTCGCGGTCGTCGTCGATCTCCTGGACCCGTGCTTCGTCGTTCAAGGTCAGCGACACCGTCTTGACCCCGGGGCGACGTCCGTCCGGGCTCGGGGTGCCGGTCGGTTTGAGCAACCACCGAATTCCCGGCTCGATCGGTCCCGGAAATTCGAACGCACCGCGCTCACGGTGCGGGTGGTAGGAGATGTTCCCGTAGAACTCTGCGGGCATGAGACCGCGGCGTCCGAGAGTGTCTCCGAATCGGGGGGTCACGACCTGAGCGAGTTCGAGATAGCAGGTCATCGCCGCAGTGATGATCTGCTGCACGCGGTCAAGCATCCGCTCGGGTGTGAATGACCCCCAGGGCGTCGCATACGTCGGTGCGATATCGCCCTCCGGGTACAGGGGTGCAGTCGTCTCAGTTTCAGGTTTGAGCTGTCCGGGGAAGGCGAATTGCGCGCCTAGGATTCTGGTCTCGTCTCGCGCCTCATCCTGCGCGACTCCCGGTTGCTGCTGGCCGATTCGTTGAGCGATCCGAACGAAGCGGTCCGTCACGTCGCTGGCGAGGTGATCTCGCGAGGTTTCCCATACCCCGTTCAGCCCGGTCGGGACGGCGTGCCCGCGCGAGATCATCGGACGGTCCATCGGAATGTTGCCTGAAATCACCGGAGGAAGAACGTCGTTCGTTCCAGCATCGGACTCCAGCCAGGTCACCGACAGCTTGGAGTGTTTGATGTTGACTGCCACGGTCACCTTGTCGAGGTCCTGTGATCTGATGATCGAGAAGGGGAAGAATCACCCAGGATGCGGCACCTGGATTCCATCGCGCGATCGTCGCCATCACCGGGTCCACCCGAGTGGGTTCTCCTGCCGCGAGGACCATGGCGAACACATATTTCCAGCGGTCGAAGGCTCGCAGCGACGTCAGCAGCTTATCGACGTGTTCCTCCTCCTCGAGCAGAGCCTTCGCGGCGAACCACTGCTCGAAGATGGCGAGGGAGAAGGCGCAGTTCCGCCCAGTTGTCGTCACCAGTGACGAGTTCCGAATCTGTGCAGCCACGTCGGTTGTGGTGAACCGGGCGGGGTCGACAGCCTTTCCGGTGCGCACGGTCTCGACGGCGAGGCGCCGCAGGCCGGTGTAGAGGTCGTGGCCTTCGGCAGCGACGGCGTTCTCGACGACGCGATCGATCAGTTCGGGGATCCCGGTCGCGCCCTCGGTGGCACTGGCGTGCAGGGCTACCAGCAGGGCGAAGAACGACGCTCGATGGCGTCCTCGAGGTGCCGGCCCAGATGGCCGATCCGGTACCCGGCGACCAGTCGCATCAACCGGTCCGCGCTCGTCCTGCTCAGGGTGGGCACCGGAACGACTCGCTCGGTGACCTTCTCCTGCAATCTCGACGTCAAGATGATCCTCGACTTCGGCCACCTGGCGGCAAATTCGGAGGCTTGGCGGAGCGCGGTTGCCGCCTCGTCGGTGCGCTCGTCGAGGCCGTCGACCACCACGTCGACACCGAGACCGGGGAGGACGTCGAGGCCGACCTCGCCGACGATGAAATCACTGATCTTCCCGTCAACTTCCCTGACCGGCAACCACACCGGCACGGGCGCTGCCGGGTTCTTCGCGGCGTCCTCGATGCGACTCCGGAACCATTCTTCGGCGATATCGGACTTCCCCGATCCCAGCGGCCCGACGAGCAGGCGGTAGTCGCCGGCAGAGAGTTCACCGAGTTGCCGCGGAACCTGCACCCGCTCGGTGAGGGTCCGAGCGACCTGCTCCGGAGAGAGTCCGGCACCGAGGCGCCGGTGTTCGAGCCGTCCCCGAGAGACCGAGTTCAGACGGTCGAGGTACACGGGTCGGTCCGAGTTCTCGTACGGCGTGGTGGCTGCCGTGACGACGTGGGTGTTGTGCACGTGGTGGCCGCCGACGGTGACCGTGTTGCCGTCGCCGATCACACTGACCGTCTCTCGCGGCGTGCTGCCACTGGGCAGCGGATCGGAGTGCTCACTACCTCCGGCTGCTGACCCAAACGGCAGGGGCTCCACACGGGCCGAAGCCGGGGTGGGTTTCGGCAATAACACTGAAGGTTCTGCAGGCAGATCAGGCACAGGGACCCAACTCCGGGAGGATGTGCCGTGGCCAGTTGAGCAGCATGCGCAGCAGACGTTGGATGCCGCCGTCGGTATCGGCGAACTCTGTGACGTGAAACCGGTTGAGACGGTGCAGGTCCGCAGGAAGCGCATCCTCGGAGGAACCCGGAAGTACGACGATCAAGGTTCTCTTCTGAAAGTCGTGCTGGTTCTCGTTGAACCGGCCCTTGAGGGTGTCGGCCTCCACGACCGCGCCGGCGCCGGCGGTGGGTACGTTCGTCCCCTCCCACCGCTGTTTCCACGCCGTACTGACCGCGACGATGACGAAGTCGCTGTCGCGGACCATCTCCTGCCCCCATCGGGTCCAGTCGATCGAAGGGTCGCTCTGGTAGTACAGGTCGATGTGCGCGTCGATCCCGTTCGCGCGCAGACGCTCCACGAGGGACCGGACCGCGGTTTCCCACTCCTTCTCCTGCTCGCGGCTCCAGTCGGTGTTCTTGTGCGCCCAGCTGACCAGAGCAGTGGGTGGCATCGGCGAAGTCACCGGGCAACCTTACCGCAAACATGGCGTTGACACCATATGGTTTCAGATACATACTGGGTGTGTGAACGTCGACGCACCCGAGGACTTCTTCGACTGGCTCGACCGCATCGAAGCCAAAGCTCGCGGCGGGGACGAGCACGCCCGCAGAACACTCGCCCGCGCCGCCGATGCACTGTCCCAGCTCCGAGACCTCGACGGCCCACCCACCTCGGAAACCCCGGACCTCAAACGCGTCCGCCAGTCCCGCAACTACCAGGTATGGCGCACCGCCCACCCCTTCGACCCGTCCATCGCCTTCCGGCTGATCTGCTGGTTCCCGCCGAACAGCGACACCGTTGTCGTCGCCCTCTTCGCCGCCGACAAAGCACGCATGGGAGACGTGTTCTACAACAGCGTCGGCCCCCGGGCCGACACCGCGATCCGCGAATGGCTCCACCAAACCCGAGGAGAGGACCCGTCATGACCGAACCCACCCCGCGCACCCGCTTCCGCCGCGCCAACGACCGCATCGACAAGCTCGTGAGCGACCCGTTGATCGCCGACGAGGTGCGCAGCTACCGCGGCGAGCGTGAGACCGTCAACCGCATCCACGCCGAAGGGCTCGCCGACATCCGTAAGGCCAGCAATCTCACGCAGCAGCAAGTCGCCGCCGCCCTCGACACCGACCAAGGAACCGTCTCTCGCATCGAACGCCGCGACGACCTGTTGCTGTCGACCCTGCGGCAGTATCTCGCCGCGACCGGCGCCGAGCACCCGAAAATCGTCATCGAGAAGGACGGTGTCGAAATCACCCTCGACCTCGACGCCTTCGCCTGAACATCGCCAGCAAACCCACAGCCCACCTCCAGCCGACGTAGGAAGGCCGCACAGGCGGCCGGCAACCACCATCGCCGGGCAGGCACCATCCACGCCACGGTCCGCAGACGGCCCGACAAGGGGCCCTTTGTCACGTTCGACTGGCACGGATCCCGACCTGCCACCACGGATCGGCACGGCGCCACGCACTCAACTCTTCCCAGTCGTCGAAGAACATCGCCCATTGATCCGCGGGAATCCGTTGCAACAGCGCGTAGCTCGGGGAATCGTCGCGGAGCATCGTTTCGGTGAGGCCATGTGCGCGGAGCCGGCGCATCACCTGCAGCCGAGCGGCATCCGCAGCGAGCGGCGCCGAGATTGTCACGTCGCCGGCGCGCCGCAGCCGGCGGCGTCGAGGTACTGCTCGGTGACTTCCCCAGTCTCCCGAGCCATCCAGGTCAACTCCCCCAACCCGTCATCCCCCACCGTCGACAAGTCCACGCACGCGGCCATCGGCCCGCGCACGCACACCAACGCCAACTCGTTCTCCGACAACGCCTGCCACAGCTGTTCGACCGCGGACGACCCCATACCGCTATTGAACCGCACCAGTGCGGGAGCCGGATCGGTCGCGTCGCACCTCACCACACCCCGACCGTTGGTGATGCCGGCGCATTACCGCCCATATGGGCTATCAGATCCCCTACCCGGTCCGCTCGGCCAGCTGGGGTTCAGAGCGGATTCCACCAGGCGACGAAGGCGTTCCACTCAGCGATCAGCGGCCACACACCGGCCCTCGAGGGGATTCGCACCGAACAGGTCGGGAAGCAATCCGATCATCACCGTCTCCTCAGAACTGGTTCCACCAGGTCGCCACGCGTTCCACCACGTCCACGGCCAGAACGTCACGTCACCGACCTGATTCGGAACGTCGAACACGATGCCAGTCATGACATTGCTCCTTCAGGCTCGGCCCCGACCCATGCTGGACATCGGTACCGCCACTCCCAGCGCTACACACCGCGCCGGCGGCACCGCTTCGGGCAGTGCCCGTAGCCTGGTCAGTTGTGGGGAACACACCCGAACCCGGTCTGGACCTGACGGTCCTGCGAAGACTGCGCACACCCGGCGCCGATACCTACGACCCCGCGATCCCGAGGCGGTCCGCGCCGCCGAAAGTCGCGCGCGGAGCTGCGGAAACGACATGTCCCCACTGCAGAAGGGAGACCGGCTGCGCCGGCAAGCCCGAAATGGGAAGGTGACCGCGCAGTCCAGGATGTGGCCGCGGCGGCCCCACCGTTCCACGGTCTGAATCTCCCGGTCCGCCCGCTGCACCTTGCGAGCTCATCTTCTCCAACTGCTGCGCATCTGTAGGGCTTGACACTCGCGGCGACCTGGCAGCGACTGACCTGACCGTGTCCAGTGTGTCTCACGTCCCGTCGGGCCTTGCCCGTCCCACTTCGCTGGCATTTCCGCATGCTACGTCCGTGTACTCGGCCTCCGGCCGCGAATCGCGCCCCACGCTGGCCGACGACAGCACGAGGCAGGATGAGGTTATGAGCGACGGAGTTCTCTATGACGGCTATTGCGGTGAGCCCATCGCCTGGGCGCGGGTCGGCGAGCCTGTCATCGGGCATGGAGCCTGTCATCGGGCATGAGTGGACCGAGCACGGTCACGTAGCGATTACCGGGCGTCTGGGCCCGGCCGAAGCGGTACGGAAATACGGCCCAGTCACAGAGGTGATCCTTGGCCGGAACGGCGGCTTCAAGTCGGTCACCTACGGTGCCACGAGGTTCGTCTCCCGGTTCGTGGACCCACGGGGTACCGGGCTCGATGACGACGCTGCCATCGTTGTAGACGACCCCGCCAGACAGGACTACCAGTGCCCGGTCTGCAACGCCCTGCCCGGTGCGGGGTGCGTGAACAAGAAGGGGCAGCCCTGTGCGACCCACAGTAAACGGTCCCACGGGCGCAGCCGCTGGGAGATCGAGCGAGCACAGGAAGCGGACCGGATCGCCCGTGAGGAAGCCGAAGCCGCCGAGCAGTGGAAACACGATATGGCTACCCCACCCGTCGTCGGCGCAATGCTAGAGATCAAGCGATGGAAGCCGGCCGGGCCCCGGCATGGGAGCAGGTTCCCGACATCCCCCACCGCGTCACTGTTGCGCGAACCTACGCCAACCACACGGTTGGCGGTACTACTGAGAGCGGCGAGCACATATTGCTGGCGCGCAACGAATTCACCGGCGATTGGCACGTCATCTGCGGCCAACCAACGTCTATGCGGTTGCCGTGCAAGAACGGCGGCACCGGAGTGCAATGTCGGATCCGGCACAAGGAAGGACTACACCTGCGCGAGGACACGCCGTGGGATTGAAGCACCGAGGGCGATAAGGTTTCCCGGTTGACCGCCTGCCACGCTCGGACGCGACACCGAAGGGGCGGTCAGCCGCGGAAGCGGCTGTACCGCTGATCAAACCAGCGCTCACTCCCACGCGTCTGCGTTGCCGCCGACAGCATGAGCTGAATCTGATTCGCGCGCTGTCCGATGTGGATTCGCCGTTGGGGGTGTTGACCGGCGGCGACGGCATGTCCCCCGCAGGACATCGGCTGTGACTGTCGCACCGCCGAGATTCGTCGCGCCGCCGCCGAACGGGCACTTTTCGACTCGGGGCAGGATTGGATCGTGAACCACCGAACCGCAGCAGACCTCGAACGTGAACTCGCCATGCTCGCCTCCGTCCGCGACCGCCTCCGATCTTCGGAAGGCGACGACTTCCGCATCCCGACCACCGCGGTCGACCACGTTCTCGACGAGCGCTACAGCTACAGGGATCCAACCGTGACTCCGACCCGAGCACGCCCGGGACGGTCTACGTAGCGGCCACCCGGGGGCGTCCGGGCGAATCCGCAGGCCATCACCTTCAAACGCATCGTCGACACCCCGGAACGACATACCCCTGGTGACGTACACGCCACCACCGGTACGGGCTTCGGGCACTCCGGACCGGCGCAACGAATGCAACGGTGTATGATAGTGGTGCAAACGTAGCAAGGAGCGCTCGATGTCCACCTACCGATCAACCCCTCCCAGGCGGCACCACAAGCTTGCCGGGCACCGCCTGCGCCGAGACACCGTGACCGGCCGCTCCACGTACGTCCTTGACAACCCGCAGACCACTCCATCGCCGGACGAACGGCGGTTGTCCGATCTGTCGACGCCCGAACTGATCGACGTCGTCGCCTCCGAACTCGCCGCCCGCCCCGAGATGCACCTGGTCCGCAACCAGGTCACCGCGCTGCTGGCGATGGCACCGACCCTGACCGACCGCACCCAGGCCGCCCGGATCGGCGCCGACCTCGTCGACGACGCCATCGAACAAGCCGAAATCGAGCAAGCCGCCCGCCGGCACATCCTCGACCACCCGATGCTCACCGCCGGCCAGGTCGCCGCCGTCCTGCACCGACCCGCAGCCGATCGCACCGTCGCCTCCCGCCTGCGCACCACCGGCAAGGTCGTCGCCCTCCCGGTCGGCAACAGCTACCGGTATCCGGCGTTCCAGTTCGACGACGCGACTGCCTCGGTCCGCGAGGCCGTCGCCGCCGTGAATGAGCTCCTCGGTGCGGCCGCCGACCCGTGGGGGGTGGCGTCGTGGTGGCTGACCCCGTCCACCCGCCTCCCGAAGGGGCAGACCCCGGCCGACCTCGCCGCCGACCCCGACCCCGCAGCCCGTGGGAAGCTCGAGCGGCTCGCCTCGGCGGTGCTGCCCGACTGATGCCGAATATCGAACCACCGGCCGCAGGTTTACTCCGGCCGGCGCACCGGACCGTGCTCGACGCCGGAACCGTGGTGTGGCGGGTGCACAGCAGCCACCGTGCCGCACACGTCCCCAACCCGAGCGCGCAGCCCGACGAGCTCGCGGGCGGGCGGTTCGACTCCCTCGACGGCAGCTACGCCTACCTCTACCTCGCCGACAGCCCCGAGGGGGCGATCGCCGAAACCATTTGCCGGGACCTGCCCCTCGATCCCACCATCGCCCGGATCGTGCCCGCCAGTGCGGTGGCCGGCCGCACCCTGACTGCCCTGACCGTCACCCGCCCCCTCACCGTCGCCGCACTGCACGGCCCCCACCTCTCGGCGGTCGGACAAGATCTCTGGCTCACCAAATGCGAGGCACGGCTTTACGTCACGACCCGCCGGTGGGCGCACGCCATCCTTGCCGCCGATCCCGATATCGACGGGCTCGCCTACCGGCCCCGGCACAACGAAGACACCCTCGCCTGGGTCCTCACCAGTGATCCGGCGATCACACCCCACCCCGCCCTGACCCTCGACCCCACCACCACGCCCTTGCCGCTCGACCGCGGGCCCGGCCGTGACCTGGCCGCCAGGATCGTCGCCGACCACAGCGCCATCCTCTCCCCCACCTGAACCGGAGCACGGCCCTGGCCGCGGCCGACGCACATGGAGTATGTGCTCTCGCCTACGCACGGACACTTCACACGCGGCCAGATCCGCAGTCCGACACACGGAACCAAGCACCGACCGCAACGAGTACGTCACCAGGACCTCCAGCGGCATTGATGTGGCCTGCCGCTCCGGATCCGCGGGAATTCGTGAACACGACCTCGGCGTGACCGAGCCCCAGATGCGCAGCCGTGTCATCGAGTTCGATTCCGGCTCGTTCACGGTCGGGCACACCACAGAATGGTCGCGGCCGCTTCACCCAGACTCGCGGATTACCGCCCATGGGTGAGGAGAGGTGTGTGCACGCTCACTTATGCCATAAAACTGTTAGCACTCTCACATGGAGAGTGCTAAATTCTCCAGAGTCGATCACACACGAAACCGTGAGCGTCCCTCGCACCGAGGTGCACTCACCAGCCCCGACACCACGCCCTCGTAAGGAGGATCATGACCGCCCCTGCCGCCCCGTGTGAACCACCTGCCACCAGCGACGGGTGGTCCTCCGCAGACGCACCTCAGCGCCCGAGGCGACGTGCTTCACGGTTACCCACCGTGTCGATCGTGCTGGGTGCGTTGTCGATTCCGTCGTTCTGGGTGTTCGGGCTCGGGTTCGCCCTCGGCCTGTGCGCGGTGATGTGCGGGGCCGTCGCCACCACCCGGACCGCCGTCGCCGACGACGAGGCGGCCTCCCTGCGGGCGTTGCTGGGCATCGTCGCCGGAGTCGCCGGCATCATGATGTCCGCGATCGCACTCTTCCCCCTACTCGAATACCTGTGACAGGAGCACCCAACCCTCCTCGATGGGAAGAATCCGTGCCGCCGGTGACCGCCGCCCAGATCCGGCCCGAGACCGGCAGCGACGGCGCCACACCGGAGGTCCCGGCCCTGGTCGAGGGCCGGGAAGCTGGCATCGCCATACCCCTCGGCCTGGCGCTGCTGACCATTCTGGTGTGGG
Organism: Rhodococcus sp. G6(2025); assembly: GCF_058628105.1. Lineage (NCBI taxonomy): Bacteria > Bacillati > Actinomycetota > Actinomycetes > Mycobacteriales > Nocardiaceae > Rhodococcus > Rhodococcus sp. G6(2025). The sequence continues at coordinate 35,276 of NZ_CP179753.1, forward strand.
CCGCTGTCCTCGGCTCGTCACCGCTCGCCCTGTTGATACTTGTCGCAGTCGCCGGCATCGCCGCCCTGACCGCCGCCGCACTCTGACAAGCCTGCGCCGGACACACCCCGCCCCGAACCGGTCGAAGACGACGCCGGCCGGCCCCGCGCCGGTCACCTCCAGTACCCGCTCGCACTCGGCGCCGTACACCAACCGCCCCTCGCAGCAATCCGCGGCCCGGGCTGGCCGAAAATAGTGTGATGGTGTGGATCACACTCCCTGGACTTCGATGCCGCCGCTCACGAAAATCAGAAATGCGCCGCTCGTCATCACGTGCAGGTTGTCCGTGTAGCGCCCCTGCCAGCTGATCTTCATCGTTGGCGGGGGCTGCGCTTGGCTGCGCCACAACACCTCTCGCAGCCACACCCCGGGCCACGGCTACGTCGCGCCGGTACCGCCGTCACCTTTTCCGGCACCGCTCGCGTCCACCATCGACCTCTCGCGACACTGTTCATATCCTGCGCCACGCACCTGCCGTGCGTCACTACGCGGGAACAACGCGGTGCGTGCGCGGTCCCCCCTGGCCACCGGTCACGGGAGGTGGGCTCATACCGCTGCCTTACTGTGTTCCCGGTGGGAATCGAACGAATATCACTGGAGCTGCCGACCGGCTCGGCTCTCGATGAGGTGGAGGCGAAGGCCGCCGCGTCGTTGCGGGCCCAGGGCATCCGCCCCTTCTCCGATCTGTCCCTCCAGACGACCCTGACCACCGGAAACCCCGACCTCAGCCGGTACACCCTCACCTACTGGGTGGACGACCACCCCCGCAACTGATCGTCTCCCGACGACACCGACCACCGCCACGCAGGACGACGATGTGACCGGTCCCCAGGGGTGAGTCGGCCCACCCGCCGCGATCAGTTCTGTCGGCCCGCAACCATAGGCCCTGACCTCAACCGACCACCGGGCGATACCTCGCGAGGGCGAGAAGGGACCGCACATACCCCGCCTCCGCAACACCCGTCACCTCGTCATGGCGCTATCCGCAGAGCTCTCGGATGGCCTCGAAGGAGACACTCTTGACCCAGAACCCGTTCACGAGTGCCTGAGGGGCGACCCCTGACTCACTCCGAGACACCAGCATCTCGCGTGTTACCTGGACGGTAAGCCATGTTGTGTCGGCTGGGTGAGCCGTAGGACGCGCACCGACAAACGCTGGGATCTCTCTCCGCCAACTCACCTTCGGTCATGTCCGGCAACTTGATGCCGTCGCCTCGCGGTTCCAGGACAGCCCCCAGGCCGCTGCCTGCGCCAATGCCATCACCGGGGACCAGTCCCGCGGTCGAGATCAGATTGGGTCGCCGAACCTCGCCGCAGCTCCGGGTCGGGTGTGAGATAGCTTCTCCTACGAGATGCCCTTCGTCGCGGCCGAATTGTTTCTATGACAAGTTACGTTCTTCCACTACGACAGGGCATTTCGCAGTTGCGACCCACCCACGGACTCATCCGAATCGGCACACCCAGGTTTATCCCGCGAGCGTCCGCACTACCCCGACCAAGCCGTGCGCGGCAATCACTAGTGATACGAGCGCCGCTACTGTCATAATGACCAGCAATCCTGACTGCCACCGACGCACAAATTCAGCAGGTAGAAACCGGGTACTACCGGTAAGGCGTATCAGCCCGATAAGCATGAACGGTGTTGCTACCAGTGGAATCGTGACAGCAGAGATGGCAAGGACCACCATGTTAGGCGCCCAGGGAGTAGCGCAGAGCAGCGGCAGCAGGAGCCCCAAGATGGTCAGCCACTTAATGATTGGGCTCTTTTCCAAATCGACATTGCCTTCGTAACGCGAAGGAAAAGCGTTGTGTAACGCATCGACGACTGCTCTACTGAAGAGGAAGACCGTACCGACTATGGATGTGAATGAGGCAAAAAAGATCGCTACCCACAGAAGTGGCGGCCCAACGTCACCAATTGCGAGTTGCATTAGCCTGGCGAGATCATCGGTGTCGCTTATAGAAAATCCGGTACCGTGCACAGTTTCGGCGGCGACAATCCATATACTGAAATCGATGATGGCGATGGCTACGATCGCTACGAGCAGGTCAAGCACCTGCGTGGCACGGTGCCGTGGGGAACGCCAGCCCTTCTCGTAAATCGCATAGTTGTAGACTATCGCCGCGGGGGTGACTCCAGCTACCCCAATCAGCGCCACCACGACGAAAAGAGAGCCGAACATACCCTTATCAGATGGCACGCTGAACAGCAGCCCTTTAATTAGCGCCAGCAGTGAGGGTCCTTGGGAAATTGCGGTATAGACGAATGTGCCCACAAGTAGCAGCACAACTAATCGGCTGACGCTTTCGAAAATTGCATAGGCTCGCTTGGCCCTTAGCATAAACGCTGCAAGCGCCACCGTTACAACCGAGCCGATGAATACAGCAAACGGTGACTCGAACCCCACGAGTTCGACCAGTGCAGTGCCCGCAGCAGGCACGTAAAATGCACCATACGCAAATATGCCGAGCAGGAGACCCATCCCTGCAGCCAAAGGGAATACTTTCCCCAGTTTTCCGAAACCTTGCATAATCGTCAGCCCCTTCCCATTAAGGAGCTGATACTTCGTCAACATAAACATGAAGAAGAATTTGCTGAGTAGGACTAATGCAAAGCCCCACATCAAGGCGTATCCATAGTTCGCCCCAGCGACCGTTACATCGATAAGCTCGCCGGCTCCGAGCATGGTCATCGCTGCGACGAACCCGGGTCCAATCTGCCTTACGTTCGATACCCATTTAGGCAATCTCCCGGCTGGCCGCGCCATTTGCTTGGTCTGTTCCATACTCTCTCCTTCATTCCGACGGGGCGAACCCGCAGGCGGTGAAACGCGCAACGCTACTATCGCTGTCCGCACGGGCAATCTATAAATGGCGAGCGATAAATCATGATGGGCTCAGTTAAACCAAAGCACTGAACACGCCCCGGTCGCCGGCTAAGAGGTGGCGAGAATAGATTCTCTTGAAACCGACCGCCCGGCTTGAGTTCCCGCCTTTAGCGGCAAGACCAAATGGCGGGGTTGACGAATTGTCGCTCTGTCACGCGGCGATATTGCCGTGGCGGCCTTCGAAGGCCGCCTCCGGCGCTCCCAGGGGCGACACTTGAGCCCGGCTTGCTGCCATAGGTCCGTCATCGTCCTTCCGTTCGATTGACCGAGCTCCACTTGACGAGAACTGCTGGGGCGCCGCGCCGGGATCGGCAATGTCGCGGCTGCGGTCCTCTCAGCCACCTGATCAGTCCGGAACAGTGGCTATGGTATGACCGACATCACACCCGCGCAAGGGAATCCCGGAATTCAGAAGATGTTTCACGATACGAAAAATAGGCAATTGTTCGCGCTAAGCGGTCACCGCCCCGGATGCGCCTAAGTCTCCTACATCGATCTCAGTTGGTACGCGGTCTAGGTCGAACAGAGCGTCTGAAAGCTTCGGGATGGGCCACGCCGTGCGGGCGAGTCGGCGTGACATGGTGGCGATCATGGCGATGTAGACCATCGCTTCCTGATGTTCAGGCTGCGTCTCGTAGTCGCGGACGCAACGGCGTGCTTACAGATCCAGGCGAAGGTTCGCTCGACGACCCAACGCCGGAGAACCACGTTGAACCCTTAACATCACCGGTGCGCTTGACGACCTGATCCGTGAGGGACACAACCCGTTTCGACCAGTCGATCAGCCGTCTGACGTAGCCACCGTCCGCCCACACCAGGCTGATCGTCGAGAATAGGGGCACGCAGCGCAGCCAGCAGCCGGATGGCGCGGTCACGGTCCCGGATTCCGACCATGGTTACCACGACCGCCACTAGCAGCCCGTTGACGTCGGCCGCGAAGACGTTTGCGGCCGTTCAGTGCCCGCGTCGTATCCTCGGCTCGACCGGGCCACCGCGTCGTGCGCCCTGCACCGATTTGGAGTAAACGATCGTGTCGGACGGCAGCGGGTGTCGGCGCCCTGTATCCGCACCCGATCACGTTACGCGTCGTGAATCCGCTGCCATACTCCCGTGGACTTCAGCTACTCATTGGGCGCGTGATTTTCGCAGTCGCAGGCCGAGTCACACATGCGTCTGTAGGGGAACAGAATCCTCGCCACGCTTACTTGTTGCACCGCGGGCATGGCCAGACCATCAACACGCATCGGAGCGTAGGCGCACAGTGCGATGAGCTAGCACAACTCAGATTGACCACCTACCCGGCGAGCAGGTGCATTTCCGGTATGCGCACATAACCTGGTCGTCGAACTATTTTGTGGCAGGGCCGCTAAGAGCTCTTGCCGCTCGACAGGCTGGGTGTCCGAGATCCCAGTGCTCAGCGCCACTTTCACAGTTGGCCACAGCATGACAAGCTGGCGGTGACTTGAAGCTGGAGACACAGCTTGGCCAACCGCCTCCACTAAGGCCACCGGAGACTCCACCCAGGCTACTTAATTCCGCCATACGGAATTTTTTTCCGTCAAACGAAATGAACCCTTGCGATTGACAAACTCATGGCATAACGTTTTCTTCCGACACCATGGCCAGACCAACGCTCGGCCGGTTCTACGTAGAACCATGAGATTGAGATTCGCCCACAAACGCTGGCGGTTGTCTCGCCGAGCGTCACACACCGCGATATGAGGAGATCCCGATGGGCCGTGAGCGGCTCGATCGACGGGGTTTCGCCTCCTGGAACCGAACCATCTCGCCTCCGTTGGCGCGTCCAATTTGGCCCGCCCCGTTTGGGTACCGCCAGGTACCTCTGTCTAGGAAGGAACGATGAACACTATGACTGAGGAACACCTCGACAGACGGAAGCGGAAGTTCTGGGGGTGGGGCTATGCAGACACGAGTGTCAGCGACTCGGAGATTCTCGAAATCGGGGGCATGCTTCGGGACAAGTTCGGGCTCCGACTCCGCGAGCTGGCCAAGGCCCCCGACATCAGCGAAATCGAACTGCGGGAGCCGCGAGTCCACGCGCCGGAATCGCTGGCCGGAATCTGTCAGAACGACACGTGGGCGCGAGCCGAGCACACTCTGGGCAAGAATCTGGGCGACTTCGTCCGTGGGTTGGCCAAACAATTCGACAACCCACCGGATTTCGTCGCGTTCCCACGTACTGAACACGATGTTGTCTCTGTGCTCGACTGGGCCCACACCAACGACGTCGCAGTCGTTCCGTACGGCGGGGGGTCCTCCGTAGCCCAGGGCATTGAGCCGATCGTGTCCGATGACTACCGCGGCGCAATCAGCCTCGACCTGCGGCACCTGAACCGAGTGCTGGAGATTGACCGGGCTTCGCGGTCGGCGCTGATCCAGGGTGGCGTCCTGGGACCCGACATGGAGAACCAGCTTCGACCACACGGATTGTCGATGCGGTTCTTCTTGCAGGCCTTTGAATTCTCTACCCTCGGCGGGTGGATTGCGACCAGGGCAGCGGGACACTTCGCCACTGGATTCACCCAGATCGACGACTACGTTCAAGCCATGCGTGTAGTGACCCCTTCAGGAACACTGCAAACCGGACGCATTCCTGCCGACGGGGCAGGGGTTTCGCCCGACCGCATGTTTATCGGTTCCGAGGGCACGCTTGGCGTCATCACCGAAGCGTGGATGCGGCTGCAGGACAAGCCGACGTTCAAGGTCGCCACATCGGTGCCGTTCAGTGACTTCGACAAGGCCGTAGACGCCATCCGTGCTCTTGCTCAATCCGGTCTCGCACCGACCAACTGCCGACTGCTCGACCCAACAGAAAGCCTGCTGTCCGGCGCGTCGGACGGCTCCGACTCGATCCTGGTCCTCGCCTTCGAGTCGGCCGACCATCCCTTGGATACATGGATGCAACGTGCCGCTCAGATCTGCGCCGACCACGGTGGCCGGGTTAGCGCTGAAGCGTTACAAGGTCGTTCGGCGCCCGAAGCCGGCCACGCCGGCGCTGCCGGCAAATGGCGAAACTTCTTCGTGCGCGGCCCGCACTACAAGGAGGGCTACTCCCGCATGGGCGTACTACGAGAAACCTTTGAGACCGCGTGCACATGGAGCGCGTTCCCCGAGCTTCATGCACGGGTGATGCAGGCGACGACCGAGGCCGTTAAGCGCGAGTGTGGCGACGGCGTCGTCGCGTGCCGTTTCACCCACGTCTATCCCGACGGCCCCGCCCCTTACTACACCGTGGTGGCGTCAGCGAAGCCGGGCGGCGAACTACAGCAATGGGCCGCGATCAAACAGGCCGCATCTGATGCAGTCCTTGCCACGGGCGGCACCATCACCCACCACCACGCCGTCGGCCGCTTCCACCGCCCCTGGTATGACCAGCAGCGTCCGGAGCTGTTCACGTCAGCACTGCGTGCGGTGAAGCAGACTGTCGACCCCAACATGGTGATGAACCCTGGGGTCCTCATTGATCCGAAATAAATAACCGGCCGGGCTTGGGCCGGGGCGCGTCAGCGTCCCGCCCAACTTGGGTGGCACACGCTTCGCAATATTCCCACGCATCCTGGATAGGTACGCACGAAAGAACTGGTCTAGCAAGGGAAGTCACCATGCCCAGCGGATCTACCCCGACGACCAGTTGGCAACCCCGCATTGGATGCGCGAAGCATGCGACGCGTCACCCTGGGCGTGCGCAATAGAGGAGCGGAGTACGTGGCGCGTCCCTTTGATGCCGTAGTCAGGCACGGCGTCGAGTGATTCGACGACGCAATCTAGGGATACCTCGCGCGGTATCGGAGCCGCGTTCCCAATCCCACTGAGGACCGTTCGGTCAACGTGCCTGCGCATACGCAGCATTTACCGTGTCATGCATCCGTCTCTCGGGCATATTCTGTTCGGCCATTTCGTTGAAGTGGTCTCCTCGAAAACCGCTGTCGCGCTGTCAGTTGCGGACCGACATGGATCACAGCTGGCCAGCTAGACACCCGCAACCGAACCTCGAACGAATTGCCGCGAAACCTCACTACAGCCTCCACAGGTACAGCCGATCACCGCTCGCGAACCCTCCTGTCTGGCAGTTCTGCCGCACGATGGACCATCCTGCCGCCATCGGTTGGATCACCGATTTCGAAGTGCACCGATGGAACGGAGCCGATGCTTACCCAGCTCGGTGGCTGCTGCAGCCTCACGAGCAACTGGAGCGGATCGAGGTCATCACGACCTACCCCCGCCCGAATGCGAATTAGAAACATACTGAACAGTCACCTATCGCCGTTCAAAGTGAGCCACCGGGCCCGGTGCTTAGCAAGTTACGGCGGCCTCGCAGGCCGTGCAAAACTGAACAGTACAAGCAAACTCCTACCGAATTCAGGCGGTGATGAAGTGCCATTCTTCGATCTTCTAGTCAATGCGTGTGAGCAGAACCCGGGGCGAATCGCCGTTCGCTGCGACAATGAGGCCTCCTCATTCTCAGAACACTTTTCCCGGATCAGTCGGGCTGCACACCTCCTTCGCATGACCTTAGGCCTGGCCTCCAATGACCGCTTTGCAATTTTATCCCGCAACTCCGTCGACTACTTGGAGCTTATCCACGCCTCACTTCTGGGCGCGGCAATAGTTGTACCCTTGAATGTCCGATCATCTGAACCCGAACTTGCGGCCGTCCTCCGGGATGCGGGGTGCCGGGCCCTCTTCTTTAGCGATGAATTCTGCGGTGTGGCGCAACGACTCAAAGACGTCACGGAAGTCGAGCACATCATCCAGATCGGAGATAGTCAACCCTCCTACACCGCCTATCGCGGCTTAATACAGGAAGCGACGGAATGGCTTCCCAAGCGTCCAGATGGATCCGATACTGCGTTCATCATGTACACCAGCGGTACAACTGGGAGAGCGAAGGGAGTCGTCATAGAACACGCCGCGATGGCCAACGATATCTATAAAACCGGAATAGTGACGACCCTCACCCAAGGCTATACATTTTTACTCCATGCTCCCCTGTTTCATATAGCCTCAATACGGGGCTTCGGTCTCGCCCCTGCCACCGGCTCAACGGTCGTGCTTTTGCCTCGATTTGATCCGCCGCGCATCATTCAAGAGATCAAAGCGCACGATGTGAATACAACAAGTTTCATCGCTTCTACGGTCAGAAACATGCTCGAACTTCCTGGATTCCATGGCACGGCATTGCCCAGTCTCACAACGATCGGATACGGCAGCGCTCCGATGCATCCCGCAGTTCTCCGCCGACTGATGAGCGCTTTTCCCAAGGCAGAGTTTGTCAATTGGTACGGCATGACTGAGACGTGCGGTCACGTGAGCGTCCTCAACGGACTGGACCACAAGCTTGGTGGTCGCCGGCTCACGTCATGCGGACGCGCCATGCCGGGGATCGGCGTCCGGGTCATCGACGAGGCCGGCTTGCCCGTCAGTCACGGCACCGTCGGTGAGATTACGGTGTCTGGTGACAACCTGATGCGCGGATACTGGAATCAACCCCCGCTGAAGACAGATCATACGGGCACCTCGTGGTATCCGACTGGAGATGCCGGCTATCTCGATGATGACGGATACTTGCACTTGGTGGGCAGGATCCGAGACATGATTATCACCGGTGGCGAGAATGTGGCGCCCGGCGAGGTGGAAGCTGCGCTCTGTAACCACCCTGAGGTCCATCAGGCAGTGGTCTTCGGTATGGACGACCTCAAATGGGGTGAGGCTGTGTACGCCTGCGTGTCCGCTCCGGCAAATGCTCAGATAAGTTCTGACCAACTTCGAGCACACTGCCGGACCCAGTTGGCCGGATACAAGGTTCCAAAAACCATCAGTATCCAGCACAATCCATTCCCTATGAGCGGCTCCAATAAGATTGACCGAAACCTGGTGAAATCTCTTTATACGCAGAGCTATCCCGACAAGACCAACACACACGGTCATCGAGATGACTGACATCAAGGCTGTCGAAGCATCGAAATCGGCGGTAGTGCGTGCCCCTACGGCAGGTCCAGACTTCTCACTGGGCCGGGCGCCAAATCCAATCATGGTCGGCCATTGCCGGACTGTGGGCGCCATTTCGCCTCTGCGGCGGCGCTGAATCTGACGCCATTGCACTCAAGACTCCGTGACCCACCCATTACGATCACCAGCGACGTCGACAACCCACTGTGCGGGACGTAACAGTGCCGCAGCGTTACAGCCGCACAACGTGCCACGGCAGCAACGTGGCGCAATGGGATGCGACTTTGAGGCATTGGGCGGTCGTGGTCGCCCGATCTCGCTGGTCGCGACGCACCCGGTGCACCGGAGCCGAGCCGGCGTCTCGTCTCGTCTCGTCTCGTCGCGTCGCGTCGCGTCGCGTCCGAGCGTTGCCGAGACGGTGACCAGGGCGTCGTCACCTAGGCTCCAGCCCTTCCCGGATGACACGCCCGAATACTTTCGGCCTATCGTGCAGTGAGTGTATTTTTTCACTAGACGGAATCCGCAGACAGCCGGGCAAGTACGGAGGTGAGAAGGTGGCAAGTACGCCAGGTGCGTCAGGCGGCGTCCAATCCGTCGACCGGATTTTCGACCTGCTCGAGGCGATGGCGGCTGCCGAGGGATCAGTAGCTCTGAGCGAACTCGCCGACCGCACGAAACTACCCCCTCCGACCGTGCATCGCTTGATCCGCTCTCTGGTCAGCCGAGGCTACGCTCGGCAGTTGCCTGGCCGCAGATATGCGCTCGGTCCCAAGCTCATTCCGTTAGGTGAATCCGCAACAAAGCGGATCGGCGCCTGGGCGGCGTCGCATTTGTCGGACCTCGTGGCCAGCACCGGAGAAACCGCGAACATGGCAGTGCTCGACGGGAGCATGGCCGTATACGTGGCCCAGGTGCCATCCCCTCACACAATGCGCATGTTCACTGAGGTAGGTCGGCGCGTGCACTTGCACTGCACTGGCGTGGGCAAAGCACTCCTTTCTCAGTTGCCGGACGACACCGTCCGGCAGTTGATAGGCCGGGTGGAGATGCTCGCGTACACCCCCAACTCACATACCAATATCGACGCCTTACTCGCCGATCTTGCTGAGAGTCGGCGGCGCGGATATTCGGTCGACGAAGGCGAACAGGAGATCGGGGTGCGGTGCTTCTCCGTACCAGTGCTCAATGCTCCGACACCGACTGCGCTGTCGATCTCGGGTCCGGCTGCTCGGCTCAGTATCGAGTCGGCGGACCACAACGCTCCCCTGCTACAGCGGATTGCTACGGAGTTGTCCGCGGAATTCGGCAAGGGCACGGCGCGCTAGCTGTTGCACGGCGGCGGACGGCCCATAAATGCGACCGGGAGGGTGCTATGCCTTGCTCGAGTCGGCCAACTGGAACGTCACGGAAACTCGCCTGTCGTTGTACTCGCTGACATCGATCGGGAAGGCACTCGCAAAATTTCCGGAGAGGGCCCGGCCCATCAAGCGGGCCCCGACGGGCAAGTCCACGGGATAGATCCCCGCGGGTTTACGGGATCGGTGAGGAACCGCGCCGGCGGTGCGGATACGCGTTCAGCAAACTGCGTATCTCGGCTTCGGAACAGGTCGACTCAGGGATGACCTGCCACAATCTGTCGAGGAACCGGCGCCGCGTCATCCCGAACTGCGTAAGGACTTCCTCCTCGCACGCGCCCCCGTACGGCGCCCACATGCTGGCGAACCCGATGAGGCGCTCAGCCTCGCCGTCAGGATGGATGTGTTTGCGGTTTGCTTCGATCCAACCGGCGCGGCGCCTCTGGCGCAATTGACGATACTCACGAGAGTTCACGGGACTTCACCTCTGATCGTACCGAGCAGGCCCTCGGAATTGGGGTGTCCTCGCCGAAGCGAGGGTATCTACAGGGAATGCCATTTTGTCCTCGCCCTCACCGTCAAGTCTCTGACCTTGCGCTGCACCAGGGTCAGTTCCGCAGGCGTGCGGCGACCTCGGCTGCGAGCCGCGCGGCGAGCAGTTGTGCCAGGTGGTCACCGCGACGATCGGTCAGGTCCGAGAGCTGCGTTTCGGCAGGAGTAGCCATCCGCCAGGATCGTGGTGTCCGCGTCCACCCCGGCCACGGCGGATAGGAGTTGCTGTTCGGCGACGGCCGCCGACACCTCGTCGTGCCTTTCTCGATGTCGAAGTTCCGGGCGAGGCCACAGCATCCGCCCAACCGCTGCACCTCGGCGCCCGCCATTCTCGAGTAACTGTGCGTCCGGACTCCATCCATCACCAAATGATGAACCCGCAACGGCTTGGACGACCGCCTGTCGTCCTGCGCGTGCACGACGACCTGGGCAACCGCGCCGCTCAAGCTTGCCGTCAGAAGTCCGCACCCCGCTCGGCGGCGCCGATCGCGCTAATGCTTCGGCGATCAACGCCAGCGTCGTCGACGCCGTCGGCGGTGGCGACTGTAAGCACCGCGCAGAACCGGTGCTGGTTGCTCGGGTTCAGTCGCCACCGTGATCCCAGCGAGTGACCACTCAAACCAGCCGAATTTAAGTGATTCGTTGCATCACAACCGCTTCAAACACCGACCAGGGGCTGCAGTCGTGTGCAGAATCATCGCACTGCACAGGAACGGCGGAGGTCGGTCCGGTCGAATTATCCTCTTACCATAGATCCAGCGAGCGAGTGAAGATCGAGGCGAGGTCCTCATCATGGACCTCGCATGGTGCAGCGGCTAGCACACGTTGCTGCATCAGTGCGCCCTCGACGAGTGCGTCGACGTCGGAGGATTTGTAGCCGACCTCGGCGATCCCGTTGGGGATGCCAATATCACACATGAGCGCAGTGAGTACGTCCGGCAGGAACGAGCTCAAGTCGTTGGGCTTGTCAGCATCGGGCGCGAGGAGCGAGGCGGCACGGAGGTGTCGCTCGGGAGCTGTGGAGAAGGTGAACCGGAAAGCCTCGGGCGCGGTCAGGGACACGGCCATGCCGTGCGGCACCATCGGCTTGTCGGCCGGGTAATCCTTGGCGTTGTAGTCCTTCACTCGTCCAGCGATTGGGTATGCGTTGGCGTGCGGGATGTGTACGCCGGCATTTCCGAAACCGAGGCCGGCGAAAGTGGCTGCGAGCGCCATCGAAGCGCGTGCGTCCTCATCGTCGCCGTCGAGCACCGCCCGCCTGAACGAGGTGGACATCAGCATGAGGGCCTTTTCTGCCCACATGTCCGAGATGGGGTTGGAACCGCAGTAGGGAACGCGTTGCTCCGGACGCTTCCGTTCGTAGGCCATGTACGGCCGCGCGGTAAGGCTCTCCAGTGCATGGCACAAGATGTCCATGCCGGAGGAAGCAGTGACGCCAGACGGCTGGCTAATGGTGAGTTTGGGATCAACCACGGCCAGGGTCGGGCGTAGGCGAGCGTGACTGATTCCGGTCTTCACCTTCAGATCCAGCACATCGAGCACACAGATTGTGGTGCTCTCGGCGCCGGTACCCGTCGTGGTCGGAACGGCGACGAGGGGTTTGAGTGGCTGATCCGGGGAAACGCCCCGGCCTACTGGCGAATTGACGTAGTCCATCAGGTCACCGCCATTGGTGGTGAGTAGGTTAATCACCTTGGCTGTATCGATACTCGATCCGCCACCGACTGCAATGAAGGCATCCCACGGACCTGTGTCACGGGCGTATGCGATCGCTTGCTCGAGACTGGCATCGGTTGGTTCCACGTGGACGCCGTCGTAGACAATCGCATCGATGCCAAACTCGTTGATTCGTTCAGCTACCCGCTGCGGGATCCCGGCAGCGGCGACCCCGGGGTCAGTAACGACCAGGACGCGCTTCGCGCCTGTCAGGCTGAGGTCGAAGCCAATTTCGTCCGCGGCACCTGGTCCATATTTCAACAGGGGCGCACCATAGGTGAAGACGCTTTCGGGGTTGGCCGGCAGGATCTGCGATTGGGTTTTCATACGCTCTCTTTCTCGGTAGATGGGATTTCTCAGTGGGTGCTCATCCAGGCTGCTGAGGCATCGCGGCTCAGGCCTGCGATGGTGTGGTCCGTCCAGGAACCTCCCTCAGGCTGATCCCCGCGGTTTCTCTCGAGACGGCAAGCGCGATCAGTGACACAACCGCGCCACCGATCAAGTAAAAGGCAGGTGCACTGCCGTTTCCAGTCACTGCGACCAGCCATGTTGCGATGAACGGTGCAGTTCCGCCGGCTAGCGCAGCTGCCGCGTTGTATCCGATGGCCATCGAGGTGAAGCGGGTCTGCGTCGGGAACATTTCGACCATCATGGCGAACACGCACGCCGAGTACATGCCGAAGATGATTCCGAGTATCACCTGACACAACACGACGGCAACCAATCCGCCGGTGTTCATCCAGGCGAAGATCGGGTAGGAAAGAGCCATGTAACCGACTGCAGCAAGGGCCATTACAGGCTTACGCCCAAAGCGATCTGAGCTACGAGCGGCGACCGGCGTGACAGCGATTTTCACCAGCAATGCAATCACGACGATGAAATACGCGCTCCCTGCAGGTAGCCGACCGCTTTCCTCGAGGTGGTTGGGCAGGTAGGCAAGAATCAAGTAGTACGGCACCATGTGGGTAACCGCGATTCCGGTGCAGCGCAGAATTGCGCCACCCTCCTGCCGTACTGCTTCCCGCAGTGGTGACTTCGCTCGTTTTCCGGCAGCCACGACCTCCTGGAAGATCGGAGATTCGTCGACACGCAGGCGGAGGAACAGACCGACGAGTCCAATCGGCCCCGCGATGAGGAACGGTATGCGCCATGCCCAGTCGTCCATGGCGGTGTCACCGAGCGAAGTCGCCAGAAACGCCACCACTGATGCACCGATCAGCGGTCCTGCATTGGCTGCCATCTCACCGAAGCCGACAATGTAATTTCGCTTGCGCACGGGGGCGTGCTCAGCAAGGAAAGCAACCGCGCCGGCAAGTTCGCCACCGGCAGACAGGCCTTGCAGTAGGCGTAGCACGAGGAGCAGGACTGGCGCGGCAATTCCTATTGCCGCGTACCCCGGTAGGAGTCCGATCAAGCACGTCGAACCACTGATGAGCAAGATAACGACGGCAAGGGTGTTTTTTCGGCCAATTCGGTCGCCGATGTAACCGAACAGAACACCACCGAGCGGACGGATGAGGAATGACACGGCGAATGCTGCGTATGCCGACAACAGAGCGGCGTTACGGTCTTCGCTGGGGAAGAACACAGCTCCGACGCTGCCCGCGAGGTAGCCGTAGATTGCATAGTCGTACCATTCGACGCCTTGTCCGATCGCCGCGCCGAAAATGACTCGTCGCATGCTCTGTGTATCGACTGACTGTGGTGCCGAACGGACAGTCCGGGCGGATTCGCCGGGCATGCTGACTCCTTTAGTAGGCCAATGCTTCTCGTTGCGAACTTGGCGAGAACGTTGACTTAGATTGCGAAGGGTTTCCCCAGCTGGGGCGGGACGATGACGCAACCCGCCCAAGCACGGCCGACCGGTTGTCTCGAATCAACGGGGACCCAGATGTTCATCACCATATGTTCGACAGCATGTGTCACAGCATTCAGCGCTGCCATGAAACAGCGGCGGATGTGGTCGCACCAGCCCATGCGCGGCGATACCGCTCGCATAACCCCGCACCTCCTAGTGGCGAAGGAAGAGTAACAAGAACCACACGACCGGCCCGAAGCAATGGTCTGGCCATCAGCTGGTGTTCCACACGCTATGCCATGGATCACATCACCCGCAAGGGTCAATTTCAAATGATGGGAACTCTTTTCCATAATGCGAAAGACCTGTGAAGTGTTCGTTGCAACCTCTAACTGACAATTGGCGGGTCCTGGTGCGAACCATAAGGACGTCCGCGAGGGCCAACGCGGGCATCCCGCAGGGCCGCCCTGTCCTCGATTCACCTCGCATAGTGCAGAAAGTTCCTCAGGTGTCTGTCAGCATGCGTGGCCGCCGCACGGACTACCTATTGCTCAACGTGTATCGCGTCGGTACGCCATGGACCTCGGCGAATTGTTTGGGCCGATAGGATTTCGATGCATGTCTGCTGCGATGCCCGATCACAGAGCGCTGCGCCAGCTCGTATCAGTACATCACTCTGTTCGACCACTAGCTGCGCGTGCTGGTGCCATCTGCTAACGGCTCGCGAGTTTGCCTTGCGTCTTGACGATATGAATCCTAGTCTTCCCATCGAGATGATGGTCTGGCCATAATGTTGGAACGCGTACGTCCGGATCTGACGACGTCTACGGGGCCAGGACAGCTTCGTGGAGGCCTGCGCCGCAGGCCCACGTGAGCCTTTGGTCAAGAGGGCTCGGGCTTGAGCTGACTGAAAATACCTCCACCGATTGTGATGGGGGATCCGCCAATAGCACTGCAAAAAAAGGAGAACGATGGTTATCGCGACGACCAACCCGGCTACCGGAGAAACGCTAAAGACCTTCCAGCCGGCCGCTGACACCGAGGTAGAGATCGCCATCGGGCGTGCGTACTCCCGATGGAAGAGCTACCGAACCACCGACTTCACCCAACGTTCGACGTGGATGCGAGCCAGTTCCGATCTGCTGGACACGGAGACTGCAGACGTCGCCCGGTTGATGACAACCGAGATGGGCAAGACCGTGGATGCAGCACGCGCGGAGATCAGCAAATGCGTTCGTGCCCTGAACTACTACGCAGACCATGCCGAACAACTTCTGGCCGACGAGTTGGTCGACGCTCAATCGGTAGGTGCGGATCGTGCGTATGCACGGTATGAGCCGTTGGGCCCGACCCTGGCGGTCATGCCGTGGAATTTTCCCCTCTGGCAGGTCATCCGGTTTGCCGCGCCCGCGCTGATGGCGGCCAACGTTGTCCTGCTCAAACACGCGTCGAACGTGCCTCAAACCGCGATGTATCTCGAGGACTTGTTTCGACGCGGTGGATTTCCGGACGGTTGCTTCCAAACTTTGCTAATCACCTCGGCTCAGGTGGAATCGGTGCTGCGTGACCCGCGGATTGCTGCGGCCACGCTCACCGGCAGTGAACTGGCCGGCCGCTCGGTTGCCGCTATCTGCGGTGATGAGGTCAAGCGCACTGTGCTAGAACTCGGCGGCAGCGATCCTTTTGTGGTGATGCCCTCAGCAGAACTGGATCGAGCAGTCGACGCTGCGGTCACCTCGCGAGTCCAGAACAACGGTCAGACTTGCATCGCCGCCAAGCGTTTCATTGTGCACACCGATGTGTACGACGCATTCACCAACGCATTCGTGACCAAGATGCGGGCGTTGCGAGTCGGCGATCCCCTGAACTCGGATACACAAGTAGGGCCCCTGGCCACCGAGCAAAACCGGCTCGATGTCGACGCACTGGTGACCGACGCAATCGAGCGTGGCGCGCAAGTGCTGTGCGGTGGCGGTCTGCCCGATGGTCGGGGCTGGTTCTATCCGCCGACTGTGCTCGCTAACATCACGCCGCAAATGCGCGTATACGCCGAGGAGGCGTTCGGTCCTGTAGCGGCCGTGTACCGCGTCAGAGATATCGATGAGGCGATCGAAGTCGCCAACGCCACGCCGTTTGGTCTAGGTTCAAACGCTTGGACCACCGCTGCCAGCGAGCAGAAGCGATTCATTCACGAACTCGAGGCGGGGCAGGTGTTCATCAACGGGATGACAGGCTCATACAACGAACTGCCTTTTGGCGGCACAAAGCGGTCCGGGTACGGACGCGAACTTTCCGGGCACGGCATTCGTGAATTTTGCAATCTCAAAACTGTCTGGATCGGTGCATGACCATGGCAGGCGGCCCCTCAGGCCCCGGAGGTGACCCTGCAGCGACAAACCTGACTTAAGCCCCAAGTGGATGGCACTTCCCAATCGCGGTGGCGGCGTGCAGCGCCCAGGAGGCCGCGATACGAAGTCAACAGCCAAGTCGCGCTCTACGCAGACTTGCTGGCGGGCGTCCTCAGGCACTCGGCGGCGCACACCACCGCTGCAGCAGTGCGGCATCGAGACCCGTGGGACGCCTGCCTCCACTTGAACGGGGCACTCCTTCGATTGCATCCTCGCGTCGCCCCCCTGTCGCCGAGGCGGTCGCGGCTGCTGCTGTTGCTGACGCAGACGAACACCGAGTGCCGATGATCAGCACGCCACCTGCAGCTGCCGGAATACCTGGTGCGCTCGCGCCGATCGCGATGCCGCTTGCACCATTGGCGACCTGTGCCGGGACCAGACGATCGGTGCGTCGTTCCGGCGCCGGCAGATCACCACAACATCGCCGTCTGGCCTCCCGCCACTGCGCCGAGGTGTAACTGATGCGCCAACATGCGCCGTACTCGTGGCCCAGTTCCCTGCGCGAAGAGGGGCATCGCTGGGCCTCGCGGAGCGATGATCGGTGCAGGTCGAGGTGCCCCCGAGGTGGCACTGCGAGCCACCGAACGTTCCGATCGATCGTGACGCGACTTTCATTGTCAGTGAGGCAAACTCGTGTTTAGATACTAGTTGTGTCTATGCGAACGGTGTCCGACCTGGTGTACTCGACTGTCAAGGAACTCATCTTGTCGGCCGAACTTCCGGGCGGCGAGCTGATCAGCGAAGGTGACATCGCCAATCAGGTGGGCACGAGTCGGACACCGGTTCGTGAAGCATTTCTTCGGCTCGAAGCCGAAGGATGGATGAAGTTGTTTCCGAAGCGCGGCGCATTGGTCGTTCCGATCGCGGACGGCGAGGCCGAGCACATCGTTGAGGCGCGGCTGCTAGTCGAGGCCGGGAGTTTATGTGCCATTAGATCCGATGCAGGGCGTCGTGAGGACGCCGCGGCGGAAATGCGCGCCAGCGTGATTCGCCAGCTTGATCTTGCCAAGTCCGCCGATCGTGCAGCGTTCACAGGAGAGGACGCCGATTTCCATTCGGTGGTAGTGCGGTACGGCGCCAACCCCCTGCTCGCGGCGTTCTACATAGGCCTTCGCGACCGACAGCGCCGTATGACGGCATGCTCGGTCGGCAGGGATCCGATGCAGCTCGATCGAGTCTTCGCCGATCATGCCCAGCTTGCGAGCTTTGTCGAACACGGGCAGGTCGAGGAGTTCAAGTCTTTGCTCGGTCGCCATATGCGTGAGGTTCATCAACTGACTGGGGGACGATAGTTCTGCAGCAGCTGCCGAAGTACCCTTGTGAGCACGCCGAATCCCAGTCGGTCACCTTTGCTACCGCGGCGATGCTCGGGTGCGGAATAACGCTAGTCTTCGAGCGCATACAGCGGCACGGCGGATCTCACGGAACCACAGCAGTCTAATCGCTGACACACGTCGGATCCGTGCCGGCACCCGCCGCCCGACAATCCAATGTGGCGCTGGCGAAGCGGCTTGAGAGCTGCTATTTGGGACAACATCCTTTTCAACTGTGAAGAACGCTTGTAGGACTCAACGGAGTTGACCGCGGTTGCACTTCAGTGAGTGAGTGACTGATCTACATACATAACGCGATGCGTTTCGGCCGGTGCATTTTCGAACTGAAACTCGCTATACAACTCGTTTTGTGCTCCCGCTGTCACAGCCAACCATCTCATGTTGACTCGTCCGATGGCGATGCTCGTAACGATTCCGTTGAGCAGAGCCGTGGCGCGACGGGGTGCGAACAGACTGATGCACGCAATTGCAGCTTGAATTAAGAGAAACGGCACTTGGAAGACCTCCCGGGTCTGCATCGCGGGACGGGTCGGGTCATACAGGCCCACCGACGCCGGTTGATGTTCGGTTCGGTGTCATCGGTCAGGATCCGGGTCAACAAGGTGGCAAGCTGGATCGAGTCCTACGCGGGAGCCCTCTGGACACCTCGTGAACGGAGGAATACGACTGGTATCGCCCTGGATCAGAATGAATCTCAGAAGACCTTGAGGATATACTAGTTCCTCGGATTGCCCGATCACGTCCATAATTTGCGTTGATGACGTCGGGAGCATTGGTTCTGAATCACGCTCCTTCCGACTGCGCACTCCCCTATTACCGAGATACGAGTTCGGGACCCACCTGGCCGACGTAACTGCAGGATTCTGTTTCGCGCGGCACACTCCCCAGGTTGCGGTGGAGTCCATGAGTACCAGGGCCGCTCTAAACCGACGCCAGTGAGGACACTAGGTTCGATTTTCACAGGGGTAAAGGAACAGATTCCGGGTGAGTGCTCAGATCTGGTGAAGGTGCCGAGCTGATGGGAATCTTGGTTCGGAGAACTCCCGACAATTCTCACGATCGATCGAGCGCGAGCAGATAGTTGGCCGCCAAATCTTCGGCGGCTGAGGCGATCAGATCTGCAGCGTCCGCCATCGACCGTGTTACGTCCGGTTCGCGGTCCTGTAGGGAGTAGATCGCGGAAAATTCGGAAGCCGCCTGCTCTTCTGGGGAAAGGCGTGACACTCCCACAATGGCGTATGTCGGAACGTCATGAGCAGTGGCATGAAGGCGCACCCCAATCGGGGCTTTGCCGTGCAAGGACTGGTGATCGAGGGAGCCCTCACCAGTGATGACAGCGCACGCGCCGTCGAGGTGCTGATCGATGTCCACCAGGTCGAGAATAAGCTCAATTCCGGAGCGGAACTCCGCTTGCAACACGGTCATTGCAGCGAATCCTACTCCACCGGCCGCCCCTGCCCCCGGGTTGTCGCGGGCATCGCGCCCTGTGGCCGCTGCAACTCGGTCGGCCCAATGTGCTAATGCGGCATCGAGTTCGGCAACCTGGGTGGGGGTGGCGCCTTTTTGTGGTCCGTAGACTGCGGCGGCACCAGTGGGGCCACACAGTGGGTTGTCCACGTCACTTGCAAGGATGATTTTCGCGTGTCCGAGTCCCGGGTGCAACCAGGACACATCCAGCATCGTCGCTTGAGACAGGGCGCCACCTCCGTCTGGGATCGGGCTCCCGTGAACGTTGACGACTTCGGCGCCAAGTGCACGCAGAAAGCCGGCTCCGCCGTCGGTGCAGGCACTGCCACCGATACCGAGCACTATCTCCCGGCATCCGTCGTCGAGGGCACGGGCGACGACCGTGCCCAGACCACGGCTTGAGGCGGTCAGAGGACGCAGTACCCCGCCGGAAAGGCGGTGCAGGCCAGAGATGTCTGCCATTTCGACGACGGCGAGTGTGCCTTTCCGCGCGTAGGCAGTCAGCGTCCTCTGTCCGGTTGGCCCGGGCGCAGCCACAGGGATCCTCTCAAAGCCTGCCGCCAGAGCAGCGGCGAGGGTTCCCTCGCCTCCGTCCGCGATCGGGCACTCGATAGTCCGGATCGTCGGATCGCACCGCTGAATGCCTCGACTGATCTGCGCCGCGGCGTCTGCCGCAGAGATCGACCCCTTGAATTTGTCGGGAGCGACGACGACATGACCGGGCATCTCAGATCACCATCCAGTTCAACATTCGGCGAGGCGGGACGCAGCGATCATCGCTCCAGATGAGCGATCCCTTAACTGAAGCGGAGTCAGAGCGAAACATCAGATCACGGCTCCCGGGTTCAGGATGTGCTGCGGGTCCAGCGCGGACTTGATGCGCCGGGTCAGCTCCATGACGTCCTCGCCGATCTGGTTGGGAAGCCATCCCTTTTTCAGCCGGCCAACGCCGTGCTCACCGGTGATGGTGCCACCGAGCGAGATCGCAAGATCCATGATTTCGCCGAAGGCGAGGTTCGCACGTGCGGTCTCATCTTCGTTGGTGGGGTCGTGCACGATCAGCGGATGGGTGTTGCCGTCGCCGGCATGGGCGATGACGGCCACGAGCAGCTTGTGTCGGGCCGCAATGTCCTCTATGCCGTGGATGAGCGCGGGTAGAGCGGGGAGCGGGACACCTACATCTTCGAGGAGAAGGTTGCCCAACCGCTCGACGGCTGGGATCGCGAACCGTCGCGCTGCGGTGAAGGCTTCGCCCTCTTTCGGGTCGTCGGTTGTAAAAACGTCGGAGGCGTTGTTGTCGTGGAACACCTTGGCCATGAACTCGGTTGCCCGGATTCGGTCTTCACCGGGTGAGTCGGACTGGGCAATAAGCATGCCGTGTGCGTTGAGGTCGAGGCCCATGTTCATGCCACTCTCGACGGCGCCGATGGAGGCCCGGTCCATGAACTCGAGCATGGCCGGACGCATCACCCTGGTGATGTCCAAGATCGCGTTCGTCGCGTCCTGCACGGTGGCGAAGGATCCGACCACGGTGCTTGCCGGCGCCTGTTCAGGTAGAAGTCGGATTGTGATCTCGGTGATGATGCCAAGAGTGCCTTCGCTGCCCACGAATAGCTTGGTCAGCGACAGACCCGCCGAGTCCTTGAGACGTGGGCCTCCGAGTCGGACGGCCGTGCCGTCGGCCAGAACGACCTGCAGGCCGAGGATGTAGTCGGTGGTCACTCCGTATTTCACGCAACACAATCCGCCGGCGTTGGTGGCGGCATTGCCACCGATCGAGCACATCTCGAATGACGAGGGGTCCGGCGGGTACCACAGTCCGTGTTCGGCTACTGCGCGCTTTACCTCGACGTTGATCAGCCCAGGCTGCACAACGGCCATCCGCGTCACCGGATTGACCTCGATGTTGCGCATCAACTCGGTTGTCAGGACGATTCCGCCATCGACAGCTGTCGCGCCTCCCGACAGACCCGATCCAGCGCCGCGCGGAACGACGGGGATGTTATGCGCGGTTGCCCATCGCATAACCGCTTGGACGTCCTCAGTGGACGTGGCACGAACGACGGCCAGTGGACGGCCGGCGTCGGGATCGCGTGCCCAGTCCCGCCGGTAGCTCTCGGTCACATCGGGGTCGGTGATGATGGACGCGTTGGGTATCTGTGTCTGCAGGTCGCCCAGTCGCTCATCTGTCACAGTCATCGGATCTCCTTGATCAAGGTGGTGCCAGCCGGGCCGGAGGACGCATTTCGGACGGGTTTGCTTTCGGGGCGGGTGCTTCCGGTATGGAGCCACCTCAAAGGACTGGTGATCAGCGACGGTCGGCAGGCATCTAGCGCATTCTGCGGCTCGATCCTGGGAGTACCGACGCACTTGTGTGCCATCGTCCGAACCTCGATTTCATCGAGATTCATCTTTGAGAGTGCTGGCGAAAGCTGCGGCGATTTCGTCAGCTACCCCATACCACGAGTTTCCGTAATTCGAGAATATACTTTCGCATTACGAGACTGGCAGCGTTTCTCTCCGATGTCAATACCCGCGGTTCTTCGCCCGGCTACGACGAAGTTCAAGCCCGCCGCTCACGATTGCCTTGCAACGCAGGTGTTTCAGGATTCCGTCGAGGTGCCTTGAGAGTGCAACTCCAGCGCGCCTCGACAACGTGGACGTTGAACCGCGACGGGGTCCTCAATGTTGCCCGACATCCTCGGTCGCGATGCTTCGCACCCAAAACCGGGTCTTGACAGACACTCCGGACCCGAGTTGACTCGAACACATAACGGAAAAATTATTCCGCATTACGGAATGAAAGCCTTCGCTAGTCGGCGAGCGTGCCGCAGAAGGCTCAGTTGTCTTGGCAGCTGCCGTTGCCCACCGCGCCTGACTTCGATGACAACCAGAACCTCACCCCTCGTCCTCCGAAAGGAACGTCCCCGGATGGTTAGCCCTACATACGCCGTCAATTGCTCAATCCTGCTAACCGATCTACCCCTACTCAAGCGACCGCAGGCGGCACGTGATGCCGGATTCGACGCGGTCGAGTTCTGGTGGCCTTTCTCCACGCCCGTCCCCTCCGACGAGGAGGTCGACTCCTTCGTTCGTGCGATTCAGGACGCCGACGTGCAGCTAACCGGCCTGAACTTCGCTGCAGGTGACATGCCCGCCGGCGACCGGGGAATCTTGTCCGACGCGGGGCACGTCTCCGCCTTCCGCGATAACGTCGACGTCGCGATCGGCATTGCGGAATCGCTTGGCACCAAGGCATTCAATGCTCTCTACGGCAACCGGCTGGACGCGATCGAGGGAGATCGCCAAGACGCGATCGCGGCCGAGAACCTGGCGATTGCCGGGCGAGCGGCAGAGAAGATCGGTGCGTTCGTGCTCATCGAACCGGTCAGCGGCACACCGGCGTACCCGCTGAAGACCGCGGCCGAGGCGATCGCCGTGATCGACCGGGTGAAGGCCGAGCACGGTGTCGACTCGCTCCGGCTCCTCGCCGACCTCTACCACCTCGAGGTCAACGGCGACGACGTCGGCGCCGCGATCGACACCTACGCCGCCCGGATCGGGCACGTGCAGATCGCGGATGCTCCGGGACGCGGCGAACCCGGCACCGGAACCCTCGACATCGACGGTTACCTGAAGCGGCTCGCCGGACACGGCTACCGCGGGTACGTCGGGCTCGAATACAAGGCGACGCGGCCGGACACCTTCGACTGGCTTCCCCGCGAACACCGCGCGACCCGCGCCGCCCACTGATACACCACGACTTTCGACGGAATCGAGGACACTCGTGAGCACTATCGCATTCATCGGACTCGGAATCATGGGCAGCCCCATGGCAGTCAATCTCACCAAGGCCGGCCACCAGGTGGTCGGATACAACCTCTCACCCGAGCGCACCGCGGCACTCGTGGAGGCCGGCGGCACCGCCGCCGACTCCATTGCCAAGGCCGTCGCCGGCGCCGACGTCGTGGCCGTCATGGTCCCCGACTCGCCGGACGTCCAGGCCGTACTCGCCGGTGAGGACGGTGTGTTCGCGCACGCCCCGGCCGGTGCCCTGATCATCGACTTCTCCAGTATCCGGCCCGACGTCACCACCGCCCTCGCTGCGCAGGCGGCCGAGCGTGGCTTCCGGCTGATCGACGCCCCGGTCTCGGGCGGTGAGGCAGGCGCGAAGAACGCGGCCCTGTCGATCATGGTCGGCGGTGCCGACGAGGACTTCGCCGCCGCGAAGCCGATCCTCGACACCGTCGGGAAGACCGTGGTGCACGTTGGCCCGAACGGCTCCGGACAGACGGTCAAGGCCGCGAACCAGTTGATCGTCGCCGGCAACATCCAACTCCTCGCCGAGGCGATCATCTTCCTCGAGGCCTACGGTGTCGACACCGCGGCCGCCGTGGAGGTACTCGGTGGCGGGCTGGCCGGATCGGCCGTTCTGAACCAGAAGGCGCAGAAGATGCTGGACCGGTCGTTCGAACCCGGATTCCGCATCGACCTGCACCACAAGGACCTCGGCATCGTGACCAGCGCCGCCCGTGAAGCCGGCGTCGTGACACCCCTCGGCGCCGTCGTCGCCCAGCTGATGGTCTCCGCCCGTGCGAACGGTGATGGCGGCCTGGACCATTCGGGACTGCTGCGTGGAGTGGAGCGGCTGTCCGGCCGCCCCACCCAGTGACCCGTTTCAACTCGTAATCCTCGATGGAGAAGTGATATGCCTCGTATGCGCGCCGCTGACGCAGCGGTCAAGATTCTGGAACTCGAAGGCGCCACTCAGGCGTTCGGCCTCCCCGGTGCGGCGATCAACCCGTTCTACTCGGCTATGCGTGATCACGGCGGGATCAAGCACGTCCTCGCCCGCCACGTCGAGGGTGCCTCGCACATGGCGGAGGGATTCACCCGCGCCAAGGCCGGGAACATCGGGATCTGCATCGGCACCTCCGGGCCCGCCGGCACCGACATGATCACCGGCCTGTACTCGGCCATGGCGGACTCGATCCCGATCCTCGCGATCACCGGCCAGGCACCTGTGGCGCGCCTGCACAAGGAAGACTTCCAGGCCGTCGACATCGCCTCGATCGCGGGACCGGTCACGAAGATGGCGATGACGGTGCTCGAGCCGGCCCAGGTTCCGGGAGCGTTCGCGCAGGCATTTCACCTGATGCGGTCCGGTCGGCCGGGCCCGGTGCTCATCGACCTGCCGATCGACGTGCAGTTGGCGGAAATCGAGTTCGACCCGGACACCTACCAGTCGCTGCCCGTGTACAAGCCGGCCGCGTCCCGCGCGCAGGCGGAGAAGGCCCTCGACATGCTGGGTGCCGCCGATCGTCCGCTGATCGTCGCGGGCGGCGGCATCGTCAACGCCGACGCCGCGGACCTGCTCGTCGAACTGGCCGAACTGCTGAACGTTCCGGTGGTGCCGACGCTGATGGGCTGGGGCACGATCCCGGACGATCACCGCCTCGCCGCCGGCATGGTCGGACTGCAGACCGCGCACCGATACGGCAACGCCACCATGCTGGCATCCGACTTCGTCCTCGGCATCGGCAACCGCTGGGCCAACCGGCACACGGGCGGCCTCGACACCTACCGCAAGGGACGCAAGTTCGTCCACGTCGACATCGAGCCCACCCAGATCGGTCGCGTGTTCGCACCGGACTACGGGATCGTCTCCGACGCGAAGGCGGCGCTGGAACTGTTCGTCGCCGTCGCGAAGGAGCGCAAGGCCGCCGGAACGCTGGCGGACCGCAGCACCTGGGTGGAGGACTGTGCCACCCGGAAGCGGACCATGCAGCGCAAGACCCACTTCGACGACGTGCCCGTCAAACCGCAGCGCGTGTACGAGGAGATGAACCGCGTCTTCGGACGCGACACCCGGTACGTCAGCACGATCGGGCTCTCGCAGATCGCCGGCGGCCAGTTCCTGCACGTGTACAAGGATCGCAACTGGATCAACTGCGGGCAGGCCGGACCGCTGGGCTGGACCATCCCCGCCGCACTCGGTGTCGTGACCGCCGACCCGACCGCCACAGTGGTTGGCCTGTCGGGCGACTACGACTTCCAGTTCATGATCGAGGAACTGGCGGTCGGCGCGCAGTTCAACCTGCCCTATGTCCACGTCGTCGTGAACAACTCCTACCTCGGACTGATCCGTCAGGCACAGCGCCAGTTCGACATGAACTTCTGCGTCTCGCTCGGATTCGACAACATCAACTCCGAGGAGAACAGCGCAAACGACGCTATCGCAGTCCCGAAAGGCTACGGGGTCGACCACCTGCGTGTCGCAGAAGGACTCGGTTGCAAGGCACTCCGAGTGACCGAGCCGGGAGAAATTGCCGGGGCCCTCGAGCGCGCCAAGACGTTGGCAGGCGAGCACAAAGTCCCCGTCATCGTCGAGGTGTTTCTCGAACGCATCACCAACATCGCCATGGGAACCGAGTTGGACAACGTGAACGAATTCGAGGCGCTCGCCGAGAGCCTCGACGATGCACCGTCGTCACACGCCCTGCTCGACTAACACACTCAACAAGCCGCTAAGCACGGACATCAAATGCTCAGCGTCCGGGAGCCAACCCTCAAATGTCATCTCCCGGGCTCCATCGGTAGCAAGGTACGAAGAGATTCGTACCGCCGAATTGATCCCCGGCACACCCCTTCTTAGGTCGATCATCTTCGGACGCTACCGACCGCGGTTCAGCACTCCAACCGCATACGTACGTCCCCATCCGAGGAGGAGTAATGATCGACACCACCACTGCAATAGTGGACTTCGCACAGAAGTGGCGACACTGGGGCGGCGGATCCGACGCCGACATCTTTGTCGAATTCGGTCTCACGCCCGCCCAATACTTCCGCCGATTGCAGCAGATCCTGGAGAAGAAGTGGTTCATGCACAGTCTCGCGATCACCCCTGCGGTCTCGGCTCAGCTTCAGCTGATCTGCCAAGTCCGGCTTGCCTCGCACTCGGCCAGGAACACAATGGCACACGCCAACATCCTGCCGCGTACGCGATGACCGAGTCAGTCACGATCACCGCACCCCACCTAGGACACGTAGGCGAGTGGGCGGCCACCCCACCCCACTCCAACAACAGCGCTAACCCACTGCATCGCACGAAGATCGTGTGCACACTTGGACCTGCTACCGCCACCGGTGACCGTATTCGCGAGCTCGTCGAGAGCGGTATGGACGTGGCGCGGCTGAATTTCAGCCACGGCGAGCACGCCGACCACGAGGAGAACTACAAACGGGTGAGGGCGGCCTCGGACGCGACGGGGAAGGCGGTCGGTGTCCTGGCCGACCTGCAGGGCCCGAAGATCCGGCTCGGCCGGTTCGCGGAGGGGCGGACCACGTGGGCCAACGGTGAGGAGGTGCGGATCACCGTCGACGAGTGCGAGGGCACCCACGACCGGGTCTCGACCACCTACAAGCAGTTGGCGGAGGACGCCAAGCCGGGTGACCGGTTGCTGGTGGACGACGGCAAGGTCGGTCTGGTGGTCTCCGGGGTGGAGGGCAACGACGTGATCTGCCGGGTCACCGAGGGTGGCCCGGTGTCGAACAACAAGGGTGTGTCGCTGCCGGGGATGAATGTGTCGGTGCCGGCGCTGTCGGAGAAGGACATCGCGGACCTCGAGTTCGCGCTCGGGTTGGGTGTCGATTTCATCGCGTTGTCGTTCGTGCGGTCGCCGGCGGACATCGAACTGGTGCACGAGGTGATGGACCGGGTGGGTCGCCGGATTCCGGTGATCGCGAAGCTGGAGAAGCCGGAGGCGATCGACAACCTCGAGGCGATCGTGCTGGCGTTCGACGCGGTGATGGTCGCGCGCGGTGATCTGGGTGTGGAGTTGCCGCTCGAGCAGGTGCCGCTACTGCAGAAGCGGGCGATTCAGATCGCCCGGGAGAACGCGAAGCCGGTGATCGTGGCGACGCAGATGCTGGAGTCGATGATCGAGAACTCCCGGCCGACCCGCGCGGAGGCCTCGGATGTCGCGAACGCGGTCCTCGACGGTGCGGACGCGGTGATGCTGTCCGCTGAGACGTCGGTGGGTAAGTATGTGATGGAGACGGTGCGCACGATGGCGCGGATCGTGGAGGCGGTGGAGAACGAGTCGACGCAGGTGCCGCCGCTGACGCATGTGCCGCGGACCAAGCGGGGGGTGATCTCGTACGCGGCCCGGGATATCGGGGAGCGGTTGGATGCGAAGGCGTTGGTGGCGTTCACGCAGTCCGGGGACACGGTGCGCCGGTTGGCGCGGTTGCATACGCCGTTGCCGTTGCTGGCGTTCACGCCGTTGCCGGAGGTGCGCAGCCAGTTGTCGTTGACGTGGGGGACGGAGACGTTCATCGTCGATCCGGTCGACAGCACGGATGCGATGGTGCGGCAGGTCGACAACGCGTTGCTCGGGTTGGGCCGGTATCAGAAGGGTGAACTCGTCGTGATCGTGGCGGGGTCGCCGCCCGGCACCGTAGGCTCGACCAACCTGATCCACGTCCACAGAATCGGCGAAGACGACCACTAATTAGCCTGAACAGGACGAATTGGCGCACAACCTAAAGCGTGAACTCCCTCCCATTCATCACAGCGCAGCGTCTTTCTCGAACTCGGTCGCCAGCTCTTGAGCCACCCGCTGGAGCAGGGGACCAATCTGATCGGCGGATTCGACGGTTACCCGCGTCGCCGGTCCCGAGATCGAAACAGCAGTCGGGGTAGGCGCATTGGGCACCGGCACCGCAAAGCACCGGACGCCGATCTCCTGCTCCCCCTCATCGAGGGCGTATCCGCGTCTTCGAGACACTTCGAGATCGGCGATGAGCGTCTCGGGATCGGTGAGGGAATTCTCGGTGTAAGACGGCATACCCGTCCTGGTGACCAAGGAGCGAACCGCCTCGTTGGACAGCTGCAGAAGCAGTGCTTTTCCGACTCCGGTGCAGTGCAGGAAAACGCGCCGACCGACCTCCGTGAACATTCGCATCGAATGCGGGGACGGAACTTGCGCCACATAAACCGCCATATTCCCATCGAGCACTGCCATGTTCGCTGTCTCCCCGGATTGTTGGACCAGACTCGACAGGTGAGGACCCGACCAGGACCCGATGAGCTGAGTTGCACTGTCACCGAGGCGAACCAACTTCGGCCCCAAAGCGTATCGTCGGGACGGCACCTGACGCACATACCCCCGATTCACGAGTGTGCGAACGAGCCGATGAATGGTCGGAAGAGGAAGCGCTGCCAGGTCGGCAAGCTCAGTGACTCCGATCGGTCCGCGGGCCGAAGCCATCATCTCGAGGATGTCGAAGACTCGCTCGACCGACTGGACTCCACCGCCGGCGTTAGCTCCGGTTTCTGCGGTCATCTCTGACCTCCATTCCTTCAGTCACCGGCTCCTCAGAGGATCCACGAAGCGGAAGACATCGTCGAAGTGCCAGCAGCATGGCTCGCGCACCTGACGCGATCACGCACGCGGTCAATATTCGGATGGGGACTAGATCGCGAAGCTGGGATTCCCGCGCCCTATCGGCGCGGACATGTTGGACCTGTTGATGCTGCCGGACGAAGCGACGGCGGTTCTGGCGACGGCGGGCAGTCTGTTCGACGGCGCAGGTGTTGACTCGGCGCGAACCGGAGTACCGGTAGTCAATTCCGCCACAGTCGGCGCTCAGGGTGGTCGCCGATCTCTTGTCGCTGTTCGACCGGGCAATCTCTGGTGGGATTGCAAAGGTCGCGAAACCAGGTGAACTACGCACTGGCCGAGTGCGCCCGGCCGGCGAGGATCGCCAGGTCTTGTTGGATTCGGTCCCTGGCGCCGTCGCCGACCGGGCAGCGCCGGACGTGCAGGACGATGGGCTGATCTAGGGGCGAGGGCGACAGCGGTCCACGCAGTCGGTTGCCTCGCCCCGGAGATCAATTGCCACAATCACACTGTGAGTCACACATTGGTTTCTGCGCTCGTGGTGTCTGAGTTCGCGGTTCTGACGAGGTCAGGGGGTTCAGGCCGCGGATGGAGGCATCAATGAGTTCGATCGGGTGGAAGAGTGGAACACCGTCAAGGTAGCGTGCGATTTGAAGTAGGCACCCCGGATTTCCGGTTGTCACCGCGTCGGGTTGTACGCTAAGGATGTTCGCGACCTTGCGATTTCCGAGTTCTTCACCGGCTTCTGGTTGGACCATGTTGTATATGCCGGCAGAACCGCAGCACAGTTCCGACTCGGGTACCTCCAGCACTTCGAGTTGGGGAATTGTCCGCAGAACGTCGCGGGGCTGTCGACGGATCTGTTGGCCGTGCGCGAGATGGCACGCATCGTGATAAGCGATGCGTGCGGCAATGGGGTGCCGGGGGGCCTGCGGTTCGAGACTTGCGAGCACTTCAGTGATGTCGCGGATTTTCGCACTGAACTCTGCTGCACGTCCGGCATATTCGGTGTCGTCAGCAAGCAGATGGCCATACTCCTTGAGTGTTGATCCGCAGCCAGCGACGTTGACCACGATATCGTCGACATCCAGGTCCTCGAACGATTCAATCATTTTACGCGCCCGATCGAGGCCCTCTTCTTCGCGTCCGGCATGGACACTGAGCGCTCCGCAACACCCTTGCTTGGGAACCACGACCTCGCATCCCTCGGCGATCAGCACGCGGACCGTTGCCTGGTTCACTTGGGCGAAGAACACTTGCTGGACACAGCCCGAAATGAGGGCCACACGGCGACGAGCCGCCCCTACCGGGCGGTTGATTTCACGTTGTCGACTCGCGATATTGCGCAGTATCACGCGTGGCATCAGTGCCTCCAGCGCCTGCATCCGCGCCGGCAACATGCTCATCATCCCGGTCCTGTGCAGTAATGACCGGATCCCCGAACGCTGGTACAGCCACGCGCCGAGCGCTACCACCCGGAGTCGGGCAGGATAGGGGAAAATGGCGAAGATCAAGGCTCGGAACAGCCGATCGGCCACAGTGCGGGGAACTGCCCGCTCGATCTGCGGACGCACCGCTTCGATCAGTTGGTCGTACTGCACCCCCGACGGGCATGACGATACGCACGCCATGCATCCCAGACACGCGTCGAAGTGGCTAGCGAAGGATTCGTCAATAGGAACCTGGCCCTCGGTGGCCAGATTCATCAAATGAATCCGCCCCCTTGGGGAGTCCATCTCCTCGCCCCATAGTTGGTATGTGGGACAGGTTGGTAGGCAGAATCCGCAGTGGACGCAGTCCGCCAACAGTTCTGGCTTGGGTGGGTTGTGGTCATCGAAGGAACTGGACATGAACGTAGATCTCCTTGAAAGCAATCAGAACCACGGATGGAATCGACCGGGGCCGAGCAGATCGCCGGGGTCGTAGGCCGCTTTGACAGCGCGCAAGGCTGCGACCGCCGACGGCGGTTCCCCCCACGCATCGATCAGATCGGTGAGACCTTCGGGCCGGTCACGCAGAGTTACGGTGCCATCATGGCTTTCGATGTCCTGGCGCCATTGGTCGACGGTCGCGGCGTGTGCCGAGAGGGTCGCGGCGTCGATCCTCAAGTCAACTCGCCCAGTGAGCAATCCTGCCCCGATAGTCGGCACTGCTCCGTGTTCGAGGCATGATCGCTCGGCTGCGTGAACAATTGATGACACGTCGGAGGGCCGGGCTAGCCCGTGCAGGGTGGTTGTGTCCTGGGCGCTGTGGCCGTTGCGACTGCTGACCGCTGCCTGCTGCGCCCAGGCCTGCGTAGCCTCGTCGTCGTCCAGGATGCTGGTACCCACGCCAGTGATGTGAGCGGCGGCGTCAAGACGTTCGTGTACGCCGGAGCGTGTGCCCTCGAAGCGGATCAGCAGTCTGCCGGAAATCCACTCGGCGGCCACGGGTTCTAGGGCTGTCTCGGCGATTGCCTCGGCGTAGGTGACCGCCTCGTCGATGCCGGTCTCGATACTTAGTGTTCCTGTCGCTGCCGGTATCGGGTGGAGGCGAAAGGTGAGGTCGGTGATCGCCGCCAGGGTGCCCAGCGAGCCCGAGACCAGCCGCGCCAGGTCGTAGCCGGCGACATTCTTGATGACGTGGCCGCCTGACCGTGCGATCTCACCGTCCGATAGGACCAGCGTGGCTCCGATCACCAGGTCGCGGGGACCGCCGAACGCTAACTGTGCCGGGCCTTGATCGGCGGTGGCGAGCATTCCGCCGACGGTGGCACCGCGATCGATGCGGGCTGCGTCGAGGGCCAGACGCTGGCCGTGATCGGCAACGACCGACTGCAGATCGGCGACCGCCATCCCCGCTTCGACCTGAATCGTCATATCACCGGGCTCGTAGCGAAGGACTGAGTCCAGCTTGTGTATCCGCAAGGTGGTGGATGCCCGGATATCGCCGCCCCAGTACTGCGCGGTGCCGGCGCCGACAATGTTGAGTGCACGGTGCTCCTGCGCGGCGTCGCGTAGGCACTCGGCAACCTCGCGGGCGTTGTCGGGTTCCCACACCGGCCGGGCAGCTTGCTGGGCCTTAGAAGCGTTCGATATCACCGCTGACCTCCAGAGCGTGGGGAACATAGACGCCCGGCTTTTCGCCACACAGCCGGGGTGTCGGCAGGAGCTTGCCCGGGTTACACAGCTCTTCGGGATCGAAAGCCCGGCGAAGCCGCCACATCGCAGCGAGATCCGATTCGGTAAACATCCGCGGCATCGAACACGCCTTATCCGTGCCGATTCCGTGCTCACCGGACAACGATCCACTCATCTCCACGCACAGTTCGGCGATCTCGCGCGAGAGTTCTTCGGCCTGCTCGAGTTGCCCTTCGGCCTCACTGTAGAGAACAAGCGGGTGCAAGTTTCCATCTCCGGCATGGAACACGTTGGCGACTCGAAGGCCCGATTCGGCGGCCTTCTCCCCGATTCGAGAGAGGATTTCACTGAGGCGGGTGCGCGGCACAACGCCGTCCTGAACAATGTAGTCCGGACTGATCCGTCCCACCGCCGCGAACGCGGCCTTGCGTCCCCGCCAGATCATGGCCCGCTCGGCGGAGTCTTTTGCGATGCGGATCTTCGTGGTGCCGGTGTCTCGGCAAATCTGTTCGACGGCCTCGAATTCTACCTTCGATTCCGCAGCGGGACCGTCGTTTTCGACGATCAGGGCGGCCGCTGTGTCCAGACTGTATCCGGCGCCGACCGCGGCCTCGGATGCTTCGATGGCAAGGGCGTCCATCATTTCGATGGCCGCGGGCACGATCCCCGCAGCGATGATGCGGGTAACGGCCTCGCTGGCAGCGGTAATGGAGGGGAAGTCCGCGCACAGTGTGTGGACCGTTGCCGGGTTGCGTACCAGCCGCACAACCACTTGGGTGACGATCCCCAGGGTGCCCTCTGATCCGACGAAGGCCGCCAACAGGTCGTAACCAGGCTGTTCACGATTGACTCCGCCCAAACGAACGACCGAGCCGTCGGCAAGGACGACTTCGAGTTCCAGCACGTGATGCACGGTGAAGCCGTATTTGAGACAGTGTGCGCCACCGGAGTTTTCGGCGACGTTGCCGCCGACGGTACACACTTGCTGACTGGACGGATCGGGGGCGAAATGGAGTCCGAACGGTGCGGCGGCCTTGGTGATGTCGATGTTGGTGACGCCCGGTTCGACAACGGCCCGCAGGTTGCGAGGGTCGATTTCCAAGATTGCCCGCATCCGCTGCAGGGAGATGACGATACCGTCGGATGTGGGCAGCGCCCCTCCGGAGAGTCCGGTTCCTGCGCCGCGCGCAACATAGGGCACACCGAACTCGCGGCAGGTGAGCACCGCTTGGCGGACCTCTTCGGTCGTGTCAGCCAACACAACCGCGCTGGGCGTTACCCGGAAGCCGGTCAGGCCGTCACATTCGTACGTGCGCAGCGCGGTCGGATCTACGATGACGGCACCAGGGCGCAGCCGACCGCACAAGGAATCGAGGAATGTGTCGTCGTCGCGCGCAGTGTCCGTGGTGGTCTCGGTCAGTGTCATCTCTGCGGAATCTCCTCCTGCGCTCTGGACCGATCGGGGAGCAGCGGCGGCGGGAGGTCGTATCGCACCGGCGTCACGGAAAGCCGCAGTGGACTGCTTACCTGAGGAACACTTCGATCGCCGGCACTGACCATCCGGTGCGGCTCGAGTCCGAGTTTCTCGGCAAACTCGAACGCCTCGGCGATGGAGTTGACCGGGCCGGCCGGCACCCCGGCTTGCCGCAGCCGGTTCAAGAGGTCCTCGACGCTGAGCGCGGTCGAGGCACCTTCCAGCAGCGTGATCAGGTCGTCACGGTGACTGACGCGCTCGGTGTTGGTGACAAATCGAGGGTCGCTGGCAAGCTCGACCACACCCAACGCGGCGCACAACTTGTGGAACTGCCGATCATTGCCGCAGGCCAACGCGATCTGACCATCGCGGGCGTGCAACGTCTGATACGGCGCGATCGAGGGATGCTGGTTACCCATTCTGCCCGGTGACATGCCGGAACCCAGGAAGGCTGTTGCCTGATTGGCCAAACTGGCGAGCAACGATTGCAGCATGGTGACATCGACGCGCTGGCCGACGCCCGTCGACTCACGGTGCCGCAACGCGGCCAGGACACCGACGGTGGCATGCAACGCGGCCAACACGTCGACGAGAGCGACGCCGACCTTGATCGGCCCGCTGTCCTCGGTTCCGGTTATGCTCATCAGTCCGCCGACCGCCTGTACCAGCAGGTCGTATCCGGCGAGGTCGCGCGCTGGCTCCGAATCGCCGAAGGCGGAAATGGAACAGTAGATTACTCGCGGATTGAGAGCCGAAACGTGTTCGTACCCTAGCCCCATTCGGTCAGCGACGCCCGGGCGGAAGTTTTCCACGACGATGTCAGCCGAGGCCGCGAGTTCCGCGGCGAGCGCCGCGTCGCCGGTGTCGTGCAGATCGAGAACCACAGAGCGCTTATTCCGGTTGGCGCTCCAGAAATACGTCGCCTCACCCTGAGCGAAGGGTGGCCCCCACGCCCGTGTGTCGTCACCGCCGTCGCGCTCCACTTTGATCACGTCGGCACCCAGATCGCCCAGCATCATCGTCAGGTACGGCCCGGCCAGGATGCGACTCAAGTCCAGCACCCGAATTCCTGCCAGGCTTCCCGCCTGCTCAGTGGTCCAGCTGATTCGATCCGAAGCAGATAGCGTCATTTGTTTACCCCTATTGGTAAGACCATCATGTCGGTCTTAACACGGTAAGCTTCGTAAGGTGTCGGTGCAAGAGGAATCCGGAGTCGGTGTCACGGGATGGACGAAGGTTCGACGCGCACGCGTCCACGAACTCGTCATCGAGCAGATCGAGGAACGTATCCGCCACGGTGGACTCCAGCGCGGCGATCGCCTTCCCAGCGAGCGGCAGCTCAGCCAGCTCCTCGGGGTCAGTAGGCCTTCGGTGCGCGAGGCTCTGCACTCGCTGGAAGCACTCGGCGTCATCGCCGAACGCGTTACCTCTGGTCCCGAGTCCGCCAAGGTGCTGGCCACTGAACCGTCAGACGCGCTCACCAGCATGCTTCGACTACACATCGGATTGAGCAACTTTTCGGAGATTGAGGTCGTTCAAACCCGCCTCATCGTCGAAGAGTGGGCGGTGCGCGAAGCCGCGACAATGGCAACGGCTTCCGAAGTCGACGATCTGGCTCGGACGCTCGATTCCATGGACGGGCGGGACGTCGACATCTTGCGGTTCAATGCACTCGACTCGGTCTTCCACACGGGCATTGCCCAGGCCAGCGGAAATCGTCTCATCGCGTACCTCACCGGAGCCCTCCGCGACACCGTCGAACGCCACAGACTTGCCGCGATGCGCGCGCTGGGGCCGTGGCCCTCGGTATCTGAGGGTCTGCAGGCCGAACATCGCCGAATCCTCGGCGCGATCGCCGACGGCGACGCCGACGCCGCCGCCGCTGCGCTCCGCGACCATCTGCGCCACACCTACCCCGAGGCGTCCGAGTAACCCCTGGCGGAAATTCCATGATACGGAATTTGTTTTTCTCTCTTCGAAATAGGGGCTTGCGCAAACGTGACTCGCGTCATACCGTCTTCTTAGCGCCACGATGGCCTGACCATCATTGCCGGACGGGCCTTCCGGGACGGAACTCGTCTCCGCCCGCGGCGTACCCGCGGCGCAATTCGCGGCGCACTGGCGGCGCATAGGCGGCGCACCGGCATCCCCAAGGGACATCCCCGGGGGACTACTTCGAGGAGACCTTCGATGCCAACGCAGTCGCGTATCACCCGAGACAAATCCCATACGCAGATGCCCACTCCGCCTCGCCGGTGGACCGACTACGCCAAGGGAATCGGTCCCGGATTGCTGGTTAGCATGGCCTGGATGGGCGCCGGCGATCTCGTCGACTCATCAGTCGCAGGGGCCAATTACGGCTACTCGCTGATGTGGGCGCTGGGTCTGGCCCTGTTGAGCCGGTTCTTTTTCACCAGCGCGATCGCGAAATACGGCCTATGCAATTCCGTGGGCGATGAGACCATCATCGAAGGGTTCGGCGCGGTATGGAAGAAACTGCCGCTGGTCATTGGGACGCTCGCACTGATCAGCGGTTTCATCTTGCAGACCTACATGGTCGCCATGGTCGGCAACGCCCTGCATCACCTCTTCCGCGGATTCGGGGGGTCCACATGGGGACCGTTCCTATGGAGCGTGTTCGCCGCCGCGATCGGATGGCTGGTCCTCACGCGGCCGAAGGCCTACTCCATTTTGGAGATCATCGCCCGAATCAAGGTATCCATCCTTGTCATTGTCTTCCTATACGCCGCCATCAAGTCCCAGCCGAAACCCGGCGATATCGTTCACGGGCTGGCCTTCTCAGCGCCTCCTGATACTGGAGCCTTCGCCACTTTGCTTGTGGCCGCCGCGATCATCGGTGCGGTGGGCGGCTCGGCCGGCAACCTCATGTATCCCGAGTTCATCCGTGACAAAGGCTGGAAGGGTCCGGAATTCCTGCGCATGCAGCGCATCGACCTGTTGAGCGGAGTTATCGCCGTGGTGGTGGTTAACCTCTCCATCTGGATCGTCGGGGCAGAGGTGCTGCGCCCTGCAGGGATTAAGATCGCCACCCTCGATGACCTGAGCCAGATGATGTCACTTGCACTCGGCCCGATCGGACCGTGGCTGCTGTGGCTCGGCCTGATGATGACCGCCTTCTGCTCGTGCACCACCTACGCACGCGGTTACACCAGAATCTTCTTCACCGGCATTCATCACGCGTTTCCCTCTCGCAAGAACGCCGACATCCCCACCGACCGCACCCTGGGATTCCGCGTCGTGCAACTCGGGCTTATGCTGTGCATACCGACCCTGTTCGCGTTACCCGTCTTTCCCGATGTCGTCGCCATGACAGTGGCCGGAAGCGCGACCGCCGGAATCCTCGCGCCCGTCATCATCGTCGGCACTCTCATCGTGACCAACGACAAACGTCGGATGCTGCCCGGATACGCCAACAAATGGTGGGAAAACGTCATCTTGCTCATCGTCGGCGGCATCGGCCTGTGGGCGGCCTACGGGTTGATAACCGGCTTGTTCTGAACCATCTATCAACGAATCACGAGCGCTCAATTGTGGCACTCATTATTGAGAAAGAGGTAGAAATGGCCGAGCAAAACCTGGACTTACGAACCAGAAAGTTCTGGGGTTGGGGATTCGCCGACACCGGCATCACGGACGCAGAGGTCGACACCCTGGGAACAATGATCAGGGATAAGTTCGGATTTCCCATCCACGATCTCGCGAAGGCGCCGACCATCGATGAGATCGAACTGCGGGATCCTCGTGTCACACCGCCCGACACTTTGGCCCACATCTGCAAGTCAGACACCTGGACGAGAGCAGAGCACACCCTGGGCAAGAATCTGGGCGACTTCGTTCGCGGTTTGGAACGCAAATTCGACAATCCCCCTGATTTCGTTGCCTTCCCCAGAAACGAGCGTGATGTCGTCTCGATCCTGGACTGGGCGCACGACAACGCCGTCGCCGTCATTCCCTACGGCGGTGGGTCCTCGGTGGCACAGGGCATTGAGCCCATCGTCACCGATGACTACCGGGGCGCAATCACCGTCGACCTTCGACACCTCAACCAGGTGCTGGAAATCGATCGAGAATCTCGTTCCGCCCGAATCCAGGGCGGTGTGCTGGGGCCGGACATGGAAAACCAGTTGCGCCCGCACGGATTGTCGATGCGCTTCTTCCTCCAGGCTTTCGAATTCTCTTCCCTGGGTGGCTGGATCGCGACCCGCGCAGCCGGCCACTTCGCGACCGGCGCCACACAGATCGATGACTCCGTACAGTCGATGCGAGTGGTGACCCCATCCGGGACGATGCAAACCCGGCGCCTGCCCTGTGACGGCGCCGGAGTGTCCGCCGATCGCATGTTCATCGGCTCGGAAGGCACACTCGGCATCATCACCGAAGCATGGATGCGGTTGCAGGACAAGCCTACGTTCAAGGTGGCAACCTCGGTGCCGTTCGACAACTTCACCAACGCCGTAAACGCAATTCGGGCACTTTCGCAATCAGGCCTTCAGCCCTCCAACTGCCGGCTCCTCGATCCCACCGAAAGCTTGCTGTCGGGAGCATCGAAGTCCGACTCGATCCTCGTCGTGGCGTTCGAGTCCGCCGATCACGAACTACATGCCTGGATGCAACGGGCCGCACAAATCTGTGCCGATCACGGCGGACGTGTCAGCAAGGAAGCGCTGCAGGGCGTTTCGTCACCAGATGCAGGGCATTCCGGTGCGGCTGGCCGGTGGCGCGACTTCTTCGTCCGCGGACCCTATTTCAAGGAGGGTTACACCCGGATGGGTGTCTTGAGGGAGACTTTCGAGACCGCGTGTACGTGGAGCGCGTTCCCTGAACTGCATGCTCGTGTCGTGGAAGAAACCACCAAGGCCGCCAAGCGTGAATGTGGTGACGGTGTGGTGGCGTGCCGGTTCACCCACGTCTATCCCGACGGGCCCGCGCCCTACTACACCGTGCTGGCCCCGGCCAAGCAGGGCGCCGAGGTCGAGCAATGGGCGGCGATCAAGGCCGCGGCATCAGAGGCCGTCCTCGCGGCGGGCGGGACAATTACCCATCACCACGCCGTCGGCCGTTTCCACCGTCCGTGGTACGACCAGCAGCGTCCCGAACTGTTCGCCTCAGCGCTTCAGTCGGTCAAGAAGACGGTCGACCCGAGTGGCATCATGAACCCCGGCGTGCTCGTCGACCCCCGATAGCGCCAACACCAAGTCCGCGCGTGGTCTCGTCCGGTCAAATCGCACCCTGGCCGGGCGGGACCACCACACATCACACTCCCGGAAATACCGAAGCAACTATCCCCGCATCTAGCTGTTCAGCACCACCGACTGCAGATGCGGTTTCCCTCAGGGATTGCGCTCGCAAAACTCGTCTCGACCCGCTGTGCGATGAAATGGCAGCCGGAAGCTAGCGGGTGCACCGCCTACTCAGTGTCGAAAACTCGAAGGATTCGATCGATGAAGATTGCGTTGGGCAACCACTGCCCGGATGTACATGCCACAAGCTGGATCGCCCCCAACGCGACGGTCATCGGCAAGGTGTGCCTCGGTAAATACGTCGGAATTTGGTACAACGCAGTCATTCGCGGTGACATGGAATTGATCACCATCGGTGATCAGACCAACATCCAGGACGGCTGCGTGTTGCATGCCGATCCAGGTATTCCGCTAACCGTCGGAAGCGGCGTATCACTGGGACACAATGCCATCCTGCACGGCTGTGAGATAGGAGATGACGTGCTTGTCGGCATGGGTGCCACGGTCCTCAACGGCGCCAAGATTGGGTCCGGCACATTGATCGCCGCGAACGCATTGGTCCTCCAAGACGCTGAGATCCCCCCGGGCTCCTTGGTGGCGGGCGTCCCTGGCAAGGTACGCCGCGAGATAACCGACGCCGAGCGTGACAGCATAAAACGCAACGCCGCAATGTATCTTGACGCGCTTCACATGCATTCCACAGGCCATGAAGTCTGAAGCATCAAAGCCGTAGCATGAAACCTACGCCCAGCGTGCGGAGTGAGCTGACAGCGACGACCTCGCGACTCCTGACGTAGCGCGGCATATGCTGCGTGGCTCTCGGTGGGGTGCTGCTGTAGCGCAGGGTCGAGGCCGGCTCCCGGTTGGACAGTGTGGGTGCCTTCGGCAGCCAGGCGTAGTGGGTGCGTCTGCCCAGTCTGAAGTGGCCCCGGTCGGGTGATTGGGGATGATGTCGCCGATGTCGGCCAGCGCGGGGCCTGGCGTTTAACCAAGCTTGTTGGTAGGCGAAGAAACCCTCGGCAGAAAATGCCTCGATCCGCTTGCATTCGTCGCCGTCAGGCGGCCCGCAGCCGCCACCTGCGTCACTTCGTCGTCGCGGCCAGCGCGGTTGCGGCCGCGCCCGCAGTGGGGGTCTGACGATGGCGAGCCCTGAACGCCACTCCCGCGATCGTTATTCAGGCGCTCGACCATAGCGACGCTCGACTGTATGGACCCTCGACAATCGGCTTGAGGTCGACGGACCGGTGGAATTCCGCACCTCGAAAGACTCGACCTACCGCTACCGCCCTCTCGGCGCTCACCAAGGTCACATCGAGCAGCCGCCGACTGGCAGATCCTAGTCGCTGTGATCGCTCCGTCCGAGAGAGCGATCACCCATGCCGCGCACGCTCACACCTACCTGCACAGGAGTTACCAGCCGGTCCGGATACAAATCACACCGCTACGAGTGTGGTGTCGGCCGCCGCGGTTGAAGACCCGGCGCAAGCCCTGCGAATAGTCGTGCACAACGTTGGGTCATCTGTTCGGGTGACTCTTCGGGATGCGATATCGACCAGGTAACCAGAGAATTGAAGACACTTGACCAGACCGCAACCATAGCGGCTCGGTCAAGCGGATCGTCATTACCGGAGAGCTCCATCAATTCACCCACCCCGTCTTCGGCAAGTAAAGTGATCCGACGGGTATAGCGGGCAATCGCCTCGTCGATCTCAGGAGTTCCAGGCACGGTCGGATCGAAGAATAGCTGCCAGAGCCAGGGCCTCGACTCAAGCACCGTGAAAACACCCTCAAGAGTGACAACAGCTCGTTGCAGTCCCACAGCGCCGCTC
Source organism: Rhodococcus sp. G6(2025) (assembly GCF_058628105.1). Taxonomy (NCBI): domain Bacteria; kingdom Bacillati; phylum Actinomycetota; class Actinomycetes; order Mycobacteriales; family Nocardiaceae; genus Rhodococcus; species Rhodococcus sp. G6(2025). The sequence continues at coordinate 75,890 of NZ_CP179753.1, forward strand.
GCTGCGGTCCGCTCCATATCGGCGGCCAGCAAACTACCCGCATGCACCAGGCACGCGCTGAACAACCCTTCCTTCGATCCGAAATAGTTGTAAATCAACGCCTTGGAGATTCCGGCGGCTTTCGCGATGTCGTCGACGGACGTGCCAATGAATCCACCCTCGCCGAACGACCGGCAAGCCTCCTCGACGATTTGCGCTTCACGATAGGCGCGAGCGACACCCTTGGTGCCAGCGTTGGAACGGTTGGATGGCGGTGCCGGGCTCATGGATTCAGTCTAGCCAACGATATGTATCGGTGGTAATTTACCCACGAGTCATATCACGGGAGGCTGTCATGCACGAGCTGTTCGACCCCTTGGGGAACCCCCTTGTCTACGCGATTCCGTTCTTCGTATTGACGATGCTGATCGAGCTCGCCGCGCTCAAGTGGCTCGACCACGACGACGAGCTGACCGGCTATTCGGTGAAGGATTCACGCACCAGCTTGCTGATGTTCGCCGGTTCAACGGTCACCCTGACCGTGTTCAAGCTGGGCTCGTTCGTCATCTTCAACCTGGTCTTCGTGTATCTCGCGCCCGTGCAACTCGATACCGGGGCGTGGTGGTACTGGCCGGCGATGCTGCTCGCGCTCGATTTCGCGTACTACTGGCAGCACCGGTTCGTTCACCGAGTGAACGTAGGATGGGCCGCCCATCAGGCGCACCATTCGAGCGAATACATGAACTTCGGCACGGCACTGCGGCAGAAGTGGAACCCGTGGTTCGAGTTCTTCTTCTGGCTTCCTTTGCCTCTGTTGGGTTTTGCGCCCTGGACACTGTACGTGGCCTTCAGTGTGAATCTCGTCTACCAGTTCTTCGTGCACACCGAGATGATCGGCAAGCTCCCGCGTCCGATCGAGTTCATCTTCAACACACCCTCACACCACCGGGTCCACCATGGCTCCGACCAGGAGTACCTCGATCGCAACTACGCCGGCATGCTGATCATCTGGGACCGGATGTTCGGCACGTTCATCGAGGAACGGCAGCGACCCACCTACGGACTGACCAAGCAGGTAGACACGTACAACGTGCTCACGTTGGAATACCGCGCGTTCGCCGACATCCTGCGCAACGTGCGATCGAGCACCCGATTCCGCGACCGGCTCGGCTACGTATTCGGCCCACCGGGCTGGGAACCGGCCAGCAACCTCACCACCACACCCCCCACCCTCGAGTGCAATCTCTCGGCGGAGCCCACGACTGACGCGACCGTGGGAGATTCCTCCCGAGACTCGGTTGGGTCTGGACTCCACGCCGTTCCAGTGGGTGACTCTGATCGACGTCCGATCCCGGGCTGAGGCAGTTCGGTTCGCCATCCTTCCAAGAAATGAACAGTCACCCGCAGCGGGGACGCAACAACCGAGCCGCAGCTGCTGGGTACCGCGGCTGTAGTGCGCCGCACAATCGCAAAGGTTCCACATCCTCGTCGCCCCCCGACCATGACGCAGTGACCGCGCCCCACGACAGAGCGTGGGGTCGACGGTCCCGACCCGCGAGCTCCCATAGGAAGCCATGACCGCCATCCTCGGCAGTATCAACCGCAGAATTAATTCGCGCCCCTTCGACGCCATGACCACCCCGATCCACACCCCTCGCGGCCGCTATGGACTGGTCCACTACGGCGTTATCGTGCCAGGACTCCCCGACCCGCTGCGGTTCTTCAACGCAATTCTCATCCTCGGCGACGCTCGCATTCCGGTGTTTGACAACCGCGGGTATACGACGACCACACCGGCGGACTCGGCATGGTTACTGCTGGGCTCAGCCGCGATCACGGACGGTTTCCATCTGTACAGCGCCGCGGACGACGGCGACCTGGCCGCTGATGGCAGCCACTTGCGCTTGGGGGGCGTCACTCTCGAAAGGAGCACTGACTGCGTGAAGTTGGCGGTGAATCGGCCCGACGTGGAGATCGAGCTGGTGCTCGAGCCGACCTCGGCGGTGTCCCAATTTGCACGCCGGAGTGGACTCTATGACCACTGGAGTGTGCTGTGCGATTATCGCGGCGGCTTTACCACAGGCGGCGAGCAAATCGAAGTTTCCGGACTGTGCACCTACGAGTACGCACGTGCCGTCAATCTTCCTATGCCGGTGCGCTTCTTCACTTACCATGTGCTCAACATCGATGCGAACGTACAGGTACTGCTGGCCGAACAGCGGGGACCTCAAGGTCTGCCGCTCCAACGTTCCGTTTATGTCCGCAATCGCGACGGCACCAGTGAGGAGCTCACAAACAAGTTCCGGTTTGACGTCCTCGAGCATGCTGAGCCGGCGGTACTAACCCCTGACGGGAGGAGGATGCAACTGCCACGGCGGTTCAGCTGGGCGGTGCGAGACCAATCGGGACGGGACGTAGTCACGATTGAGGGAATCAGCAACGACGACTTCGTCTACGGCCTCGGCGCAGGCTACGTCGGCAGTTACCAATACTCCGGCACATACCGAGGCAGGGCCATCTCCGGGACCGGCTACGTCGAGTGGATCGATCGACGCTGACCGCGATGGGCAGTCCGCCGCATAGCAATTGTCGATGTAGATCGGATTCGTTGCGCTCAAAGCGTTGTGAGCTGGTTGGCGATGAAGGTGCCAACTGTTCTGCGGCGACGAAAGTCTACCCACAACGCAACTGAAGAACCTCAAACTCCCCGGTGTGGGCCATGCCGCGCGACGAGAGCGCACGATCCTCCCCGCGCAGATCCGTCCGGATTAAATCCTCGAAACTGACGACCTTGTTACCTTTGGCGCAATTCTTCGTTCGACGCAATCGGACGGCGATGCATCCTGTGGGAACCCGCTTTTGGTCGCCTTCGATCACACCTCCCCTACCGCGGAGAAGACATGCGGTAGCCGGAAATTCCGTGCTACCCATGTCAGTGGCCCCGAGTGGTCTCGGTCGTCGACTGAGAACTGCGCTGCACGCCAGTCCGAAACAGTGCAGCACATTCGCCCAACACTCCACTCCACGTGCAGGCGTGGTGTCGCCGAACGGCTCCCCCTTGTTTTGCACGCACTACGCAACAATTGCCGTCACGCCGCGGATACCACATTCTCCATCTGCCGGACACACGCAGAGACGTGCTCCTTGTTGCGTCGGCTTCCGATCTGATTGGCGGTGACGAAACCGCTTTCACTGGGCAACGCTATAGCTGACTCAGTCTGACACTATTGCTGGAAGGGGCATAGGAGCCTTGTGGCTGCGGCGCAGACCCTTGCGGTCGTAGAACCGAGTGATTACCGCGCCGAACGTGAGGCCGATGACTAGTCCGGCGAGGGTCATCCACACGGCGTGGAAGAGTCCTGCGTCGCCGCTGGCGCCGAAGAACAAAATCGCACGGACACCGAGGTAGATCTGATGCATGGGTTCGAACTCGCCAAGCCACCAGTACAACGACGGGGTGGCCTCCAACGGAATCGTTCCGCCCGACGACGGCAGCGCAAGAACGACGAAGATCATCAGGTTGATGACCTGCCCTAGGCTGCCGAAGGCCGCCATGACGGATACCGCGGTGATGCCCACCGCGGTGATCGCAAACGCCCCGTACTCCCACAGCATGAGCGGATCGGTGATCGGAAGCCCGAGGGCGGAGCTGATCCACAGGTACAACCCTGAGACGATGAGTCCGAGGGCGACCATGATGGCCCATTTGACCAAAAGGGTGTGGAACCGGGTGATCCGGACCGCCTCGTTGTGTAAATACAGCGGCCCCACCTCGGTGGGCGTGAAGCCGAGCATGCCGTCGACGAGGGCGCTGATGATGGTCGCCCCGGTGAATCCTGCCAGGACGAGCAGTAGCGCGTAGTAGAAGGCGGCCAGCCCGAATCCCGTTCCGTCGGGCAGCGGGTTGTGGGCGACGGTTCGCACGTCGATCGGATCGGCGAGCACGAGCCGGCTCGCCCCCGACAGTGGCGTCTCGCTGCCCGAACCGAGCTGCTGATTGACCTGCGCGGTGAGTTGCTCACCCACGGCCTGATTGACAGGCCGTAAGGTCATCTCACCGATGTTCTGCACCAAGTTCGTGTTCATCGTGCCGGTGCGCGGATTGGTGTAGACCGTGATCATTGGTTCTTCAACGTCACCGGGGGTAATACTGGCGTGCGCCAGGATGAAGGTGCGCTTGGTGAAGTCGCTGGGAATGACAATGGCGCCATAAATTTTGCCTTCATCGAGTAGCGACTGTGCCTGGGCTATGCCCATAGGCCGCAGATCAATTTTCTCGGAGTCCACCCCGTCGATCAGCCTGGACGCAATCTGAGTGCCGAGTGTCTGCCGAGTCGGCGGGTACGAGCCTGGCACGGTGTCGCCTTCGTCCTGGTTGACGAGCGCGATCGGGAAGTGGCGCAAGTGCTTGGTGGGGTCGAGCATGCCGCCCATGTACAGGGCTACCAGTAGCGTCATCACGATGCAAACGAGAACAATCGGAGTGATCCAGAACCGCGATGCCCGAAGGACATTCCACGTGCGCCGGTCCGCGCTCGGTTCTTGTTCCCCGTCGATAGTGCGTTGCACCATATCTCCTGTCTCAATCTGATTCTTTACCAACCGGATAACGTTCTCCCCATTCGATGCCATGGGAACGCACTGTCAGCACCCGCACGGTGGCTGAGCGAACGCGCGGTACTGCGAGATCAACATGAACACCTGATCGGCCTCGTGCAACTGGTACCACGCACTCAAGGCAGACCTGAGTACGGCACCTCTGTTCGCCAAGCGGTTGTGTCCTGAGTGGCCGCGGTATAGATCGCCTGGGCGACATGGTCGGGTGTAAATGCGCCATCTTTTGCCAGGATGCCGCGGACCGTCACAGATACCGCTCTGATCCCGTCGTCCTTGAGTGTCGAGTCGATGCTGTGCACCAGGTTGCGCAGCGCTGCCTTTTGTACCCCGAGACTGGCAGCCATCGCGTTGGGCACGTCCGCGACCATGCTGCCAGTTGCAGTGATACGTCCGCCTGCAGACATGTACGGCCTGGCAGCGTGCAAGGCCGTCAACAGTGCACCGACCCCGAGACTGATGTCTTGGGCCAGTTCCTCGGCGGTCAGGGCAAGTGCGTTCTTCGCACGGTATGAACTGGGGTTGAAGTGGAGCACGTCAAACCGTCCGACGCGGTCACCGAGATGCTTCACCGCCGCACTGAGACTATCTTCGTCGGTGACATCGACTGCTGCGTACCCGACGCTCGAGGACTCCAGGTCCGCTGCGAGATCTACAAGCACCTGCTCGTCGAGCCCGACCAGGGCAGCCTTGTAACCTTCACGGGCGAATCGCTTCGCCACCGAACCGCTGACGCCGGGCCCGGCGCCGATCACCAGCACCACGGGCGCATCCCTGTCGGTCAGATCAGACGCCGCGAAGCCACTGAGGTGCGGTGCACTGGGGTCGAGGATGCGAGAGGTGTCGCGATCGGGGCCCGAGTCGCGGTGGTCGGAGGGTGGGTGGGGGCTTGACTGCCGGTCGGTCGCCTTAACCCCCGTATGTTCGCGTTGGGGTGCATGCGAGAACGGATGGATCATGACGGATCGATCAAGATAGCCGGGTTGAGAATGCCAGCCGGGTCGAGCGCCGACTTTCCTGCCGCGAGCGTGGTAGCGAAGAGGTCGGGGCGTTGCCGGTCGTACCATGGCCGGTGATCACGACCCACCCCGTGGTGGTGGGTGATTGTCGCTCCGGACGCGCATATTGCCTCGGAAACTGCGGCTTTGATCCCGTCCCACTGCTCGACGGTCTTGCCCCAGGTACCGGCTGCGTAGATGCCGAAATAGGGTGCTGGACCGTCGGGGTACACATGGGTGAACCGGCAAGTAAGCACGCCTTCTGCTCCGACCTCGCGCATCGCCTCGCGGGCTGCAGCCTCGATCGAAGCCCTGACCTGTGGGAATGTATCCCAAGTGCAGGCAGTCTCGAAGGTCTCTACGATCATGCCGCGCGCCGCAAGAGCGTCTCGTCGGTAGGGCATCCGAAGGAACGACGACCGCCAGGCCCCAGCGGCTCCATTGCGCGCCGTCGCGTTCTCGGAGTCGGTGTAACGCACGGGCTCTGGCAGCGTTCCCCCGTGGTCCAGACATACTTCGAGGGCCTGTGCCATCCAGGGTTCGACCGGATGATGTGCCGATTCAAACCCGAGAATTAGTACGGTGGTCGCTGTTCCGGCGTTGATCATGGCCTCGGCGGGGTCGAGTAGCCGACAGTTCGACGGGTTGAGAGCGGATTGTGCAATGACTCGTACCGCCTCGACGCCGCGGTCAAAATCAGCAAACGACACCGACGCGGTGGCGCGCCAACGAGGACGGTCCTGGAGCTTCATCCAGGCCTGGGTAATGATACCAAGTGTGCCCTCTGAACCGAGAAACATCCGGTCCGGCGACGGTCCCGCTCCCGATGCTGGGAGGCGCCGTGACTCGATGACACCGGCGGGTGTCACCACTCGCATGGACTCGGTGAGGTCGTCGATGTGTGTGGGGCCCGTTGCATAGTGGCCGCCGGCTCGTGTCGCGAGCCATCCGCCCAGCGTGGAGAACTCGAAGGACTGTGGGAAGAATCGAAGGGTCAACCCATGTGTCCGCAGCTGTTGTTCGAGGTCAGGTCCAAGGACGCCGGCCTGAACGCGCGCTGCCCGACTGACCGGGTCGACTTCGAGGACTCGATCAAGCGCCGTGAGGTCTAGGCTCACCACTCCGGTGTACTCATCGCCGACACGTGGTTCCACACCCCCCACCACTGAGGTCCCCCCGCCGAAGGGGATGACCGCGATTCCAGCGTCGCTGCACCAGTCGAGAACCGCGACGACGTCGTCCTCGGTACGCGGCCGAACAACAACGTCGGGAATGTCGTGCAGGTGTCCTAGCAGTGCACGAACCACGTCTCGAAAAGCCTGACCGTGACTGTGCGCCATTCGTTCGGCGGATGCCGTCGACGCTAGCTCCGCCAAGGGCTTCGGGGGGCGAATCCTGCTCTGCGGTACATCGAAAGACCCGATATCGGGAGCAGTGTGCTCGGTGAGGTCTGCGTTGGGAAACAACGCTCTTACCCGGTCGATCAATTGCGATAACTCCCCGTCAGCGACGGCGTCCTCGACGTTCCCCCAACCCCACCATGACCGGTTCTTACCTGTCATCATTCATCATCCTTCGGTTTCACGATCTTGAACGAAACGCGATCCATTGAGTTCGGGACCACGCCCTCCGGTGTCTCCATCCAACTCAAGGTGTGCCCACCTGATATTTGCTGTACGGGGGCGCTTCACGCACCAACTGTGCGGTGTGCCGCAGCAGAATCGCGGCGAACGATACCCGCTCACGTCGAGCTACTTGGTGGAAGTGAGAACTCTGCCGGTGACGAACACCGCTTCGCATCGAGGTATCCCGCGTGAGTGCTGTGCGCTACCGCGACGGAGCCTCCGGCGCCGGCATTGGTCGCGATTCCGGCCTTCCAGTGTCCAGGGTGGGGGGTGTGGTGGTGAGGTTGCTGGCCGGTTCCCAGCCCGGTGGGCCGAATACGTAGCCGAGCCGGTCGCGGAATCGGGTGCTCGATCGCACGTTGCGCAGGATGTCGGCGAACGCGCGGTATTCCAACGTGAGCACGTTGTACGTGTCTACCTGCTTGGTCAGTCCGTAGGTGGGTCGCTGCCGTTCCTCGATGAACGTGCCGAACATCCGGTCCCAGATGATCAGCATGCCGGCGTAGTTGCGATCGAGGTACTCCTGGTCGGAGCCATGGTGGACCCGGTGGTGTGAGGGTGTGTTGAAGATGAACTCGATCGGACGCGGGAGCTTGCCGATCATCTCGGTGTGCACGAAGAACTGGTAGACGAGATTCACACTGAAGGCCACGTACAGTGTCCAGGGCGCAAAACCCAACAGAGGCAAAGGAAGCCAGAAGAAGAACTCGAACCACGGGTTCCACTTCTGCCGCAGTGCCGTGCCGAAGTTCATGTATTCGCTCGAATGGTGCGCCTGATGGGCGGCCCATCCTACGTTCACTCGGTGAACGAACCGGTGCTGCCAGTAGTACGCGAAATCGAGCGCGAGCAGCATCGCCGGCCAGTACCACCACGCCCCGGTATCGAGTTGCACGGGCGCGAGATACACGAAGACCAGGTTGAAGATGACGAACGAGCCCAGCTTGAACACGGTCAGGGTGACCGTTGAACCGGCGAACATCAGCAAGCTGGTGCGTGAATCCTTCACCGAATAGCCGGTCAGCTCGTCGTCGTGGTCGAGCCACTTGAGCGCGGCGAGCTCGATCAGCATCGTCAATACGAAGAACGGAATCGCGTAGACAAGGGGGTTCCCCAAGGGGTCGAACAGCTCGTGCATGACAGCCTCCAGTGATATGACTCGTGGGTAAATTACCACCGATACATATCGTTGGCTAGACTGAATCCATGAGCCCGGCACCGCCATCCAACCGTTCCACCGTCGGCAGTGGGTTGATGCGTACTTGCATCGACACATGAGGCGCGCGTCGCCTGACGCGGCGAGCCGTGGAGGTGACGCTGCACCCGGCACCGTCCGATTTACCCCTGATCGCCACTCTGGCCCGTTCGATACGCGCCCGTGGGACGGTTTGTCGATAACGGGCGCCGCTCAACAGTTGTCGGACACGGTGTGGTGTATGTAGCCCGAAGCCTTGAGGGCTTTCCGGACTGGTACGCCAACGACACCTATGAGGAGCGGCCGCGGAATCGGCGGTTAGTATCATGGATGCGGTGAAGTTGGCCGATTCACTCCCCAGTGTCCCCTCACCGATGGAAGGGCGCCGTCCGTGATCGATCTGCTGCTGGTCGACGACCACACGATATTTCGAGCTGGCCTTGTCCGGTTACTTGAGGAAGAACGTGACATCGGAACCGTCATGCAAGCATCAGACGGTGCGACAGCACTCAACTTGGTTCGCACGCATCATTTCGACGCTGTCCTGCTCGATATCAACCTTCCAGTTCGCAGTGGACTGGAGTTCCTCCCTTCGTTCCGTGTCGCCGCACCACAATTGCCGGTGATCGTGCTCAGCATGTACTCCGCACAGCAGTACGCCCTAAGAGCATATGAAGCCGGCGCGAGCGGATACGTCTCCAAGGACATGGATGCGGAGGTCCTTGTCGCCGCCATTCACAAGGTAGTCGAGGGCGGCCGATATATCACGCCCGAAGTTGCGGAGAAGATGCTTGAGGGAATCGGGGCTTTGCAGGGCGAAAACCGGCATCTGCGTCTGTCCGAACGAGAGTTTGCTGTCATGATAGAGATCGCGAATGGCTCAGCCTTAACCGCGATCGCGCAAGACATGCACGTTAGTGTAAAAACCGTCAGCACGTACCGATCACGCGTGCTCAAGAAGTTGGGACTCGACAGCAATGCGGCACTCGCGCAGTACACGCTGAGAAATCGTCTTGTCGACTAGCGAACCGGCAGACGTCGAAGGTCATGCGCCTCACGACACGATTTCTGAATACTGAACATCTTCCATGCTAGTGGGTGAACTCCCACGGGGCATGCAACTCGATTCGCACCCCTCCGGTCTCGACGTTGTCGATTGTGAACTCAGCACCGACCCGGTGCGCCCGCTCGCGGATGCCGATGAGTCCAGAACCGGTGTTGCGTGCATCTCCGACAGGCAAACCCCGGCCGTTGTCTTCGATGGCAATGTCGAGACGATCGCCCTCGCGAGCGATGCTGACTCGCACTTTGGTGGCATCCGCATGTCTTGCCACATTGGTCAGAGCTTCTTGAATAATCCGAAAGAGGTCCAGTTCCACTGCTGAGCTGGCCGCCGACTCGCTATGCGGCAGAATCAGAGAACAATCGATATTGAAACGGATCCTGAACCGATCGATGTAGTCGCGGATTGCTGCGAACAGGCCGAGATGCTCGAGTGCGGTCGGACGCAGCTCGTCGGAGATACGGCGAGCTGAATCTATTGCTTCCTGCGCAAGTTCCGAGACGCTGAGTGTGAGATCGAGGAGGTCAGAAGTGTCCACAACCTGTCCAGACTGGCCACTGAGGCGTTCAATTCGTCGCTTCAGTCGTGCAACGTCGAATTTCAAGGCCGTCAATATGCCGCCGACGTCATCGTGCAGTTCCATCGCGATACGAGCCCGCTCGGTCTCCTGAATCGTCTCGATCTCGGACATCAGTGCCTGCAATTGTGTTCGGGATCGAACGAGTTCGACGTGCGCGCGTTCACGGTCGGTCACGTCGATCCCGACGCCGACCACGGCGGGTTGGCCTCTGTATTCAACTCGCTTTCCGTGGATCTCGATCAATCTCACACCACTTTTACGCAGTGCGGCGCGGATAATGAAGTGCGACTCCGGATCGGTGCCCTCTATTCTCCGCTCATATTGAGCGACCAAGCTTTCCTTCTGATCTGGCGGGGCAAGATCTACCAGCGACCGCCCCATCATCCTGTCCGGTTTTGTGTCGAAGAGATCGGCAAACTTGTTGTTGACATACTGCAGAACACCATCCTGCAGAAGGTAGATGCCCGCAACGGATTGCTCCACGATGCCATTGAACAGCTGGAGAATATTCGGCGAATCAAATTCCTGCACTTGTTTTTCCTGAATCGCATTATCGGTGTTGACGACGGGAAATTACTCCGTTGACGTATGGACGGTCGGCCGTGCGAAGTGGATATGGGTGGATCAGCAACCCGCGATCGGTTTCTCTACCGAGCCCGCGCAGCCATCGTTTCGCAGCGGCCAGTTCTACAACATGGCAATGCTCTTCCTCACAGGAGGAGTAGTCAAGTCTTCCGGGTCGCCCCGACCAACCGCCCGGTCAGTCGCAAACGGATCGGGGTTTGTCAGAAATTTCCGACAAGGATCGTCGCCGTCTTCCGACATACAAGCGGGCGAATGCGAGGGAACAATCGGACCAGATCAAGAACAATAGTGGGAAGGCCGAAAACCGATGAACTACACGCCTCCGATCCGTGAGATGCAGTTCGTGCTGCACGAGGTGCTCGACGCCGCCGGTACGCTTCAGGGCGGCGGGATCGACATCGACCGCGACACCATCGACGGAGTGATCGAGGGTGCCGGCGATTTCTGTGCTCGCGTGCTTGATCCAATCAACGCTGTGGGTGACCGCGAAGGGTGCCGGCTGGTCGGGGACACCGTCGTGACTCCCCCGGGATTCAAGAAGGCGTACGACCAGTACGTCGTCGGCGGATGGCCGGCCGTGGACTGCGAGGTCGAGCACGGCGGTGGTGGTATGCCGTCCACCGTCGGTTCGGTGATCAAGGAAATGCTCGCCGCGTCCAATCCCTCGTGGAGCCTCTACACCAGCCTCTCCGCCGGCACCTACTGGTGCCTCAACGTGAACGCGTCGGACGCCCTCAAGCGCCGGTATCTGCCGCAGCTGGCTTCCGGCAAGTGGACCGGCACCATGTGTTTGACGGAGCCGCATTGCGGCACCGACCTGGGTCTGCTCACCACCCGCGCAGTACCTGCCGACGACGGCAGCTACCTGATCTCGGGAACGAAGATGTTCATCTCGTCCGGTGAACACGACTTGGCAGAGAACATCGTGCACCTCGTGTTGGCCCGTACTCCGGATGCACCCAAGGGCACCCGCGGTATCAGCTTGTTCGCCGTCTCGAAGCATACGGTCGGCTCAGACGGCGCCGTCGGCGACCGCAACGGCGTGTACTGCGACAGCATCGAGAGCAAGATGGGGTTGCATGGAAGTTCGACCTGTGTGCTGCGCTTCGAGAACGCCGTCGGGCACCTCGTGGGTGAGGTGAACATGGGCTTGGCGGCGATGTTCGTGATGATGAACAGCGCCCGGCTGGGCACGGGCGTGCAAGCGCTCGGTATGAACGAGAGGGCGAATCAGAAGGCCACGGCATACGCCCGTGAACGCATCCAGTCACGGGCACCGGAGTCGCTCCGAACGCCGAATCAGGCCGCCGACTCGATCATCGATCAACCGGATGTGCGGAGAATGCTGCTCACACAGAAGGCCTGGGTCGGTGGATCTCGACTCTTCCTGTACTGGTTGGCATTACAGGTCGATCTACGCAAGTCGTCGTCCGATCCGGCGATCCGCGAGTACGCCGAAGACATGCTGTCTCTCTTGACCCCGGTGGCCAAGGCTTTTGTCTCCGATCGTGCGGTCGAGTCTGCCTCATTGGGGATGCAGGTCCACGGTGGCGCCGGCTACATCATCGACTACGGCGCCGAACAGATCCTTCGGGACGCCCGGATCCTCCCGATCTACGAGGGAACCAACGGCGTGCAGTCCCACGACCTCCTGCAGCGGAAGGTCCTCAACGACGGGGGACGCCGACTCAAGCAGTTGCTCGAAATGGTCAGCAACTACGCGCACACGCTCGAGGGCCGCGAGGAAATGGATCTCTTCCGAGTCGCTCTCATAACGCTGGCCGGAGAAATCGACACTCTCACCACCGACCTCGCCCGATGGGCACAAGATGACGACCTTCGCGTCGGAACCAGTGCGGTCGACTTCCTCAATCTCGTCGGTTATTACGTATTCGCCTACTTCTGGGCGCGTGCAGCGGACACGGTCGTGCAACTGGGCGATCAGGCCACCGACCTTCACAAGCAGCAGCTCGCCGTCGCCCGCTACTATTTCGACAAATTGCTGCCCGATACCCTCTCGCTGCTGGTTCGTGCTCGGTCGGACACTGCGATTCTGATGGACGACGCAGCCATCGCCTTCTAAGTGTGCAGCTTCGGCACCGCACCATAGGACTCCCCACACTCCAGCCGTCGAAGAATGCACCTTCTTCAAAAGAACCATCAGAGATAGGCCTCACACCATGCCCGACATAAAGAACTTGTTCGCACTGGACGGACGCACCGCACTCGTCACCGGAGGTTCGCGTGGCCTCGGCCTGCAGATTGCCGAGGCACTCGGTGAGCAGGGAGCGCACGTCGTGATCAGCTCACGCAAATCAGACTCCCTGCGAAGCGCACAGGAACGTCTGTCTGCCAAAGGAATCAAGGCTGAATGGATCGCCGCTGACTCGAGCCGCGAGGAAGAGGTCGCACGCCTGGCGGACGAGGCCCTCGAGCGAGTCGGAACGATCGACATCCTGGTCAACAACGCCGGCGCGACCTGGGGATCGCCGACCGAGGACCTTCCGCTCGCCGCGTGGGACAAGGTCATGAATTTGAACGTGCGTTCACTGTTCCTGCTGTCGCAGCAGATCGGCAAGCGATCCATGCTTCCGGCCGGCTACGGGCGGATCATCAATCTCGCCTCGATAGCAGGCATGAAAGGTAATCCTCCTACTGGTGCGAAGACGATCGCCTACAACACCAGCAAGGCTGCGGTAATCAACTTCACGCGCGCCCTCGCCGCTGAGTGGGCACCCCACGGCATCACCGTGAATGCCCTGGCACCCGGCTTCTTTCCCTCGGACATGACGCGCGGCACGCTGGAGAATCAACTCGACTCGATCACGGCGCGCATTCCGCAGGGCCGGATCGGGGACGAGAGCGACCTCAAGGGCGCCACGTTGCTCTTCGCGAGCGATGCGGGCAAGCACATCACCGGTCAGGTCCTGGCGGTCGACGGCGGCGCAACGGCGATCTGACCTGTCCCACCCCTGTCAGTCACGAAAGGTAAGAGATCGATGAGCACCGAGACGAAGCCTGGTCAAGTCACCATGCGGATCGACGGCCGGATCGCCGTCATCACGGTAGAGAACGAGACGAAAAAGAACTCATACACGCCGGAGATGATGGAGCAACTGAGCGACCATCTGACGACGTTCGACGATGATGACGACCTGTGGGTGGCCGTGTTTTGCTCGGCGGGCAAGGATACTACGGCCGGTTTGGACATGCCGAAGTTCTTCGGACCAGGTGCGACGTCGAAGCCTGGTGATCCTACGAAGGTCGATCCGTTCGGGCTCGGCCGACGATGCCGCAAGCCGGTCATCGCGGTGGTGCAGGGTCTCACGCTGACGGTGGGGATTGAGATGATGCTCGCCGCCGACATCGTCGTCGCGGCGGAAACTGCACGGTTCCAGCAACTCGAGTCCAAGCGAGGCATCGCACCGATCGGTGGCGCCCATTTCCGCTACCTGACGCGCACAGGCTGGGGCAACGCGATGTATCACCTGTTGCTGTGCGATGAGTACGATGCCGATACCGCCCTGCGAATGGGATTCGTTCAGGAGGTCGTACCGTTCGGGCAGCAGATCTCGCGAGCGATCGAACTCGCCCGGGAGATTTGCAAGAACGCGCCGCTCGGGATCCGTGCGACGAAGGTCGGTGCGATGGCGTTCCTCGATGCGGCCGAGCAGGCCGCGATCGCCCAAATCCCGGTCATTCGCGAGCAGGTGCTGAACTCCGAGGATTGTAAGGAAGGCATTCAGTCCTTCATCGAGCGGCGTGAAGCCGTGTTCCAGGGTCGCTGAGCCGAATTCAGAGAGAAAGAGTCTTTTTCGTTATGAGTGAGACAAAGCATATCGTGGACCTGTCACCGGCCGTGCAGTACGAGGTGCGTGGTGATGTCGCGGTGATTCGGCTCGCAAATCCCCCGGTGAACGGTCTTGGTGATTCGATCCGTACCGGGCTCTCGGCGGGTATCACTGCAGCGCATGATGATGTGGTCCGTGCGGTGGTCATCGTCGGTGCCGGCAAGGGTTTTTGCGGCGGTGCAGATTTGCGGGAGTTCGGAACGCCGGCCGCCGCGGTGAAGCCGTCCGTGCCGGACGTTTTCGACCAGATTCAGGCACTGCCCAAACCAGTGGTGGCCGCCATCCATGGCTTCGCACTCGGTGGGGGCTTGGAGTTGGCCTTGGTGTGTAACTACCGTATCGCCCAGACCGGGGCGACGATCGGACTTCCCGAGGTCAACGTGGGTCTGCTCCCCGGTGCCGGCGGCACCCAGCGCTTGCCTCGGCTGATCGGCACCGCCGAGGCGCTGAACATGATCCAGAACGGGACCACCGTGACGGCGGCCCGCGCCGCTGAACTCGGCATTGTGGATCACTGTGTGCCCGGCGACCCCCTCGACGCCGCGCTGGCCTTCCTCAGCAACGGTGTCCCGCGGGGATCCGCGGCCCCGGTCATCGACCAGCGTCCGCCAGCCAGCGGTGACGGTGTCGACTTCGACGCCGCCCGCAGGCGTGTTCGCCCCAGCACCCGCAACCGGGTTGCGCAACTCGCGGCCATCGATGCTGTCGAGGCTGCCACCACCCACCGGATCGACGACGGGCTGGCCCTCGAACGCGAGGCTTTCGTGCGCCTGGTCGACAGCCCCGAGGCGAAGGCATTGCGACACGTCTTCTTCGCCGAAAAGCACGCTGCCAAGGTCGCCGACATCGACCGTGCCACTGCTCCGAGGCCAATTGAGCGGGTTGCCGTGATCGGCGCCGGCACTATGGGCACCGGCATCGCGATGGCCTTCGCCAACGGAGGTTTCCCTGTCGATTTGATCGAGCAGAACACCGAGGCTCTCGACCGCGGCGTGGCGACGATCCGCCGCAACTACGAGGCCACCGCCGCAAAGGGTCGGCTGACTGCGCAGCAGGTAGAGCAGCGACTCGCACTGATCGAACCACATCTCGACCTTCATGCCGCGTCCACGGCCGACCTCGTTGTGGAAGCGGTCTTCGAGGACATGGCAGTAAAGAGGGAGGTGTTCGCCAAACTCGACATAATCTGCAAGCCCGGCGCGGTGCTGGCATCGAACACCTCCCGGTTGGACGTCAACGAACTCGCCCGGACGGTCTCCCGACCCCAGGACGTCATCGGTCTGCACTTCTTCAGCCCGGCGAATGTGATGAAGCTGCTCGAGGTGGTGCGCGGCGATGCGACAGCGGACGACGTCGTCGTCACCAGTCTGGCTGTCGCGCAGAAGATCGCGAAAGTTCCGGTGCTCTCGAAGGTGTGCGACGGATTCATCGGGAATCGTATGCTTTCCCCGTACCGGCGCGAAGCGGACTTCCTGCTCGAGGAGGGCGCGACACCTGACCGTGTCGACCGGGTTCTTCAGGACTTCGGTCTCGCCATGGGACCGTTCGCGATGTCCGACCTGGCCGGGCTCGACATTGGATGGGCGGCTCGTAAGCGCCTCGCACCGACGCGGCCGAAGCACCTGCGGTACTCCCGGGTCGACGATGTCCTCTGCGAGGGCGGCCGGTTCGGGCAGAAAACCGGCTCGGGTTACTACCGGTACGTAAACGGTAGCCGGACCCCCGTTCCCGATCCTGAAGTCGATGCGGTCATTCGTCGTTGCGCCGCCGAAGCCGGAATCGATCGCCGGGAAATCAGTGACGCCGAGATCGTCGACCGGTGCATCCTCGCGCTCGTCAATGAGGGCGCGAAGATCCTTGGCGAGGGCATCGCGCAGCGCGCGTCCGACATCGACGTCGTCTACGTCGATGGTTACGGCTTCCCTGCCTCCAGGGGTGGTCCGATGTACTACGCGCAGAACCTCGGACTCGAGGAGGTGCTCCGCAGGATCCGGGAGTTCGAGGTGGTGCATGGGGAGTATTGGTCTCCAGCCCCGCTGCTCGAACAGGCCGTCCGTAATGGGAGTACCTCCTTCCAGTAGGCCGCTGTTCCACGACGGATGCGGTGTCGGTCCGAGCCGGTGTCGACACGCCGAAAATGGGGGTGCCGACACCGGACCGTCGTGACATCGGTTGCGGGAACCGTGTTGCCCCGATTGATCGACCTGACGCGGCGCGATGTCGGAATTCCCGCGCCGCGCGGTCCGGGCTCGGTGTCCTACAGACACCGAGCCGGTACGGGACCCCCAATTCTCATCATTGCGGATCGCATGCCGCGGCTATCGGGTTGTCGTCCTCGTCGGACACCGATTGGCCCTGGGTTCGAAAGGAAACATTCACGTGACCGTTGGAAAGGTCGAAGAGACAGCGGCAGTCGCGCAGTCGTCCGGAACTCGTAGAAGTGCTTGGTCCATGACCGCAGTGGTCATTCTCCTGTACATGATCAACTACGCCGACAAGGCTGTGTACGGCATCATCGCACAGCCGCTTACTCGTGAACTGGGCCTGACGTCGTCGCAGATCGGAATGGTCGGCAGCCTGTTTTTCCTGATGTTCACCATCGGCGGCTTCACGTCAGGGCTCCTGAGCCGATGGCTCGGACTGCGGTGGGCACTGCTGGCGCTCGCTCTGCTCTGGTCCGCGTCGGTGCTGCCGGTCGTGTTGTCGTCCACGCTCGCTGTGCTGATCGCCAGTCGGATGCTCCTCGGTATCGCCGAAGGCCCGAGCTCGGCGCTCATGCACGCTGCCGTCTACTCCTGGCATGCACCGGACAAGCGCGGCTTTCCCAGCGCTCTTCTACTCGGCGGAACTTCGGTTGCGAAGATTGTCTTCGCGCCGCTGCTCACCTACCTAACAGTCTCGTTCGGTTGGCGGGCGGCCCTGATCAGCATGGCGATCATGGGTGTCCTGTGGTGCATCCTGTGGGTGACCCGCTGGTCGGAGGGTCCCCATTTGACGCCGGTCGCCAACGCTACGGTGGAGCGGCACGACGACACGACCGTGCCGTGGCTGAGCATCTTCCGCGCCCCTACCTTTGTCTTCGGCGCCCTGCTGTTCATGGCCTATTACGCGTTGCAGACGGTCATTCTGACGTGGCTGCCGTCGTACTTCGAGCTCGGACTGGGATTCTCCGCTCAACAGGCCGGTTCGATGTTTGCAATCCCGAGCATGGTCGCTCTTGTGTACATGCTGACGATCTCGCGCGTGAGTGACCGCATGGTGGCCCGCGGTGTGACGGCCCGCCGGGCGCGGGCTGCGGTGGCTGCTGCGGGGGTTTTGCTGTGCGCGGCAATCTTGCTGTTCGTTCCTTACGTCGATACACCGATGCTCGTCGTGGCAATGATCTCGATCGCCTACGGTGTGGCCTCGGGGGCCGCGCCACTGCTCAACACCGCCGTCAGTGTGATTTGCCCGCAGCGGCAACTGGCGGGAACCTTAGGCGTCTACATGGCGATCATGGCAGTCGGCGGCCTGATCGCGCCGTGGCTGGCCGGAGTCATCGTCGACCATGCCGAAACGAAGGCAGACGGGTTCGCTCTCGCCTTCCAGATCCTCGGTGCAGCGGCCGGGGTGTTTGCCATCCTCGCATTGCTGTTCATGAATCCTGGCCGGGACCGTGACCGTGTGCTCGAATCGGCGACGCCTCGACAGGCATCCGCGTGAAAGCGGACAACGGTATGGGGGCTTCCGGTCCAACCAGTGCCCTGAGCCTCGAGCGGAGACCCTCGCTCCCGTTCGACAGCATCGTCACCGTTTGCACGCTGTTGATCGCTGCAGTGGAAAGCAGCAAGAGAGGCTCGCCCAAGGTCACGCGCGTGCAGCTTTCACGCGCTTCGCCGGCAAGGCGTAACGCGATCATCGCGAGGACAGCCACTATTCAAGCGACGGAGAACCGAGATGAGTATTAGCCGATCTGCGACAGGACGACACGACACCGAGGCGAAGGCACCGATCGCTGCGGCTGACTTCGTTCCGCCGTACTGGGCAACGGTAGACCTTTCAAGCCGGGCGAGGATCAAGGAATTCGAGCAAACTCCGCTGTCCGAGCGAGGTTTGCCTACGAGCGTGTACGAGTTCATCCGCAACGGTGCGCTGATTGATCCGGACGCGATCGCCTTGACGTACATTCCCGATGCATATGACCTAACCACTGCTGTACACCTCACGCATCGGCATGTTCTGCAGCGAATCACGCAAACCACCAACCTCTTCAATGATCTTGGCGTTCGTGCAGAAGACTCCGTATCGATCCTGACAGCGAACACTCCGGAGCCGCAGTTCGCGCTGTGGGGCGCGCAGACAGCTGGAATTGCGAATCCATTGAACTGGATGCTCGAGCCCGAACTTATCGGCGAGCTCATCACCGCCGCGGGTTCGACGATTCTCGTCAGCTACGGTGGAGATGTTGCGACAGATGTTTGGCCGAAAATCGCTTCCATTCTGGACCATGCCCCAACCATCAAAACGGTGATCCGGGCTGGCGGATCGCGGTCAGGCGTGGTTCCGCCGGGTGTGCGCTTTATCGAAATGATGGACGTACTCGACCAGTACGACGGCGATGTGCTGGCGGAGTCGAGGGTCATCGAGTGGGACACCGTCGGCGCGTTCATCGGCACCGGAGGAACCACCGGTGCACCGAAACTGGCACGGGTAACTCACGGCGGCCAAATTTACGCATGCTGGTCATCGGCTATGGCGCATCAAGCGCCCATAGGGGTCGTTCGAATCTGTGCCTCCCCCTTGTTCCATGTCCACGGCATTGCCGTCACGCAACTCACAGGACTTGCA
Source organism: Rhodococcus sp. G6(2025) (assembly GCF_058628105.1). Classification (NCBI taxonomy): domain Bacteria; kingdom Bacillati; phylum Actinomycetota; class Actinomycetes; order Mycobacteriales; family Nocardiaceae; genus Rhodococcus; species Rhodococcus sp. G6(2025). The sequence goes on from NZ_CP179753.1 coordinate 95,207, forward strand.
CTCGGAGGCACCGCCGTCTTCCCAACATCGGCGGGGTGGCGAGGGCCCGGAGTGATCGACAACTTCTGGTCAATCGCGCAAGAATTCTCCATATCGAGCGTGCCCTTGCTTCCCACGATTGCCAATCGGCTCGTTCAGCGGCCCGACTTGATTCCGGCGTTCCACCCTGTCGACAGGGTATCGAGCGGATCTGCGCCGTTGTCCATGGAAGTCGCGGACCGGTTCCGAAGGCTGACGGGAGTCAGCATCGCAGAAGGATACGGTCTCACCGAAACGTCCGGTGCGGTAGTCACCTCCCCCCGCGGTATGGAACCCACGCCCGGCGTTATTGGGTTACCGGTGCCGTATACAGCCGCAAAGGTAGTCCGGGAGACCGCGGAGGGTGAGTACCTCGAGTGTGAGGCCGGGGAGGCAGGCATTCTGTTAGTGAGCAGTCCCGCTGTCTTCGCCGGCTATCTCAATCCGCTGCAGAATGTGGGAGTACTACTCCCCGACGGTTGGTTGAATACGGGCGATCTCGCCAGCATGGATGAAGGCGGTGCGCTCCGGATCACCGGCCGCGCCAAGGATTTGATAATTCGTGGTGGCCACAATATCGACCCGGCACCAGTAGAAGAGGCGCTCTTCGCGTACCCCTTCGTCGCCGAAGCTTCGGTGGTCGGGATGCCAGATCCGGATGCCGGTGAGGTACCGGTCGCGTACGTCGTCGTAACCGACAGCACGGAATTCGACCTGGACGATCTGACGGCGCACATGCAGGAACGAGTGCGCGAGCGCGCCGCACTGCCGAAGGAGTTCTTCATTGTCGACGACCTGCCGAAATCGGCGGTCGGCAAGATTCTGAAGAACCGCTTACGGGTGGACACGGTCGAACGTTCCTTTACGCGAATGCTGGACGGCGCCGGTCTACAGGACCGATACGAGTTGCGGGTACACGATGGAGGAGCAGCGGGTATCGACGTCGCCATACTGTTGGTTGACGTAGATCCAGCGACACTCGACCGGGCGCGGACGGCGCTGTCCTCGACCACCATCCGGCACCAGATCCGTTCGTCGACCAGTGACGAAACACCTAGCAGACCATTCCCGCAGCGAGTGATATAGCGCGAGCGATCGAACGGAAATGGAAATGGAAATCGACATGTCGACCCTCACACTCGATGTCTACACCAGCCCACAACGTGAACTGCCGGGAGGAGTCCCGTTCTCACCAACAACGGCCACCCTGGTTCTCGAACCGACCGAGACAGTGCGTCTACCGCATTCAAGAGAAAAGCACACATTCGCGACAGGAATGGACTCATGACCGACTACGACAAGCTCTACATCGGCGGCAAATGGGTTGACCCGGCCACCGACCAGGTGCTCGAAGTGTTCTCCCCGGCCACCGAGGAACGCGTCGGCCGCTGTCCCGTCGCGTCGCCTACCGACATCGACGACGCCGTCGCCGTCGCCAGGCAGGCATTCGACGAAGGTCCGTGGCCGCAGACGACGCCCGCGGAGCGCGGGGAGATCCTCGCGAAGGCGGCGAAGCTCATCGAGGAGCGCGGCGAGACCCTCAACGCGCTGATCTCGTCGGAGATGGGTCAGCCGCCCGCGATGGTCGGGATGATGCAGCAGACGCCGTCGCTCGCGACCCTGAACTTCTATGCCGGCCTCGCGAACGACTTCGAGTGGGAGCAGACCCGCACCGGCGTGTTCGGCCAGACGAAGGTGCTGCGGGAGCCTGTCGGTGTGGTGGCCGCGGTTCTCGCCTGGAACGTGCCACTGTTCGTCGCCGTCAACAAGCTGTCCCCGGCGCTGCTCGCCGGGTGCACGGTGCTGCTGAAGCCGGCACCCGAATCCCCGCTCTCCATACACCTTCTCGCGGAGATCTTCGCCGAGGCCGGGGTACCCGAGGGCGTCATCTCCGTTCTGCCTGGCGGCGCCGAGACCGGTGAATACCTGGTGTCGCATTCCGGCATCGACAAGATCACGTTCACCGGCAGCAGTCCTGTCGGCCGCAAGATCGGGGCCATCGCCGCACAGAACCTCAAACGCTGCTCCCTCGAACTCGGCGGCAAGTCGGCGGCGATCATCCTCGAGGACGCCGACCTCGCGTCCACGATGCCGATGCTGGTGATGTCCGGGCTCATGAACACCGGGCAGGCGTGCGTCGCGCAGACCCGGATCCTCGCCCCGCGGTCCCGCTACGACGAGGTGCTGGACGCCCTTGTCGCGGGTGCCGGATTCATGGCCGTCGGAGATCCGTCCGCCCCGGCCGCGCAAATCGGGCCGCTGATCTCCGAGAAGCAGCGCGACCGCGTCGAGGGTTACATCGCCAAGGGCAAGGACGAGGGTGCCCGTGTGGTGCTCGGCGGCGGCCGTCCGGCGGGTCTCGACAGGGGCTGGTACGTGGAGCCGACCATCTTCGCCGACGTCGACAACTCGATGACGATCGCCCGCGAGGAGATCTTCGGCCCCGTCCTCTCCGTGATCCCCTACGATTCCGAGGACGAGGCGATCAAGATCGCCAACGATTCCGACTACGGCCTCGCCGGCTCGGTGTACACCACCGACATCGATCACGGACTCGCGATCGCGAAGCAGATCCGGACCGGCACGTACGCCATCAACTGGTACGCATTCGACCCGGGATCACCGTTCGGCGGTTACAAGGCCTCCGGCATCGGCCGTGAGAACGGGCCGGAGGGACTCGAAGCCTTCTGCGAGACCAAGTCCGTCCTCATGCCGCCCGGCTATACGGGATAGTCGGGGCCGCCGCCGGTTCGCCCTCCTGGTTGCGGCAGCTACCGAAAAGGCGCACAGGGGGTTACGTGATCGAGTGACTGCATCGACTCCGGACAGCGAGAGCGCAATCACAGATCATGGCCGACGGCACCACAACAAGTTCCGAGCTCGGCGCTGAACGTAAATGACCACGCCATCCTCAGTAGCGGTCAGCTGGTTGGCGAATGCGAATACACCCTGACCCGCACCCGCTCGCCGTGTGGCGGCTACGCGCGCTGGTGCGCTGACCTCGTCAGCCAAACCCCCGCATTGGCTGACGAGGTCTTCCACGCTTCGACGGTCTGACTGACCCGACTCGGGACCGTCGATGGGAACCCCGCCACCCTCACCACGGGGCGGCGGGGTTCCACCCACGGGAAGCTCTGCTCCAGATTGCGGAACAGATGATCCCAATCAGGATGCTGCTTCTGACTGTGTTCTGATCTTGTTGGTCCCCGACTGGCAACCTTTGCGCACCGAAATCCACTCGACCACAAGGTGACCCTATGCCCACGCTCTCACTCGATGTCTACACCAGCCCGCAACGGGACCTGCCGGCAGGTGGCTCGTTCTCCCCCACCACAGCGACCCTGGTGCTCGGGCCGACCGAGGCGATCCTGGTGGACACCGGATACACCCTCGACGACGTGCACGAAGTCGCCCGTCGCCTCGAGACCTCAGGTCGTTCGCTGACCACCATCTACATCACCCACGCGCACCCCGACCACTACCTCGGACTCGAGTGGCTACTGACACGCTTCCCCCAGGCACGCGCAGTGGCCGTTCCCGCGGTCGCAGACAAGATCGCACAAGAACTCGATATCACCCGCACGCGTTGGACCGCGATGTTCGACGGACTCGCACTGGACAATTCGTATATCCCGGAGCCGCTCGAGGGCACCGTACTGTCCGTCGACGGTCACGAACTGCGGATCCTCACGATCGGACAGGGCGATATCCCGCACAACACCGTCGTCCACATTCCCGCGATCGAGGCGGTCATCGCCGGCGACATCGTCTACAACGGAATCAACCCGTTTCTCGCCGCCTCCGGCCCGAACGAGTGGCAGCAGTGGATCGCCAGTATCGATGAGGTCGCTGCGTTGGCGCCCCGCATCGTCGTCGCCGGCCACAAACGCCCCGACCTCCCCGACGACGACCCGGCCGCCTCCCTCGACGGAACCCGCGCATACATCGACGCGTTCACCGACGCCGTGAACGACAAAGACACCGCGCGAGACGTCGTCCGCCACCTGAAATCCCTATTCCCCGACTACGGAAACCCCAGCGCGCTCATCGGTTCCGCCGCAGCCGCATTCAAGAGAAGGACGAACACTCATGCCTGAAGCAGTCATCGTCTCGACCGCCCGCTCCCCCATCGGCCGGGCCGTCAAAGGATCCTTGAAGGATCTACGTCCCGACGACCTCACCGCGCAAATGGTCACGGCGGCGCTGGACAAGATCCCCGCGCTGGACCGCACCCAGATCGACGACCTGATCCTCGGCTGCGGACAGCCGGCGGGCGAAGCCGGGTACAACATGGGCCGCGTGGTCTCCATCCTCGCGGGCCTGACGGAGGTCCCCGGCACCACGGTCAACCGGTACTGCTCCTCGAGCCTACAGACCACCCGGATGGCGTTTCACGCGATCAAAGCCGGTGAAGGCGACGTCTTCATCTCGGCCGGAGTGGAATCGGTCAGCCGCTCCATTGCCGCCGGGCGCTCGGACGGCCTGCCCGGCACCACGAACCAGCGCTTTGCCGCCGCACTCGAACGCTCCGACCGCCGCACCCAGTCCGGCGCCGACACCTGGCGCGATCCGAGCGCCGACGGACTACTGCCCGACGTCTACATCCAAATGGGGCAGACCGCCGAAAACGTCGCACAACTGAAGGGCATCAGCCGCGCCGAGCAGGACGAGTTCGCGGTCCGCTCGCAGAACCTGACGGAGAAGTCGCAGGCCAACGGCTTCTGGGACCGGGAAATCGTCCCAGTGACCCTGGCCGACGGCACAGTGGTGAGCCGCGACGACGGCCCCCGGGCGGGCACCACCCTAGAGGCAGTGGCGCAGCTCAAGCCCGTCTTCCGGCCGGACGGCACCGTCACCGCCGGCAACGCCTGCCCCCTCAACGACGGCGCCGCCGCTCTGGTGATCATGAGCGCCACCAAGGCCGCCGAACTCGACCTGACCCCACTCGCCCGCATCGTCTCTACCGGGGTGTCCGGGCTGTCCCCCGAAATCATGGGTCTCGGCCCAATCGAAGCGTGCCGCAAAGCGTTGGCGCTGGCAGACCTGTCCATCGACGACATCGACCTCGTCGAGATCAACGAGGCGTTCGCCGCCCAGGTCATACCCTCCGCCCGTGAACTCGGCATCAGCATGGACAAACTCAACATCAACGGCAGCAGCATCGCGATCGGACACCCGTTCGGCATGACCGGCGCCCGCATCGCAACCACCCTCATCAACTCCCTGCAGTACCACGACAAGCAGTTCGGCCTCGAAACCATGTGTGTCGGTGGCGGCCAGGGAATGGCGATGATCATCGAACGCCTGTCCTGACACTGCAACCCGGAAACCAAGCGGTGCGAGCGACTTCCCCTCTCGCACCGCTTGGACGCCTCGCCCCCGTCGAGTGGCCCGTCATCCATTACCAATGGGACGTGTCGTCTTCGCAGTTCATCACTACTTACGCAGATACGGACGGTGCAACCGATCTCAGAACTGCATCGTGCGACCCGGTCAGAGCCAATGTCGGTTCAGCACTCCCGCCCCGCGCTACCGTTTTTCTAGGGACCGCCTTCCACGGGCCGAGTCCGTGGCCGCACATCACCCACGCCATCCGCACGCGCGGACCCCGCCATGCCGCGATCGCCCACCTCGGCCAGGACGCCCCCCACCCTGCTGCCGCTGCGCGCCGGCGACGTGCTCGTCGTCAACGCCTCCCACGCCATCGGTCACCTGCTGCGCAGCCGAGCCGACCTCTCCCCCATCGGTGCAGGACGCCGAACAGACCCTCGCCGACCTCGGACACCCCAATCCCCGACTCCGGGTCGACCACCGCATCGCCTCCCCCAGCTTGCGGACGGCGTTGCGCTCTGGAACCTCTGAACCACCGCGAGAAATAGGTGCCGTGACCTGCGTAACGACACGTCCCCGCGCGATCAGCGCACCGACATCTGTTGTTGTGCGCCGCCGATCATCCTCCCCGAGCCGATCCCACCCTGAAAAGACGGAGCGTGGCAGCATGAGTTGCCCCAATTGACGGCCTGCCACGCTCGGACCCACAAGGCGGGTCTACCACGGGGGCAGCAATCCGGTGACCAAACCAGTGCCGTACTCCCGCGCCGGCCAGCCTACCGAAATCAGCTAGGCCGGTTCGATCCAGTCCGGAACTCCGGGTGCACAAAACCCGAAAGTTCGGCCACTGCATGGTCGATCGCCACGTTCAGTTGCTCCCGCAGATCCTCCAGCTCATCGATCCGCGCCTGAACCGGTCGGCGGGAAGTCGGGTTATGCCCGTTGGCCGAATCCCAGATTCGTTGGCCAGCGATCCGGGCGCCCTCCGTCGGAGAGACCTTCCGCCCGTCAACGTCGTAGGACGGCCGCGCGGTCGGCGCCGGGTCCGCACCGTCCGGTGATTCGTTGATGCGGTCGAGCGCATCAGCCACACCCTCGATCATGTCCTTGAAATAGACCTCTATCACAAGACCCTCCACTTGTTCACCGCTGATTCGCATCCCGCCCACCGCCAGAGTGAAGCATCCGATGCGCAACCAGACCATAGCCGTCGACAGCCGATGGTGCGCCGGGCCCACCGGCCCAGGCCCGCCGGCGGATCGAGACTGGATTCCGCACGACGGGCGGAGGCGATGACAGTCGGTTCCGCCCCTAGGATCGACGACAACGACACATGACCCGCCGCTGGTGCAGCGCCAGCTCCGTCCGCCCCTCACACCGACAGGACACCCCATGTTCACGTTCTTTCGTCGCAGATCCGCGACCGCCGCCGATCAGACCGAACCGCAACTGCCGAGCGGCGAACAGAGTGTGGACTCACCGGAGGCCCGCGCGCACCTGACACTGTTCGCCGGCGACTTGACCGTCAGTGGCCCCTTCGTCGAACCGGGCAGCGACGAGTACGACCTTTGGCGGGCCGGCAAGCTCGTCCCCTGGTACATCAGCCACCACCTCGACCGTGGCCGGCATACCGGACCGAACGTCGATATCGTCTGCAATGCAGAGGAACCGGCCGTTGATATGTGGGAGCTCGGCAGGGTGTATCCGAGGTGGGATCAGACCGGTCTCGCACGGCCCGCATCGGCACGCTCGGACGAGAAGCCGACCGTCTCACGTGTCCGTCAGCGACCACGCCGCGATCAGTCGTCGATGGTCACCACGCGGCGCGGCCTCATCACTGCGGCACAGCAGTGGTCACCCCTGGGCGCAGTTGTCGCAGCGACCGCACCGATTGAGGCCGTCGTCGAGGTCGGGGTCGTCGAGTTGTTGTCGCAGGAACTCCATCCGGCAGCCGTGGGTGTGCTGGTAGTCGATCATCGCCTGCTGCTCGGCCTCCCGTGCGGCTTCGAGACCGTCGTACCGTTGCGCGTCGTAGGACCAGGGTGCACCGGTGGTAATCCACCCGTTCCGGACCCGGGCGACGACACCGTCGACTTCGAGGACATTCAGGACCATCAGCAGCCGGGTGCGTCGCAGCTCGACCTTGGTCAACAGCGTCTTGAGCCGCTGGGCCCGATCTTCACTGAGGGCGTCGAGTACTTGCCTCACGATTTCCTCGCGGGGAAAGGTGAGAGATCCGAAGTAGTCCCAGATCTCGCGGTCGTCGCTCCCGGGCAGCAGGATGGCTTCCGCCCGCGGCAGGGCGCGGCCGGCGCGGCCGATGTGCTGGTAGTAGGAGATCGGGGAGGCGGGGGCACCCATGTGGACGACGAATCCGAGGTCGGGTTTGTCGAAACCCATCCCGAGCGCGGAGGTCGCGACGAGCGCTTTGACCCGGTTGTCCAGCAGATCCGCTTCCAAACGTTCGCGGTCGGCGGCGTCGGTGCGTCCGGTGTAGGCGGCGACGCGGTACCCGTGCTCGGTGAGCACCGCCGCCAGTTCGGTGGCCGCGGCGATCGTGAGGGTGTAGATGATGCCCGACCCGGGCAGCTCGTCGAGTCGCTCAGTCAGCCATGCGGTCCGGGCGGCCGTGTCGTCGAGGTGAATCACGGACAGGTGCAGCGAGGGCCGATCCAGACCGCCGCGCAGGACGACGGTGCCGGTGGTGTCGGCGCCGACGCCGAGCTGGCTGGCGATGTCGCTGATCACCCGGTCGTTGGCGGTGGCGGTGGTCGCCAGGACCGGGACGTCGCCGCCGAGCTGGGCGAGGAGTGCGCTGATGCCGCGGTAGGAGGGCCGGAAGTCGTGGCCCCAGTCGGACACGCAGTGCGCCTCGTCGACTACTACCAGCCCGCTGTTGGCGGCCAGGACGGGCAGGACCTTCTCCCGGAAGCCCGGTTTGATGAGACGTTCGGGGCTGATCAGCAGCACATCGACTCGGTCGGCGTCGATGTCGGCGTGGATGGTTTTCCACTCTTTCACGTTGTCGGAGTGGATGGTCGCAGCACGGACGCCGCCGCGCTGCGCGGCGGCGACCTGGTTGCGCATCAGGGCGAGCAGCGGCGAGACGATCACCGTCGGGCCCCTCCCCTGGCTGCGCAGCAGTTGCGCGGCCAGGAAGTACACCGCGGATTTTCCCCACCCGGTCCGCTGCACCACCAGCGCGCGGCTGCGGTGCACGACCAGTGCTTCGATCGCGGTCCATTGGTCGTCGCGCAGGCGGGCGTCCGGGCCGGCGAGCGCGCGCAGCAGCTCCTCCGCCTTGCCACGAAGTTCTGACGGGGACGTATCGGCCACTGGGTGAGCCGGGCCGCCAGGAGAAACAGGCGGGACGGGAGTCGGTGTGACAGGAGTAAGCGGGGCGGGCAAAGCCGGTCCGAGGAGGGCAGTGATCGCCGACGCCAGATCCGGCAACAGGTCGACGGCGTCCTGCGCTGCCCGGCTCCGCGAAAGCGACCCATTGCCGGAGTAGTAGTGCGCGTGCAGGGCCAGAGCCTGGGCGGCGAGTTCTTCCGGGCTGCTCGTGTTCCGGCTGGCGTGGTGTGCCGCCTGGGCACTGACCATGGGGTGATTCCTCCTCATCGGGGTAGGTCGTGCGCGCGTGGTGCATCGGACGAGCGGCGCACCGAGACATCGCTGGTGATCCCTCCCCTGTCGTATTGCCTCCGTATCACCTTAAGGGCAACGCATTCCACGCTCGCCCGCATGTGTGCGTTGTGTCAGACAGGTGGGTGTCGCGGTAGGCGACGGGTCGAGGTTGTCGCGGATGGCAGCGAGAGTGAGCGCGTCTTCGAGCACGCCGCGGGTGGGGCGACACATCAGGGGACGTGCCGTCACCGCAGGTCAGCGCGTCATTCTCGACAGCAGTTGCCGGCCGGGCGAGGTGCAGCCTCTCCTCTCGACCCGGTGCCGGTGGACCGTATCCTTGCCCCCATGTCCGAGCAGACCGGAGATCTCAGCGCCGATCCCGACTCGGCGCTGCCAAATCTGGCCCTCGACGACACGTGGGTGGATCCGCACACCGTCACGGTCACGGCGCGCACCGCGGCGGAGATCGCACTGCGGATCCACACCTCGATTACCCCGTTCGACGTGCCGGCCGGACAGGGGTTCCCCGCAGCGGCCGGGGCTGCTGTCACGGTCATCGTGCACACCGTCGACGCGGCAACAGGCGGGCCACGGTATCTGCCGCCGGCCGAGCCCGCCGAGTGGGTGCGGGCGATCTTCTCCACCGCAGGCACCGCGCACGGATACTTCCTGGGCGCCGTCGACCCGGACACCGGCACCCACAGGCCCGGCCAGTTCGCCTACCGCCTGTACCTCGACACCGACCGGCAGGCGATTGCGGTGCCGCGGCAGGTGCTCACCTGCCCGCACTACCTGCTCTCGGCCATCGACGGCAGAGAGCACCACGGCACCTGACCCTGCCCGTCGACGCCGAAGAACACTCTCTGCAAGCAGCCCCCGCCTACGAGGTCATCGCACTGGACCGCCCCCTCGACGGACCTGGAACCTCCTCCGGCAGTCAGTAGCGGTAGCTGGAGCGGTTCTTCGGCCGGGAGACGACTTTCACGACACCCCCGACCACGATGCCGAAGAACGCGAGGACGAGGGTCATCCGCAGGAACGCCTGAAACAACTCGCCGCGAATGGAGTACTCGCTGACGATGACCGCGACCGCGGTGACGACCACCACGACCGAGGGAAGGGCACCGACCAGGAACCGGAGCCGCGATCCGCTGCTGTCGTAGGGGTCCCCGAACACGGTATCGGCGACCTTGATCGCCGGATAGAACGCGGCGGCACCGACCAGCGCACCACCGAGGCAGATGGAGGCCACCACCTGCGAGTTGGTGCTGTGCCGGCCCAGGTCGCTCAGCGCGACGGCGAGAACCCAGATCGAGGCCACCCACAGCACGGCGGCGGCGAGCGGCCACAGCCACCACCGGTCCTCGCCACCGATCTTCCAGCAGGCGGTGCGGGCGGTGAACTCGGCCACCGCCCCCACCAGCACGGCCAGCAGCAGCGTCGCCCATCCACCCCACCACCCCGCGGCGGTCCAGTTCGTCAGATGGTCACTGACCTCCGGATAGTCGAGAAAATTCATATGCCTTCCTCCCCTTACCTTTTCAGCTCATGTCGATCGCGTGAGACGCCCCCGCGATCCCCCGTGCAAACGCCGGATGTCGCATGCCCCGGCTGCAGTGTCGGCAGCGTACCCATCAGCCCGGCACCCGGGCTGGACCTGTGGCGGTCACGGCCGCGGCAGGGTCCGGTAGGCGTGAGCGCGAGTGGTGATCGTGTCGGTGAGGTCGGTGACCGTGGTCGCGGCTGTCGAAGTGCTCGCCTGGGCGGCGGTGTGGGCGTGGGCCAGGCGTACGACGTGCGCGTCCGATTCGGCGAGTTGGCGGGCACGCTCGTCGGCGACGCGGGCCGCGGTGTCGGCGGCGGCGAGGTCGGTGTCCAGGTCGGCCACGGTGTCCGCGGCCTGGCGCAGCTCCCGCGCGGCCTGCTCGATCTGGGCGTGTGCCCGGGTGTACGTCCGGCCCTCCTCGGGGGTGAGTGTCCCCGAACCGGTGCCGGCGGCCGCGGTCATCGCCTCGTGCAGTTCGGTCGCGGCGAGGACCTGGGTTCCGAGGTCCCACATGGCCGCCCGCAGGTCCAGGTCGGTGAACATCCCGTCCCGGAACGCCCGAGACCCCTTGATTCGCTCGACCGCCAGGATGGCGTCGCTCATCGGCCGCCGTAACTCCTCCGGGGCCTGCCGCAGCTGTCCGCCGAGGATCCGGGCGGGTTGCCGTTTCCGGTCGCTGCGGTCCACGAGGTGCAGTCCGCCGACCGCGGCGCCGGTCAGCAGCCACGTCACCAGCAGTGTCGTCGCGGCCTCGGGCAGGACGGCGAGGAAATCCTCGATCACCTCGTCCGACCGGGCCGGGTCGGTGGTCCCCCAGACAAGATGCAGAAAGGCCGCTCCCACACCTCCGGCCACGAGCATCACCGCGGTGACCGCCGCGGAGACCGCCCCGACTGCGGCGACCACGCCGAGGGCGGACCCGACACCATCTGCCAGGGGTGAGGGTCGCGGCTCGGACTGGTGGAGAACGACGGTATCCCAGTGCACCTCAGACGGTGCGGGAGTTACCTTCTCGGCTGTCATGCCCTACTCACCGTCGCTTCCGCAAGGTTCGACGATCCCTCGCCCTGCCGGCACCGCTCCCCTGGCGTGGTGCGAGATACAAAACACGGTCGCCATTCTGCTTTTCCCTCCCTGACCCCAGCTGTCTGTTCGTGTCGGAATCTATCGCGCGGCACCCACACGTTTCGGTCATGCCGACCTCGGATACGACCCACCGGTATCGAGGGCGGCGTCGCCGATGGCGGCGATGCGCGCGAGGCGCTGCTGCTGTTCGCCGATCCCGCGGGCGGGGTCCGGGCCTGCGGCCACACCGCGGTGACGATGCGGCTGTAGTCGCGGCCGGCGAGGACGATCACGTCCTCTAGATCCAGGAGTCCCTGGGCGCTAGCCTGCGCGTGGACAGTGTCGGCGGTGACCGAACCCGGTTCCCCCACACGCATCTCGTACGGAGCGACCACGGTATCGAGGGGAAGCAACCCGAACCTTCCGGACAATATTCGAATGGACTCGACCGGGGCGAGCCGGCGGGCGGCCCGCTGACAGAGCCGATGAAAGGTACCGAGGTACAGGGCACCGGCCGGAACCGCTCCGACCCCCGTCCGCTTTCGTGACCCGCAGCCAACGATCACCAACGGTGACGACTGCCCCGCCCGCACCGGGGTGACCCCGTGCGCAGGCGCCGCGGCAGCTGTGTGGTGGTCGTGGGTGACGTGGTCGGCGAGGGTCCAGTCCAGCCATTCCCAGCCGGGCCGATGGTGCAGGCCGACCACGCCGTGGCGGTGGCCAGCCATCAGGAACGGGGTGTGCCAGAGCAGCAGATCGGTGTTCGGCAGACGCAGCCGGGTGCCGTCGTGACGGCGCAGCAGGGTGGTGGTGGGGCCGACCGCGAGCGGGATGCCGCCGTGCCGGCCGCCGCCCTTCGGGCCGACGCCCGGACGGGAGAACACCAGACCCACCTCCAGGACCAGAGCGGCGCCGGGGGTCGGCGGGGTCAGGGCCGGGTCGGTGTAGCGGTAGGTCGGGCGAATCAGCACAGACATGGCGGGTCCCTTCTCGGTGACAGGCGGGCGCGCGGGATCCATCCGGGCGCATTCTGGGAGCTGGGTGTGTGCCCGGGCCAGTCGGCGGGGCCAGGATGTCGGGCGTGGCCCGGTGAAGGCCTCCGAACGTGTCGTGAGGCGTCGAACACCCGTCGCCGGCACCCGTGCGTCCGGCCGCGACGCACGAACGAGGCCCCCACCGGGCGGCAGGAGCCTCGTTCGCCGGTTACAGGTAGTCGATCTCGTCCCCGGACAGCGTGCGCCCGGTCCCCAACTCGACGAGCGCGACCTTGGCGGCCACGAATTCCTCGTGCGAGCCGCCTCCGATCGCCGCGCAGTAACGAGCGCGTGCAGCCGCCAGCTCGGCGGACTCCTCGATGACTGCAGTGGTGGACATGTGCATCTCCCCTCGAATCAGCATTCCATCACCTTACAATGTGACATTGCTATGTGCAAGTTGCGATTCAACACGGGTCTCGCTGCGTCACAAAGGCATATGTTCATGCCGTGCACTGACGAACAGAAAGAGAGCCACGCGGACCGCCGCGCGCAGGCGTGGCACCGGTGACGCACCAGCCCGCCGCGGCGAATGACACGTGCGCCCGCGATGCGCGGATCGGACAAACCCGGCGCGGCGACCCGCTACCGTTTTCCTATGGGGACCGCCTTCCACGGGCCGAGCCCGTGGCCGCACATCACCCGCGCCATCCGCACGCGCGGACCCCGCCATGCCGCGATCGCCCACCTCGGCCAGGACGCCCCCACCCTGCTCCCTTTACGCGCCGGCGACGTCCTGATCGTCAACGCCTCCCGCGCCGCCGTCCGCGCGCACGCCACCTCCCCGGTCGCGCTCGCCCACTACCTGGACGCCGGAGTCCGGGTGCTGTCGTCACCGAACCTGCACGCCAACGTCATCGCCACCGACCGGCGGGCAGTCATCGGCTCCGCGAACGCCTCCCACAGTTCCACCCTCGCCGACGAGGCCGTGGTCATCACCGACGACCCCGACATCGTTGCCTCCGTCCGGGCGTTCATCGACGGGATCGAGGAGACCACCGAGATCGACCAGGTATTCCTCGACAACGCCACCGCGCAATGGCAGATCGGGCGGGCGGTACCCCTGCCCGGGGTCACCAGCCGCGGGCGCGGCGACCCCGGGTTCCTGCCCGCGAAGATCCCGCGGATGTTTGTGCACCACACCGTCGAGTACGATCCGGGCCCGACCGAGCAGGAGTTGTGGGCGACTCAGGCGCGCCGGCAGCGCGGCGCGGCCGGGCCGGCGGCGAAGTACCAGCTCGAATGGTTCCGCCATCACAGATCCGATACTCGCCTCGAGCGGGGTGATGTTCTGCTGTTCGTGACCGCGGACAATAGTTGGGTTCATCCCCCAGCCGTGGTGGATTCCGAGGCGATCGCGATCCTCCACGCCCCCGGCGCCGCCGGGCATCTGCTGCGCAGCCGAGCCGACCTTGCGCCCATCCCGGTAGCGGATGCGGAACGCATGCTCGCCGACCTCGGACACCCCAATCCCCGGCTCCGGGTCGATCACCGCATCGCCTCCCCCACCCTGCGGACCGCCCTGCTCGGGCTCTGGAACCTCTGAACCACCGCGAACAATAGGCGCCGTGACCTGTGTGAACGACACGTCCCCACCTGATCAGTGCGCCGACATCGCCGTCCGAGCCTGCCCACACCACTGCCGCTCAGTCGGGTGAGTTCACGCCAGGGCCAGGACGCGGGACCGTGCCTCCAGGTAGCGGGCCAGGAGATCGAGCATCTCGGCATCCGGGTGGGTGAGTTCGGGCAGGTCCTTCGCGCCGATGATCGTCTGGTCGACCGCGGTGACCTGCCGCCGGCACTCGCCGACCGCTTCCGGGGTGACGGTGTCGGCGTCGAGCCGGTCGGTGAGGTACCGAATCGACGCGTCCAGACCCAGACCCGGATTCCGGGTGTTGTTGCCGGCCCTCCGGGTTTCGGCCATCTGCCACCACCCGTCCAGCTCGGCCAGCACCGCGGGATCGGTGACCGCGATCCGCAACGCTCGGTCGATCGACTGCGGATCGGTGATGTCGAACTCGTCCACACCGGATGTGCGGGTGAGGATCTGGCCGAGCTGATGGTTGGCGAGTCCGTCCCCGCGGCTCCACCAGTACGACACCATCACGTGCACCTTGTTCGCCGTCGCCAGCTCCCCCATCACACCCGTCCCCTCTATGCAGACCAACAGTTCTTCCGGTACATCCTCACAGCCCGGCAACCGCCCCGCAGCACCGGGTCAGCGCCCGTGGATCAGTGAGTCAGCCTGTGCGGCTGCAGGTGTGGGTGACCGCGCACATCGGGCACCACGTACGCTCGCCGACGATCCACCCGTTCGTCTCGGCGAAGGCCACCGCCTGAGCTCGGCTGGCGCCGGCCGCGGTGAAGGTGTGCTCACACAGATCGCACCGCACCGTCCACCCACGCCTGCCCGTGGACCGCACCAACGTATGAACAGTCATATTGTCCCCCGACTTCGACACTGTGCCCCCAGCATGGCACACCCCCTCCAGCAGTGGTGACCCACGCAGGCCAGGCCCCCGGCCGTCACATCCGAACCGCAGCACGGGAGTCGGCCCCTCCGGCGTCGTGGTCATGCGCGAGATCACCGAGAACACACCCGAGTCTCTGCGATGCGGTCACCGCCATGAAGCAGTGAGGGTCACGTCCAAAGGGGACGTGTCGTCTGTGCAGGTCAGGAGCATCGTGCGGGTGTCAGGACTCGACCGGGACCAGGCGGTCGAGCTTGGTGTGGAATGGGTAAGTCCCTGGGGCGCTGAGAACCGACTCGACCAGAGCGTCGTCGCCGCAATGCTCATGGGTCGTGAACACCGAGGTGCCCTCAGAATGAACCTTGACCTTGTCGCCGATCTCCAAACCCGCGTGGGTCCCCGGATTCTCGGTCATAAGACATGACTAACCTGTCCGGCTTCGCTGTGCAAGCCGCCGATATTTGTCAGGTTCGATTCGATCGTGCTCCCACTGCCGCATCGGCGCCACACTGTGCCGATAGCCGATCGTCGAGCGGAACGCTGAAACCTACGCTCGGGCGCCATATCGGGCGATGCAGTGCCACACCTTCTTCAGGTCCTGCGGATCGAAGGATGCACTCCGTGCGCGACCGAGGATGGCCGGGGTAAGCAGGCCGTCGTCGGCGATGCCTCGGGCCAGGTCGACGACGTGCGGCCCCCGGTAGTCAGGATGGTGTGCAATCTCCTCGATGCCAACTGTGTATCCGTCGTGCCACAACACTGGGCACGCGAGCGATCGGGCGATCTCGCCGAAGTGCGTGTCGCGGTAGCTGGGGTCGAGAACGAGGGCCTCGACATCTGACGCAATGTCGATGGTTCCGTGAACGTGCGCCTCGATGTAGTCGTCGAGCGGATCGTCGAATTCCACCGCCGCAGCGGTATCGACCAAGTTCATCGCCTCGGCGGTGCCGAACAAGTCAGGTTCGAAGACGCTGTCAGGGAAGCAGAAAGTGGTGCGGTCGAGGGTGTGCTCGGCCAGCAGGAAGTAGGAGGAACCGAAACGAGGAGATCCTCCGTATGGGTCGGCGCGGTAGTTCAGCGATCCATACTTCGGGCGCTCCGCCGGCTCGAGCTCGTCGTAGGCGCCAACGAACATGCGGCTCTCCCACTTCCACCTGGCGCCGCCGGGGTGGGCAGTCAGACCACCGTTGCCTGTCCGGGTCTCGAACTGTGACAGGTATGCGCCTCGGTCCGCGATCGCCTCGAGCGTCGAAGCACCGTTGAAGGGGAGATCTGGGTGAAAGTGCACGGTCACACGGAGTGCCCGGTCAAGCGGAACGCCCTCGGCGAAGCCGCGAACGTGTGCGATGGCTATGTGCCCCGGAGGGGTATCGATAGGCACGCATCCATTATCTGATTGAACCTGTATCTCGCGCGTACCAGAACTTGCACCGACACGGTCGCGTCTCAGCGCACTGAAGATCGGTTCCGGTCATCCCTCGACGAACGTTCAGTGCTCGGAAGGCCCTCCTCGTGGATCGACTACCGGGAGTCGATATGGACACCTTGAGCGTTCGCGTCTCCGCTCTTCCAGACCAGCCACTTCTCATTGACCGCTGCGGCGAGGTCGATGTCATGAAAACGCGCTAGCAGCAACGTTTGACAGAGAACATCGGCCACTTCGTTCCGGAGTGCTGCCGCCAACTGGTCCGGTGAGCGCTCCTTCGTTCTAGCCTGTCCCGTCACCATCAGGAAACTTTGGGTCAGCTCGCCAACCTCTTCCTGTAGCTTCAGCAGAAACCATGCTGCATCACGTTCGATCCCGAAGCGTTCGGCGTAGTGTTTCGAGATCTCTTCTACCTCGTCCGAAAGCTGTCCCAGGTCCATCCGTTGATCAGACCAGGCCTGCTCGATAAGGTCACGTCTTCCAATCACCTCTGATCGAAACGAATGGTGAGGAGAGTGTCCCGTCCGGTCACCGATCGCGACGCGGTGTCAGGTGTTCTTTGAATCGACGAATCGGTGGTCTCTGAGGACGGGTACCGAACGGCTCTGGTCAACTTCGGTTGCGATCGCCACATCCTCGGCATATCCAGCCGTGACGAGTTCGCGACCGGATCCACACCCGTGCAGCGCCGACGCTATTCGACCGGACACCGCCTCCCACGCCACCGCGGTAACTTCGGCTTCAGGCGATGCCGTCCAGCCCCGGGAGATCAGCTCAGCGATCACAGCGCCGGCGCCCCACTGGTCTTCCACTGCCGGCCGCAAGGTGCCGTCCGGCCACTTTTCCCCGGCTGCGATCACCGCCACCACCGTTTCCTGCGTGTAGTTGTCGGCGATCCATTCGGCGACCGCGCGGGCGTTGCGTAGCGACGCTCCGAGGCAGGTTCCCGCGGAGGACTCCAGCTCGTACGCGATCGATGAGCCGTTCGGAGACGGAAGGACGAGGCGATCCACCCCCTGTGCCGAACGAATGGTGCTGGGCGACAGACTGATCGACCCTGGCGTTGCCGAACTCCGGCCCACGGCAAGCACGGCATCGTGGTCGGCGGCATACCGCACCGCAGAAGTGTCCCGCCATCGGTAGGGAAGGACCTCGATACCAGCATCGATCGCGACTGACAGGGTGGTGGTGAACGACAGAACATCGACGATGACCGCGACGTGTGCGTCCGGTGCCACTGCGGTGGCTCCGGTCAGTCCCCACTCGAAGCGCAGTGAATAGTCCTGTTGCCGATGGTCACGATTCACTCCACACACTCTGGCATATCTGGACACCGCTCGACGCACTCATGGAGGGTGTGGCCGCCTCCCTGAGAGCGAACCTCGCTCACCGGTAGTGAAACCCGCACCGGGACGAGCTCGGCGCCAGCGCGTGCCGTCGGCCGCCGGCGTCTCGTCCCCCAAGCGGATCCGCTTACGGAACAAAGCTCTGCTTCAGGGCGCGGTGCAGGTCGTCTACGCTCGCGCCATACGTATGCGACGCGTATGACAGCGTGCGAAGTGCCGCAGCCACCGGGTCGCGGTCGAGCGCGCTGAAGAGTGCGGGGATCGCCTGATAGGGGACGTTGAATCCGCCATTGTCGAAAGGATTGCGCCGAGTGGCGAGGGAATAGTGGGGGTCCCCTTGCGGCTCATCGTCTTCGGTTCGATCGGCGATCCACCGTTGGATCGCGCTCTGCATATCATCGAACGGCGCTGGTAGGGGTCGTCCGTTTCGCATCGCCACGAGAGCCGGAACGACCCACTCCTTGCTGGCCAATCCTGAGAACTCGTACGCCTGAGTTGCGCACCAGTGGGCGAGGTGGCGTTGGGTAGGTGCGTCCAGCGTGAGGATCGCTCTGACGAGTCCTGGGTCGTAGTCGATGAGCTGCAGTGCCCCGGGAATAGCCTGCACTTGGCTGAATTCACTCGGAACACGTTTGTGCTCGGTTTCGGGACGGGCGGAAATCGAACTCGTCTTGAGGTCGTCGAGGGTGGATTCTTCGCGAGGGCGGAAACCCGAGCCGGCGACAACTTGGAAGGGCTCATGTGGATCTGCCCCGGCCCTCGAGTCGCGAAAGAAGTCTTCGATCGTCTGCGGAATGCCATCGTCGATGACCGGTTCCTCGAGGTCGAGAAGGTCGTGGTCGTCGTCCGTCGGCTCATCATCGCAAGAGTGCATGAGCCGACACTCGCACAGAGCCCTTCCGAAGGGGGACCGATTAGCGATCCGCTACCGGGCAGGCTGGACCGTTCGCCGGAAGCGGATCCATACCGCCGACGACCGGATGATCCATCCCAGTAACAGTCCGAGATAGATGCCCCACAGTCCGCGATCGAGGACTTCCACGAAGAACCAGGCAGCGGGCACCGTTCCGCAGAATGTGGCCAGCACCGAGACGTACATGATCCCCCGGGTATCGCCCAACGCACGGAGCTGAGCCGCATACACCAGCTCAGCCACCATGATCAGTGTCATGACCGGAAGAATGACGACAGTCCCCGACACCACATCGAGAACCTCGGGGTCGTCGGTGAACACGCCGAAGAACAGCCCCGGGAATGAAGCGAGCACCACAGACACCACGCTGGACCCGACCAGCATCAACACCGCTCCGGCACGAACAAATGCCTCGTGCCCGTCCCGGTCCCTGGCCCCGAGTCGTTGGCCCACCAGTATCGCGATCGCACACGCCAACCCGAAGATGATCACCCAGACCACCGACACCGCCGAGCCCATCACTCGAAAAGCTGCCAACCCCGCAGCCCCCAGTCCCGCCGCAAGCCCCACCAACGCGACATCCGCGCCGTAACTGAACAGGCCGAAGACGGAATCCGGCCACGCGATTCGGAGCCACTCTCGTACAAGATCCCGGCGACCCTCCGGTGAGGCCCGCTTCGCCGCTTCGATGGACTCGCCGAGCGTTTCCCGCGCACGAAATGTCAGATACGCCGCGCCGAAAGCAGTGGCGAGGGTCGTGGCGATCGCCGAACCGACCTGCCCGAGACCGACCTCGAAAATCAACACCCACGCCAGGGGCATGTTCACCAATGCAACGAGGGCAGTGACCTGCGCCGCCGTCCGGGTATCCCCCACACCGCCGAGTAGTCCGCGCAGGTGCGCCGTGACCGCCGTGAACGGCAGTCCTATCAGCAAGATGCGCAGCATCGACGTGGTGTCGTGCGCCACACCAGGGTCGACACCACCCTCAGGCCGGCCGGGCACCGTAGCCTCGACGATCACCGATGCACCCGCGATACCCGCAATCGCAAGCACTGTTCCCGCCGCCACGACACCGACGAACCCGACCCCGGCAAGACGGACAATCGACGTACTGTCCCCAGCGCCGTGCCATCGAGCGACCAGAACCTGTGTCGCCGAACCACACGGAATGATGATCGCCGTGAACAGGATCCAGATCGGAAAAGCCACCGCGGCACTCCCCAGCGCCTGCGTCGAATAGTGTCCGAGCAGCGCGGTATCGGTGGCACTGAGAATCAAACTGATCGCTGACACCATGATGATCGGCCACGCAACTGCCCAGACCTGCCAGCATCTGCCGACGAGACTGCCAGCGGGTGCGACCGGAACCGTGACCGCATGCGTCATGACACGCACGATCGTGGGCAGGATCTGTTCACCATGTAGGGATATTTCCAGACGAGCGCCCACCACACCGCACGGCAGTGACCGTATGCGCGACGCCGGAGGTGCGGCCCGATCGAGTCGACCTGCAACTTTGTGACCGATATCAGCCGCGGTCAGGGTTGAAATCACGGTGCGTGGAACGGACAGACGGATTGAGCCACCCGAACCTGGCACCGACTCGATCGAACGGAAAAGGTACCGTCTGTGTGGCTCCATCCCAGTCTTCCGCGCCGTCGTCACATGTCCGGCTGCCGCGTCGGTATGGTTTGACGGTGACACTCAGCCTTCGGCCTGCTGTAGTTTCGGACGCCCATTTTCTTGCGGAAATGCTGGCAGCAGCGGCCTATTGGCACCCCAATAGCCCATCGGGGAGCGTGGAGGACGTGCTGGCGAAGCCAGAGCTGGCGCGCTACGTCACCGGCTGGCCGCGTGCGGGAGATCTCGGCGTCATCGCGGAGAATGAAGGTCCGGTCGGAGCAGCGTGGCTGCGATTCCTGCCGAAAAGCACCCCGGGTTACGGGTTCGTCGACACGGTGACACCGGAACTGACCATCGGAGTCCTGCACAGGTGGCGGGGTCACGGAGTCGGCACACGTCTGCTGGAAATGTTGATCGACGCTGCCCGCGAGAAGCACCTCACGGCGGTGAGCTTGAGCGTAGAGCCGGACAACTACGCGCTGCGTCTGTACGAGCGGTTCGGATTCGAACCAGTCGGCACGGTGGGCGGGGCGATCACGATGCTCCTGCAACTCTGACGTTCCGTCAAAGTCGACCAGTGACCGCCGGCGGGGTGATCGAAAATCTTCCGCCAACGGCGTGAAGCCGGTAGAGAAGCATCTGTGAACACGCCGCTCCGATACCGCATCTTTGCCGAGGTGGCGGACGGCGGAGTAGTCGACAAGCAGCGCAGGGTCGATCCAGCGTAGACCGAGGATCGGACAAGAAGGATGAAACATGGCAGCTACGCCTTTCATCGCCAGCAGTAGAATCGTGCGAGAAAAACGGCCCACGCAAGCTAACGAGCGAACAAACGTGTTGGCGTTTCTGCGGTGGCATCGAAACACATTGGAACTCAAGTGTGCCGGTCTCACCCCTGAGCAACTCGCGCTTCAGCCGCTGAGCCCTTCCTCGCTGTCGCTGTTGGGGCTTCTTCGGCACGCCGCCGAGTCCGAACGATTTTGGTTCCGCCGGGTGATGGCAGGTGAAGAAGCCTCCGCACTTTTCTCAACTCCAGGCGACGAATTCGACGTGGCAGGCGCAAACATTGAGACGGTCGTCGCAGCATTTCACGCGTGGCGGACAGAGGTCGCATTCGCGGAACACTACGTCAACTCCGTGTCAGATCTCGAGGTCACCGGGAACGAACCCGGCGAAGGACCGGTATCTCTGCGCTGGGTGCTCTCGCACATGCTGGAGGAGTACGCCCGGCACAATGGCCACGCTGATTTACTGCGGGAACAGATTGACGGCGCTGTAGGACTCTGAAGTCTCCTATTTGATCGACTTCACGAAGACCGCCCGGCAGCGGATCGTTGCCCGGTGAGTCGACGAAACCCGGTTGTCCGTTCAGCCGGCGGCTCGTACGCTCCTCCGATGGCGCAGGACTCCAATTCTGGGATCAGGATGCACGACGATGAAATCGAGGTCGACGTGGTCCGCGTCAGACGGCTGCTCCAGGAGCAATTTCCGGAGTGGGCACATCTGTCCATCGAGCCGGTTCGTTCTGCGGGCACCGACAACGCGATGTTCCGCTTGGGTGAGGCCCTGGTGGTTCGGCTCCCGCGGACCCCAGCGGCCGTCGCACAGGTGGAGAAGGAGCATCGTTGGCTGCCGGCGTTGGCGCCGCTCCTGCCGCTGCCCGTTCCGATACCTGTTGCCGTGGTAGTGGCCGGTGTGGGCTACCCCTGGCCGTGGTCGGTGTATCGGTGGCTCGACGGAGAGAATGCGACCAATGCCCCGCCTGCCGATTCCCACCACGCTGCGCTCGAGCTTGCCGGATTCGTCAACGCCCTCCATCGGATCGACACCACGAATGGACCGCTACCCGGATCGCACAACTTCAACCGCGGTGTGCCACTGGTGCAGCGGGATGCACCCACGCGGTCCGCGATCGAATCCTTGCGCGGAGTCCTCGACACCCGCGCCGTTGAGCGGGCGTGGGACGCGGCCCTCAATGCGCCCGGGTGGAGTACGGAAGCGGTGTGGATCCACGGAGACTTACAGTCGGGAAACCTGCTGACCCGCCGGGGTCGACTCACCGCGGTGATCGACTTCGGCGGCCTCGGGATCGGGGATCCAGCATGCGACTGCATGGTGGGGTGGACTCTTTTCGGTCCGCAGGCGCGGAAAGTCTTCCGTGATGCCCTCGCGGTCGACGACACGACGTGGGCTCGCGGACGCGGCTGGGCCCTGTCCGTCGGGTTGATCGCTTTGCCGTACTACCAGGGCACCAATCCCGCTCTGGCTACGGTGGCGAGGCGCGGTATCGAGGCAGTCCTGGCCGACCATTCCTAAGGCGGGTGGGACCAGTCGACGAGCGTGAATCGACGTCCGCCATTTCCTTTCTTCAAGTGCGCCGATCCCTATGCTCTGGTGCCGAATCGGGCGATGTAGTGCCACACCTTTTTCAGGTCCTGCGGGTCGAAGGACGCACCCCGTGCGCGACCGAGGATGGACGGGGTGAGCACGCCATCGTGGGCAATGCCTCGGGCCAGGTCGACGATGTGGGGTCCCCGGTAGTCAGGATAGTGTGCAATCTTCTCGACGGCCACGGTGTACCCGTCATGCCACAACACCGGGCAGGCGAGCGACCGGGCGATCTCGGCGAAGGGTGTGTCGCGGTAGCTGGGGTCGAGAACGAGGGCCTCGACGTCCGACGCGATGTCGATGGTGCCGTGGACGTGCGCCTCGATGTAGTCGTCGAGCGGATCGTCGAAGTCCACCGCGGCGGCGGCCTCCATCAAGTTCATCGCCTCGGCGGTGCCGAACAGGTCGGGCTCGAAGACGCTGTCGGGAAAGCAGAAAGTGGTGCGGTCGAGGGTGTGCTCGGCCAGCAGGAAGTAGGAGGAGCCGAAACGAGGTGATCCGCCATAGGGGTCGGCACGGTAGTTCAGCGATCCATACTTCGGCCGTTCTGCCGACTCGTGCTCGTCGTAGGCGCCACCGAACATGCGGCTTTCCCACTTCCACCTGACGCCGCCGGGGTAGGCAGTCAGTCCACCGTTTCCGGTCTGGGTCTCGAACTGCGACAAGTACGCGCCGCGGTCTGCGATCGCTTCCAGCGTCGAGCTGTCGGTGAAGGGGAGGTCTGGGTGGAAGTGCAGTGTCACACGGAGTGTCCGATCGAGCGGGACACCCTGGGCGAGGCCGCTGACGTGCGCGATGGCAGTGGAGACAGGTGAGGAATCGACAGCCACGCATCCATTATCTGTTGATCGTCCCGCAGTTGTTCGTAAGCCGAACCTCCAGCGGCACGGCCCAGAAGGGGGCGTTCACCGGTACCGCTCTAAGCTGGCGAATCGCCATTTGACCCGTCCGGTGAAGATTGCCGGATGGGTGCGTCAAATGGTGCAGAAACCTGCGGTCCGAGGATGAGCATCGGGATGCGCGCGGACTCGTGGAATCCATCAGTTGCGCGCGGAATCGTGGCGAAGGCGGACGAGCTGAGCACGATGTCGTGTCCAGCCATTATCTGGCCGATACTGAAGGCGGCGATCCGAACGACCCTGCGCTCACTCCGGTACCGCTCTTCGTCCTTCCTCCGGGACCTGCCGTCGTCACAAGTCACCCATTCGCCGAACTCGGCGACCACGCGGGCGTCCGCCCGTCTCCGGTGGCGCATGGTAGGTGTGGAGTCAGTGCCAGGAGTTCCACCAAAGAACTATGGGCACCAGCCAGGGTGTCTAGACCATCAGGTGGTTCCCAATCCGCACGGGTCCGGAATATCACCCGACACCCGGTCGTTGAAGAGGCTGACGGTGGCGGGACATACCCCGGGTACCACACCAGAAAAGTCGCTGCGAGCGACCACTTGCCGAGAGGCGATATGACCGGCACCGTCTCCCTGACCGGGTAAGACCTGCATTGCGTAGCGTTCCCGGGAAGGAAACGAAGCCGCTGTCACCGGGGAAGGGCGACAGCGGCTTCCCTTCGCTCGCACCACGCACTATCCGAAGCCCATCCATTCCCGAAAGCCCGGAATGGGGACGTACCACACCGAATCCCCGAGCAACCACCACACGAACTCCTGCAACGACGTCACTCCTCCTCCTCAGCTGACGGCGTCTTCTACGATTCGGGCACGAAGACAGTCACTGGATCGACGTCCGGTCTCTGCCCTTGGTACGACGGGTGCCGCAGCCCTCCGTGACGGTGACGGGCGACGTCGACCACGATGACGGGTTCGACCCAGCGCACCGCCTCGTACTCCTCCACGGCCGCGGCGTCGACCCCGAGCGGACTGGTGCGGCGCTCCAGGATGGCCAGCTTCTCCCGAAGTTGCCTGCGCACGGCCATGCTGAATCCTGTTCCGACCGTGCCCACATACTGAAGGACGTGGTCGTCGTCGTAGGCGCCGAGCACCAGTGCCCCGACCCGGCTGCGCAGCCTCCCTCGCCTGGAATCCAACCCAGAATTATGCAGCTAATTCGATTGCGCAAAAGCACCTTCCGCCACGACCGGGTTCGCTGTCCAGGCAGGTAGATCGACGACACTTTCTTGAACACCGCACCCTCCATCGCGGAATCGCGGGCCGCGGCCAGAATGACCTCACTCTCGACCTGGACCCAGTGCGGCGGGACCTGGATGGGCAGGCCCGCGACGGGCAGCTGATGGGCAAGGTCGGCGAGTGCGGCACGGCGATCGAGATACGGGGCGTGCGTCAGGTCCTCCCCGTCCAGGGAGAGGACGTCGAAGGGGAGAAATGTCGCCGGCACCTGCCTGCGCAGCGCGGCGCCCGGTCGGACGGTGTGCATTCGCTTCTGCAGCCGCGCGAATGAGGGGCCGCCCTGCGTGAGGGCGACGAGTTCGCCGTCGAAGACGATGCGGCCGCGGCCGCCGAACGCGGCGGTCAGCGCCTCCGTCACCTCGGGGTAGGAGGAGGTGACGACGGTCAGGTTGCGGGTCCACAACACCGGCGGGCGATCGCCGCCGACCGCGGCCAGGATGCGGCAGCCGTCGTACTTCATTTCCGCCGCCCAGAGACCGTCGGTGTCCTCGGGCGGCGGCCCGGGGGTGGCCAGCATCGGCGCGATCAGCCGATTCCCCGCTCTACTCATCGGACGCTCCCGGTCTCGAGGGACCGCGACGGGTCAGGGCAGTCGTTCGTTCAGGCTCGCCATCGCGGTGTCGGCGAGGTGCGCTGTCCACGACTCCAGCTCACGTGTGCCTACTCGCATCACGGTACCGGCGATCACGGCTCCCACCAGGACTCCGGCGAGAAAGCTGGCCGGGCCGAGCGCGGCGGCGGTGTAGTCCATCAGGATGCAGGCGCCGCCGGCCCCGAGGATCGTCGCCACGACGCCGGCGAGGAACACCGCGGTGGATGTGACCTGGCCCTGGGCCCGCCGGAGCAAGCGCCGAATCTCGAACCGATCGCGGTCGCGCAGCAGAAATCCGTCGCGTTCGAGCAGCTCCAGGTATCGGCGGAACATCCCCACGACCGGGCTGCTGTCACCGTCGTGCACCGCGAGTTCCGATCGGAGGGCGCCGATTTCGCGTTCCACCGTGGGCAGCACCTCACCCGGAAACGGGGTTCCCCATGTCGGGGGACGCCCGATCATCGGGCCGCCCCGCTGCCCCGCACCGGTGGTGCACTCAGATCAGTTGGGAGTTCGGTCACGAATTGGTACCTCTCTGTTCGGCGCAGGAAATCGAGACCGGGGACATGCCGTCAACGCCGGTCAACGGTTGTTTTGGGTCGAGTGGTGGCGGTTCGATGAAGGAACTATTCGCCTGAGGCCTCGGGTTCATCGTCCAGCCGGCCGAGACGCACGACCTCGGCATCACCGGCTGGTGTCGCGGTGGTCGGGTCGCACAGGACCGTGCGGCGGCCGGCCAGGGCGTCAAGGGCGATTCCCGGCGAGAAACTCAGCTTCTTGCGACGTGCGGTCTCGGTCTCGGTCTCGGGGGTAGGCGTCGCGGCGGTCAGCGGCAGCAGGTCCTCGGCGCGATACAGGCGCAATGCCAGCGGCGGCCGGTGGTCGCCCGAGTTCCTCCCCGTCCGGGAGAGGCGTGCGCGTTCGTCGAGGCAAGAGCGAAGGGTGTCGGCGGCCGCGGTGCGCCAGGGTTCGGTGTGGACACTGCCGGTGTGGACCGGGACGTGGTGATCGTTCGGGATCATCTCGTGACTCCTACCTGGGTGAGGCACCGGTATTCATCGTCGAAGAGCTGGACCGCAGTGCAGCGACCCGGAAGACCTCCGGCGTGCGACTGGCACCTGTGTTACAGCGGAACGTCGTACACCCGCACTGCCGTGGGGACAGCGTACCCAGACACTCGGACAGCATCGATGACGTCCTCGTGCAGGGCTTCGATGGCAGGACCCCGACACATAGGCCCGTGGAGCAGCTCAGGCTGCGACAGCGACCGCCTCCGGAACGGACAGGAAGATGTCGAGGACGTCGACCTCCCCCGCGGTGCCGTCGGCGAATTCCACCGCAGCGAACTGCGAACCCGCCTCGTCGCGGCGGTATCCGTGCACGATCGTGATGCGGTCGCGGTGGTCGGGGGTGACGGCTTCGGCAATGAGGTGGGACACGAGAACTCCTGTAGGTGGTTGGTGCGCGTCAGAGTAAGTGGCGCCGGGTTCAACGGGGACGCGATGACGGCGGTCGCTCGCCTGTTCTGACACAGTCCGACATGGCATGTTGACCTTGTGACTAATAGCGCCAGTGGCAGTGGCAGTGGCAGTAATTCGACGTAGCGGCGTTGCATCAACAACATGTACATTACATGATGACATTGTGATGTTACAAGGCTTCATGTACCTGCGGACGGACAGGTTCTATGTCATGCGCGATCACGTCGGACGGAGATGCGCTCTTCGTGCTGCTTCCAGAGCTCGCGGGAAAACGCGGTGGAGGCTGTGCGGGTTCGAGGTTGTGCGGGTTCGAGGTTGTGCGGGTTCGAGGGCTCCGGCGGCGAGAAGACCCTCGCACTCGGGCCGAAAGATGCCTCGACCAGCGGGCATGGCATGTCCCCGCCGACCAGTGAACCGCACCTCCCCGATAGGACGACGGCGGGCCATCTCAGGACCCGATCCGGGTGGAGTCCGCCATCAGAGCCCCAACCCAGGGCGGCGGCGTGCCACCACAGGGACCAGCAGCGGTGGCGAAAGCACCGTCATGGCGAAGGTTTGTGCCGCGGGCAGCGACAGCAACCGCGCCACCCGTCGGGCTGAGGGGATCGCGGCACCGACCACGAGGGTGCCGAGCCGCAGAGTCCAGGCGGTCCAGTGATGTCGCGGGCAGCCCGTCCGGGGCGGCGCCGGAGTCTGTGCGCGGCGGATCTGTCGGTGCGGCGATCTATGGTGGCTTCTGCGACGAGCAACAGGTCGCCACCCACTGCCCCAGGCCGGTGCTCCATCCCGGTCCTGATCTGCGGAACTTTTCCGTAGATCGGTCGGCGTGCGGTGGCGGCCTGTTTCTCTACCGTCGACCGAGTGCCGGGGTATGACGTCACGGCCCGGCAGTGTCGACGGGGGTGGGCGCCGGATCTGTCGGCCTCGGGGCCGCTAAGAGGCCGGAGTGCGTCGCGGCCGGCGGGCGGCGAAGACGGCCACCGTGCCGATGACGGTGATCTCGACATCTTCGAATGCGGCCGACAGGGCGGTGCGCAGCCCGTCCTCGTCGTCGGCGGTGTTGTCGAAGGCCTTGATCGGCCCGTTGTACAAGGCACACAACGCGCGGCCGAACAGGTTGTGCTGCACACCGGTCCCGAGGATGGTGGAGCCGAAGAACACCCCGTCGTCGGCGACGACCCGGGCGATGTGCCCGAACGCTACGCCTTTCTGCGGCCAGGTTCCGGGGACGCAGTGGAACACGAAGTTCGCTGCCACCGAATCGAAGACCCCCACGGCCGGGTCGATGGGGGCGAGGATGCTGCCGGTGTGCACGGCGGGGGTGATAGCGCGGTCGGCGAGCCGGCCGGTGGTCATCGCCATCGTGTTGGTGTTGAGGTCCATCAGGGTGATCTCGGGCGCCGCGGTGGGGTAGGTGGCGTTGTGCAGGTACCAGCCGGTGCCGGGGCCGATGTCGAGGTGCCGGGCGCCGAGGTGGGTGTCGTAGTGGGCCAGGAGTCGCTCGCGGGGGCAGCGCCAGGCGTAGGTGTTGCTCCACTGCAGCACGAACGTGTCGTAGGCGGACAACACGATCGGGCTGTACTTCTTGGCGCCGTCCTTCTCCGCCTGCGTGACCTCAGCGCTCATGTGTATTCATCCCCCGGTAATCGTCGATATTCGTAGTGGAGCTGGTCCCCGCAGGGCCAGAGGCGATGGTAACGGTCCCGCCGTGTCCGCGTCGCCCGGGCACCACACGCCCACCCCGTCTCCCCCACCCGAGAACCTTCGCTGTTCGCCCGGTTCTGTTGCACACCAGCTTATTTCGTTGGCAAGTGACCAACAGGGATGAGAAGGGTCAGTCGGTGCGCCGGCGGCGGGACTTGGGGAGGTCGGTGCGCGCGCCCTGGCCGGGCCTGTTGTTCGCCCACTCGATGATCTCCGACCGTTTCCACAGCGGGGTGCGGCCGATCTTCTCCACCGGCGCCGGAGCCTGCCCGCGGGTGACGTATCCGCGGAACGTCGTGGCCGACAGCTCGGTACCGGTTTCCGCCTTGATCAGCTCGAGGACCTGATCGGTGGTCAATCGATGCGGGTTCGCCATCGTGGACGAGTGTCCTTTCTGGTCATTCCCCGGCCATCGGACGGGGTCCTTCGGGTGCTGCCCGGCGATCACGCCTGGCAGGTGCCGCGCGCGGGTCCGTACAGGCCCAAACAATACAACGATGCATTGCAAGGTACGAAACCCCGAACGAGATGCCGTCCGGCAGCCCTGCCGGCGACCCGGACATCGCGAGACGGGACACCAGGAACCGAGTCTGATGCGACACTTGCGATCCCTTGAACAGGAAGGACGACACGTCCCCCACCTCATGCGTCGGTGACCGCAGGGATGCTCGCAGACAAGACCAGACTCGGATCATGCTGCAGGCTCCGGCGTGGCGGGTCAGCCCGATACGAGCTCCCATCGCGTGGGTGGAATTGAACTCGCGAGCCAGCCGGCGGCTCGAGAGAAGGTCGTGTCAGAGTGTGCGGGCAGAAATCTCGAGGCCGGCACCTCTGAGCCGGTCGACGAGGACGTCGCCGAGGGCGGTGGCGGGGGTGAGGACCCCGGCCGTATCGGGGAGCCGGTCGCGGTCGAGGACCAGGCTCAGTGCGGATTCGCCGAGCATGACCGCGGTGGCCCGGTAGCCGGGATCCCCGTCCCCTTTCACTCGGGCGGTGTAGCGGGCGCCGGTCGTGGTGGTGGTGTAGAGGTCCATGGCGAAATACCCGTCGCGTTGCGTCTTTTCGCTGGGGCCCTGGCCGGGGGCGGGGAGGATGCGGTCGAGGAGATACCGGGTGGGCCGGACACTGAGGCCGAGGACGAGGCCACCGAGAATCGCGGCGACGCTGCCCGCGTAGAGGCGGGACAGTCGGGAGCCGCCGACGCTCATCACCTCCCGGTACTTGAAGGTGCGCCCGTACAGGTAGCCGCGCAGCGCGTTGCTGCGGCGCACCACGCGGGTGTTGTAGGAGCCCATCACGAATGGTGCCGTCCACCCCCGCACCGTGGGGGCGATGTCGGCGCCGTTCACGATCGCGATGTCGGATTGGCGGCCGAGGTCGGGTTCGGCGGTGCGGTCGGGGCTCAGCGAGTACGGGGATGCGGCCAACCGGCGCAGCGCCGGGTGGGGGCGGGAGGCGTCGATCTGGGTGCGCAGCGAATCGATGGTCCCGCCCGAGACGCCGCCGCGCAGCGACGCCACCAGCGTGGTCTCCCCCAGGTCGCCGGCGCCGTCGGCTCGGACCGCCTGGTACAGCACGTGCACCCCGAGGTCGGAGGGGATCGAGTCGTACCCGCAGGAGTGCACAATCCGCACCCCACCCGCCCGGGCCTTCTCGTGGTGGGCATCGATACTGTCCCGGGCGAATAGCACCTCCCCGGTCAGGTCGACGTAGTCGGTGCCCGCCGCGACGCAGGCGCCCACGAGTTCGGCCCCGTACTTCGCGTACGGGCCCACCGTGGTCGCCACAACCTGGGTGCGGGCGGCCAGCTCGACGAGCGCGAGGGGATCCTGGGAGTCTGCGATCAGGATCGGCCAGTTCGCGGCCCGCGGCCCGAGGGTGGTGCGGAGCGCCTCGAGTTTCGGGTGGGAGCGTCCGGCGAGCGCGATCCGTACCCCGTCCGGGGCGGTGCGGGCGAGGTAGTCGGCGAGCAGCCTGCCGACGAACCCGGTGGCACCGTAGAGGACGAGATCGAGTTCGCGGTCGCGTGCGCTGTCGGTCATGGCCGCGAGCCTACAAGCGCGGCCGGGTGAGCGGAACAGGTACCCGTTACCGGAATACTCATATACCAGGGAGGGTGAGAGTATCCGCGACACCACTTGGGGGACGTGTCATCCACCCAGTTCAGGATCATTTTCCGGTGCCGGTGGGGTGTCGCGGATGGTCGGTTGTGGTGCAACGTTCGCGGATTCGACCCACAGCCAGAGGTCGAGGTGCCCGCGTCCGTTCGCGGAGCGGACCGGCACGCAGACCTGCGCGAGCCACCGTCCGTCGGCCGCGACGCGGAGCCAGGAATGCAGGGCCCCGGGCATCTCCGACTCCAGAACTACCCCGCCTGCCCTCACCCGTAATGCCAGAGTGTCGGCGCGGATGAACCCCGACGGTCCGGGCAGGAC
This sequence comes from Rhodococcus sp. G6(2025), assembly GCF_058628105.1. Classification (NCBI taxonomy): domain Bacteria; kingdom Bacillati; phylum Actinomycetota; class Actinomycetes; order Mycobacteriales; family Nocardiaceae; genus Rhodococcus; species Rhodococcus sp. G6(2025). Next base: position 126,350 of record NZ_CP179753.1, read on the forward strand.
GTGGGCCATGTCGACAACCACGGGCACCGGGGCAGGAAGGCGGCGTAGGACAGGCGCGCCGGGAAACGGTTCGCTCCAACCCTCCAGGCCGGCAGGCGCGCTCATCGGGGGGCCACGGCAGGTTCGGTCATTGGGCGACCCGCAACTCCGGCGCCGGCGACGGCGCGACGGGATTTCTTGTGGCGGTGGTCCATTCGACGTGCCCGCCGCAGCCGGCAACGGTGACCCGGGCTCGGCGCGGCCGGTGGCCCCGCGTGATGGCCTCAACGTCGAGGTCGAGGCCAGTCACCCGCCCCCGGCCGGCCGCGAGTCCGTGATAGCCGGCCACCTCCGCGCGCAGCCGGACATCGACGTTCGGCCATCGCCCGTCGACAGCCAAGACCGCCCCGGCCCTCCGCACCCTCGCGGTGACCGCCCTCACCCGGCTCGGTGAGATGTCCCGGTCACCCAGGCTGACCAGGACCAGGTCGAGGCCGTCGACCAGCACCGCGGCGATCGCTATCGGGTCGTCCCCTGGATCCCGGATTATCGCGCACCGGTTCAGGTCGGCGCCCATCTCGACGGCGGCGAGCAATCCGAGAGTCGGGTCGCCGACCACAGCGGCCCAGTGGCCGGAACCGGTCACCGCGGCAAGAAGACTCGCATGCAGGGACGCTGGGCCGGTGATCTGCGCGACGGTGCCGCGCACCAGCCCCCGGTGCACGAGCAGCTCCGCCAACGGACCCGCGACCGGCAGGGTCCGGATGTCCGCCGCTGCGGGTTGCTCCCCCACCGGACGCGGGTCGGAGCGGCCGATCCGGGGCGGCCCGGCCGAGCGCGCCGGGATCGCGTCCATCCGCCGTCGCAGCTGCTCGATGCGGTCGGCCCTCGGGTCCACCGCCGCTTCGGCCTCCACAGCACCTCCCACGCCCGACACCTTCGTTCGAACATATGTTCCCATACGGCCGCCTGTCGGCGCGAGAGACTCCCAGTTACGGGCCACAGCAGGGACGCGCTGCGGCCGCCAACCGGGCGCCCCTATTGCCCCTACTACCCATATGGGAGATAGGGGCAATAGGGGTTCTATGGACAGTGCTGCAGGTACTCCCCCGCGAGCTCCACGGAGCGCCTACGTGGTGGCGTAGGTGACGTCAGTCGGCTGTGCCGCCGGTCGGGAGCCGGCTCGCCGCGGCAGTGATCTCCTCTGAATAGCGGGGCTCGAAGGAGGGCGAAAGACCCGCGGTGGCCCAGTAACCGTTTTCGGGGTGGGCGGAGCCGATGAGTCCGCCGGCGATGCAGGCGATGGAGTCGGAGTCGCCGTTGCTGGTGGCCGCCCAGGCGAGCGCCTCCGGCCCTGTCAGAGGAGCCGGGTGGCCGTTGTCTGTGGTGGCGAGGTCGGCGACCAGCAGGGCCAGGGCGATGGCGCTGGCCGATTCCCAGCCCTCTCCGATCCCGGCACACGGGTCGCCGAATTCGGCCGGCGACAGCGGGCGGAGCTGTTCGAGGCGGCCCGCGGCGGCGGTGAGGATGTCCGCGGTCCCGTCATTCAGCCCGTCTACCAGGTACGACGACACGTCCCCGGTGATCGGGGCGAGGACCTCCCGCAGATACCGGTCCTCGGTCCAGGTGCTGGTGCCGTGGTAGATCTGCGCGGCGGCGGTGAGGGCGTGCTCGAGGAATCGGCCGCGGCGCTGCGGTGCGTGGCGGGTGGCGTCGGCGAGCAGCAACGCCGGCACCACGGCGCGGGGATGTTTGTGGGTGATCACCGCCTGCAGGGCGGTCAACCCCAACCAATACGGCTGCGGAGCGAAGGCGGTGGGCACCAGGCGCATCACTGCCCCGCAGCCGGCGGATTCGACGGCGCCGTCGGTGTCGTACCAGCGGGCCCCGGCGCGGAGGTTGTGCAGCGAGCGCATGCAGGTGCGGCCCGGTGCGCGGGTGTTGTCGGGGTCGACCTGCCAGAGCAGGAACTGCCGGACGATAGCGTCGGTGACCGTCTCGATGTCGTCGAAGTCGGTAACTTCGGCCAGGGCGTGGTGCACGGCCAGGGTCATCTGGGTGTCGTCCGAGATGACCCACGGTCCGGTGGGTGGGGTGACCGGATACGCGGGCATCTGTGCGTAGCTGGTGAATTCGACCTGGTATCCCCAGGCGTCGCCGGCGGCCAGTCCGGTCATCGCGTTGGCGTACCGGATCTGGGTGTCGGCCGGCGCGGTGTGGTTGCCGGTCGTCGGTGCGGTCATGGGGTCTCTCCTCGCGAGAGGGCGTAGGCGGCGGTGCGGACGGTCTCGATGTCCATCAGGTCCAGGTCGGCGACACGTCCGAGGTAGTCGGCGATCGCGTCCGGGGTCATCCCCTGATCGAGTTGCCGGCGGATCTCGTCGAGCTGCTCGTCGCTGAGTGCGGCCATCGCGGTAGTCCTTCCGTTGTCGCCCCTCCCGGGAGGGGACGTGTCATTTTAGCTGGTAGATAATGTTTTACGCGGCCTTGGTCGCGCCGCCGCCGGTGCCGGAATCGGATTCGGCGACGAGGTCTTCGGCGACCATGTAGACCGTCGGCCGGCCACCGATGCCCTGGTGGTCGACCTTCACGCACCGCAGATCGGTGCCCATCGGGAGGACGACCTCGTCCTCGGAGGAGAAGTTCGAGATGGACTTGAGTGGCAGTCCGTCTCGGGTGCGGACGACCATCATGTACGGCGGGTGGCCGGCGAAGGCGTTCGCGGTGCCGTGGTTGGTGGAGAAGCTGGTCACCTTGCCGATCTGCATGCGGGACCCGACCGTGAAGGCAGCGTCGATGTACTCCTCGGTGCTGCCCTTGAATCCGCTCGGCACTCGGGTGCCGCGCACCAGGGTCATCGGCGCCGTGTTCGGGTTGTGTTCCCGGAACTTGCCGAACGCCGAGTCCAGCTGCGACACCACGGTCTTGACGTGCCCGGACGGACTCGGGTCGCGGCCGGTGATCGCCGCATTGATCGCGTGGTAGCCGCCGCCGGTGTAGGTGGTCAGCGCGGTCCGCTCCTGATAGCTGAGCATCTTCTGCACGAACTGCGCATTCGAGGTGGTCAACGACCCGATGCTCGACGTCTGCACCTGCCCGCCGGGGCCCACCTGGAACCCCCAGGCCTTCAGGTCGCCGGCCTTCTGTCCGATGACGCTGTAGTCGCCGGCGGTTTCCTTGCCGTAGGCGCGGATTCCGCTGCGCCAGAGGCTGGCGTGGGTGTCGGCGCCGAGGCTGTGCGGTGGGATGTCGTGGTCGAAGTGCGGGATCACCCCGCCCCCGACCGTCGGTGTTCCCAGGGCACGTCGGTGCGCCTTCAGGTACGCGGCGTCGGCCTCGGCCGTGCTCGCACCGGCCGCGAGGGCTGTCGCCCGCGCCTGCTGCCCTGCCGCGTCCGCCGCCTGCTCCCGCAGCCGGCTCTTGTGCCGTTTGATGCCGTCGTGGATGTCGGCGCGGGCCGGTCCGCCGCCGAGTGCGTGGGTCAGGGTGTCCCTCGCCTCGGCCATCTCTTCGTCGATCAACGCCTGTTGCGCGGCCGGCGTGGATAGGGCTCCGGCGACCGCCTTCCGGGCCACGTGCAGCCCGACTTCGCCCTTCATCGCGTGGGCTTGTTTCTGCATCTCGGTCGCACCGGTCGGCAGCGGATCGGGCGCGGTCAGGACCGGAATTCGATTGGCCTTGGCCAGCGCGTCGTTCTTACTACTCGCCTGCCCCACCGGGTGGTACGCGTCGCCGCTGCGCTGCAGGATGATGAAGTCCGAGTAGCCGCGCCGGTAGATGGCGGTCCCGCCGTCGAGGAGGCGTCCCTCGACCTCGGTGACACCGGATCCGGTTTCCATCGGAATGGTGCCGGCGTTGTAGACGCCGGTATCCCGAGGAATCGAGGAGAGGCCGGGCTGTCCGCCCTCGGTGAGAGCCTGCTCCGCGGCCGGCGCGGCGCGGCGGTTCAGCGCTCGGGTGATCGTGTCGACCTCGTCGTCGGAGAGGGAGGCGAAGTAGGCGTCGCGTTCGGCAGCGGTGGACATGTCCTCGTGCAGGCCGAACTTGGCGGCGGCGAGGTCGTCGCGGGCTTCGCCCTGACGGCGCTGGGCATCGAGATATGCCTGTTTGGCGTCGTCGACGTCCTGCTGTTTCGCGGCGACCTCGGACTCTGCTCCGGTCCCTTCCGCGGCGGCCTTCTTCGCCTTCCGCAGCCGGGCCCGCATCCGGTTGACGGCCTTTCGGGCGTCGTCGGTCTCCGCGTCGGCTGCGGCCAGGTGCTGCTCGGCCTCCTCCAGCGCGACCTGTGCCGGGGTGAGCGTCGGGCTGGCGAGTTTCGCACGCTCGGCTTCGGCGTGCGCGATCAGCAGTTTCGCTGACGGCGGGTTGGCGTGGACGCTCGGCATCGGGGTCTCCCCCAGCACTGCCGGGTCGATTCCCAACGCCGACATCAGCTCCGGCAGGACGCTCGGGGGCGCCGCCTGCACTGCGGCCGCCGTCAGGGTCATGCCCTGCTATTTCAGGTGGTCGACGACCTTCTTCCTAGCTTCACGGCCCAATCGCCTGTTCGCGTTGGCTTTCGCAGCGGCCTTGTAGCTTCCGCACCCCGGGCAACGTCGACCACTTCCGTGGGCTTTCGAGCGGCACATGTGGGCATCGTACTGGCCCGGCGGCATGTCCCCACATCCGAGTCGGTCTCGGATACCGAAGCGGGCTAGTCGATTACGACGCTGCGCCGCTCGGTGGACAGGGGTGATGAGGACGCCGTCGTGGGACATTCCATTCTCCCCCGGTCCGTTCCGCTCGACCCTGTCATGCCTTGAAGATCATCCGAGCTTCCGATCTCCACTACCTTACAACGTCGAGCTTGTATGTTACAAGCGGAAATCGTTCGCAGGAAGTGTCGTTCAAACAGGTAGGACGCCGACTATCACCTGTTGCCGCGGATTTCTTTTCAGTCACGCTAGTGACCGGTGAGCATCGCCCGTGTGTGCGTCGTTCTCCAGGGCTGCCTGTTCGGTTGAGTCCACGAAGTTCGTGGAGTGACGCTGTCAGGCGGTGACCGGTGCTGTTCGTTCTGAGATCTCAGAGAGCACGCATTCGGCTCGGCCCCGGGCAGTCTCGAAGCGGCGGGTACGCCAGGCGCGGATCGGCCCGAAGGAATGAAGCACCCACCGAAAGAACTGCGCGACGAAGGGGAACGCCGCACCGAACAGGGCGAGCCCCGCAAGTTCATGGAGGATCGGCACCCCGAGTTGATCTCCCAAGGCGCGGAGAACCCACGCGAACAGCAGAAAGAGAACCAAGTGGATCCCCAGCACACCACCGAGGAAGAACTCCTCACTCCCCTTCTGCCGCACCACACGATAAAGAACCTGCCTCTCGGCGCGCGTCAGCCGCAGACCGCGGTTTCTCAACGCATGTACGCACTGTTCGTCGAGGGAGAGCGCACGGTGGACTACATCGGCGTGGAGGCTCATCTGCGGTTCCTTCGTATCGTTGTTGATATTCCGGCTGATCATCAGGGGCACTTGCGGCCCCCGCTTCGATGTCGACTGGTTCACTTTTCCTCGGATGCGATCACGTTCGAGGTGGTGTCGTCAGCGAATACCGCGCGTCGTTCTCCCCAGTCCTGCGCAGCCGTTTCCCTTGCCGCAGTCTCGGTCGTATCCGGCGACCGTGGAGATGGGCCGACAACGGTCATCCCGGCGATCAACTCGTCAACGCCGGGTACCTCGGCCCCCGCTCGAGCGGCGCCTGCCGCCGGGGCCTGTTCTGCCGGCGACTGTTGTGCCGCGGTGACCACAGTCCGTGGTAGACCGCGCGGGCGGTCGATTCCGGCTTGGTGGCCGGCGCCCCCGAGGAACCCGACCGCGACGTACGCCAGGGCGATCGACGATCGAAACTTGTTGCTGCCAAATCTCATTCTCGTCGACCTTCCGCTGTTCGGACTGCTTGGTGTCGCAGCAGTTGCCGATCGATCTGACCACTGGTCAGCGCATCTGGGCGGTGACCGACATGGAACAGTCCCCCGGTGTGCGGGCAAACGAACACGGCGAGGCCCTTCTCCCCGGGATGTCTTCTGCGCACGGCCCTGGCGTCCGCGCGGCTGTGATAACCGCGGTGATGACACAGGCTGCAGAAGGTCCAGCGAGCGGCCGGATTGTGGGCGCGGGAGGTCATACCGACCGTCCGATCTGCAGCGTCAGCCAATCCGACAGCCAGGTGATCGCGTCGCGGCCTGCGTTATCGACGACCAGAGCGCTGTAGTTGGTGTGGGCGCCGGAGGTGAAAAAGCTCGCGGCCTCGAGCCCTTCTCCGACCAGAGCGGCCAGATCCTCGGCACCGCGGGACTGGGCCATGGTCGTCAACGAGCCGGTCAGCGCCGGCAGATCGAAATTCTGCGCCTGGGCGGCGATGGTGGTGGCCGCCTTCGAGGTTGTGCCGAGCAGCTCCGGAGGGGTCTTGGATGCCTTGCCCGAGAGCATGGCCACCGCGACCGAGGCCAGGTCGAGGCCAACGGGCAGCAGTCCGGTCATCGCCGCACCCGCTCCGAGCGGGTCGGGTAGCTGCCCGGGTGGTGGCAGCAGTTTCTCCACCGCGGTCCAGGCAATTTCCTGGATCTGTCCGATCAGGGTGGCGAGCCGGATGACGTCGACATTTGCGAGGATCGACGCCACGAGCGCAGCAATCTGCGTGTACCCGGTGGGGTCCGGGATGACCGAGAGCACCTGCGACACCCAGCGAAGATCGACGGCCGCGGCCATCTTCACCAACGGTGCGAACTGGTTGTTCAGCTCGCCGGCCACCTGGTGTGCTCCGCGGGCGTCGAGCGCGGCGACCTTCTGCGGCAGCATCGTGAGGTTGCGGAGAATGCCAGGCACGTCGAGAGCTGTCACCCCGGTGGCGACGTTGAGGACCTGGCCCACCACCGTGGCCGGTTTCAGCACCGACAGCACATTCGAGGCCGTCGACAGCGCATCGGCCGGGGTGGATGTCAGCGGGGCGAGCTGACCGTCGAGGGTGGTGGCCGCGGCCGAGAGCTGCGCCGCGTCCCCCGACGTCCCGGCCACAGATGAGCCCGAATCGGCCAGCCTGCCCGCGGTGTCGGCAAGCGTCGTCACGGCGGTCAGCGCGGCCGACAGATCGGATTCCCCGGCGTGGGACAGCACCTCGGAGGCACTGTGTTCGGGGCTACCCACCGGGGCTCCGGCGAGCTGTCCGGCGGCGGCGTGCGCGGTCCCGGAGTCGATCAGATCCGCCATCGGGGCGAGTGTCTGTGCGATGGACGACGCCGTTGCGGCAACAGCGCCGACGTTGATGTTCGGCTCGGCGAGCTGCTGTCCGAGCGCGGCAACACCCCGGCCCAGCGCGGGCAGGTCAGCTCCGGAGAAATCCGAGGTCAGCGCGGTCGCCAGTTCGGCACTTCCGCCGACGTTGCTGGTGTCGCCCGTGCCGGTGGTTTTGCTCAGAATCGATCCGAGCGAGCCGAGTAGCGGGTTGTCGCCCTTGCGGATCGAGCAGTACAGGTCGCCGGGATCGCAGATCGAGGCAACTCTGCCGGAGAGTGTGCCCATTCCCTGGGGTCGCGGATCCGCGATACCTGCGCCGGAGGTTCGAGGCCCAACGATCGCCGCACCCTTGGTGCCGGCGCCGGGGTCGGCGAGCAGGCCGACGGCCAGCACACGATCAGCGGGCACCGGCCCCTTGTCGTTGCCGATCCCCGAGGCGAGATCGCCCGCTGCATCGGCGCCCTGGGAGTAGCCGGTAATCGTGAACTTCGTGTTCCTGCACTTGCTCGACACCTCGGTGAGTACGGCCTCGGCCTTGGTGAGGGCGTCGACCTTGCTGTCGGCGTAGGTATGTCCGTTGTCGAACGCACGGGCCATGTACGGCAGGGTGTAGACCTCTGCCCGCCCGCCGTGGGCAGTGGTGATGGCGTCAGCGACCGGTGTGAGGATCCCGACAGGTTGGTGGGGGTCGGCGTTCTCCGAGGTCTCCCAGGTACCGGGGATCAGCAAATTGAACGTCGCCGCACAGCCGGTGGGGTCGGCGTGCGCGATAGCGGGGGCGGTCAATGCGACGGCACCGCCGGCGACGGTCGCGCACGCAACGAGAGCCACCACGCTGCGGGCTCTCGAACATCTTGCGGGCATGGGCACCTCATCTGTCGCCGGCGAGCTTGGACGCTCACCCCTCGATGCGGCCCCGGGATGCCACGCGCAGCGTCCGAAGAACACACACCGATGGGGTGAGGTGCATACGGTGACCGAATTCGGCAGCCAGATTCAACGGGGTATGTGGATAACCCTCATCCGCACCCCGCCCTGCCTCCCGCCCCCGCGCACGCCGTGTCTCTTCCTCGCGTCATGACCTGCGGAAACGACATGTCCCCTCCGGGTCAGATCCAGTCGATGTGGACCGAATCGATGTGGTCGAAGTGGAACCCGAACTGGTCGCTGTATCTGTCGAAGCCCTTGTTCTCCGGGTAGTCGAGGGTGGCGTGCCGCTCGAGCAGCGCAACGACTCGGGCGTGATCGTCGTTCGCGAGGGCGGCGGCCAGTTCGCGGGACTCCTCGCTACTGAACGGGGTGTCGGAGTTCGCGAAATCCAGGGTGCGGACCCGGTAGTCGTATCCCACGTCGGCGCCGTTGCGGACCATGACACCGCCCTTGACCCGGATGACTGCTCTTTTCGGGGTGCCGTCCGGCCGCAGCACCCCGGCGCGTTTCATGATGTCCTGCGCCTTTACGGTTTTGAGTTTCTTGCTGGCGTCGGCCCGCAGCTCGTTGGTGTCCCCGGAGCGGTATCGGGAGACGGCGGAGCGGGAACGCCCGATCTTCTGTGCGACGGCATCAATGCCGCCGAGGCGTTCGATCGCCGCACGGCGTTGCGCGCGTTCGAGGATGTCCGGGTGCGGGATGCGGCCCTGCTGCGCCCACCGCCGCAACGTCCGGTCGGACGGTGGGGTGCGGCCGGCGTCGATCGCGGCCTGCCGCAGACCGTCGTTGCCGAGCTCGGTGCGCAGCTGTTTGATCGAGACTTTGCTGGTCAGTGCGGCCAGTCCGCCGCTCTTGACCTGCTTCGATTTTTCGACACCGCTGGTCGCGGCGTCGGCGACGTTCACTTTGAGGCCGTCGAGGCCGACCGCCTGCTGCGGCGGCTTGGTGGTGCGGGGTGTGGGAAGGTGCAGGGCCATCAGAGCACCCCCTCCCCGTCGTTCTCGTCGGCGAAGACCGCATTGATTGCCAGGTTCACCTCGTGCACGTCCTGCGCCGACGCCACGGCGGACAGGAGTGTGTCGGTGAGGACGGTGTCCTTCTCCACCGCCATCTTCCCCAGTGCCGCGCTCGGGTCGGCGAGATCCTCGCCACCGGCGAGGAGGTACACCCAGGAGTCGGTGACGGTGCGGACCGGCCAACGACCTGCCTCGCGGGCGATCCGCATCGCCACGCGGCGGCCCCACCGGTCAACTCCCGCCCGGACGGCGTATACGTCCCCGCCGCGGTGACGATCACCGCATGACCGTCGGCCTCGTCACCGACCGGCAACGCCTCCCATAGCGGCGGCGACGCTGCGGGCGCTTCGTCTGCAACACCGACCTCCGTTGCATCCTCGTCCGACGTTGCTTGAGCGCAGACGTCCTGGTGCGCAACGTCGACTTCTGTTGCGTCCGCAACGGGCGAGTATTGCACCGTAACGTCGGATTCGATGGCCCTCGTTGCCGCACCGGCGTCCACCGGGGTATCGCCCTCGGCCGCCTCGTCGGCGGTGAGGTCGAAGAGCACGAACTGATCGTCGCCGCCCTCCCCCCGGTGGGGCATCAGCGCGCCCCCACCAGCGCGTACTGCTGATCAGGTGTTGCCGCATTGCGAATGTCCGTTGCATCGTCGACCTCGGGCAGCGGCGGTGTCCGGAATCCAGCATCCACTGCGCGGTGCGCGACCTTGTCGAAACGGCGCATTGCGGTGGAGGACGCCTTGGCCCGCGTTATCGTCGCAATTTCGGCGTAGCTGAGGTTCTCGGTGATCCGGAGACGGGCGGTTTCCTTGACGACGGGTTCGAAGTCATCGCAGGAGTCGATGAAGGCGAGGAGGTTCTCGATGGTCTGCTCCTCGTCCGGCAACACGTAGAGCTCTTGGGAGTCCTCGCTCGGCGCATTGCGGACTACCCCCTGCTGCCCCAGGTCTGCAATGTCCGCAACGCTGTCCGCGTCCGCAACGTCGGCAACGGCCGACTCCGTGGGGAGAGCAACGGGGCTCAGGTCCTCAACCTGGGCCGAATCTGCGGTCTCGCCTACGGGGGTCGAGGCCGCAGCGGCGACGGGAACATCGATCGGGACAACACCAACCGGGATGTCACCGGGCACCGGCGCAACGTCTGTCGCATTGCGCTGGTAGTGCTGCGAGGTCTGCCGGATCCGCTCGTCGCGGTGTTCGGATTCCACAGCGCTTTCCCGCTGTTCCTGGTCGCGAGATTCTTGGACGCGCGCGGTGGAGGCTTGGGCGATCCCGATCGCCCTGATGAGGATCCCGCAGCCGTGGGTAAAGGCGAGGACCAGGAGCGGCGCAATGACCGCAATGAGCGCAGCTCCTATCGGGGAGAGCGGTGTGTACCCCAGATCGGCGCCGGCTGCCACCTTCTGTCCGGCTCGGGTTGCCCATTGATCTGCGTGGTACGCGTTCCCGACGACGCTGATGAAAACGACGATGACAGCGAGCGCCTTGAAGAATCGCTTACCCGGCACGCCGTCGATCTTGCTCAGCGTAACGACCGCGATCGTTGCGCCCATGATTGCGCCGTCGACGATCAGCGGGAAGATCCACGTGAGTGAGTGCGGAATCCCGGCTTGCTGTGCGAGGTCACGCAGGACCGCGAAGGACAGCACAAAGGCACCTACGGTGATTCCGATCGAAATGAGGATTCCAAGGACCAACGAAACAATCAGGCTGGCGAGCTGGATTTGTCCTCGTCGAGGCTTAAGTCGGAGCTTAAAGTTGGCCATGATCGGGTTTTCCTTCCACGGGGTCCCGGTCGATGAGGCTCCGCCGGCTAGGCCCCGGCGGGGTCTCTCTGTTTGTCGGTCGTCAGCGAATCGTGCCTGGCGAGAGCTGTGCACTTCCCACCGGACGCGTTGCGGTTGCAATGCCGTTGCGGTTGATCGTCCGGAGCGCAACGACGGCAATCGTTGCGCTCAGCATTGCGCTGTCGACGATCGGTGGGAAGATCCACGCGAGTGAGTGCGGAATCCCGTCTTGCAATGCGAATTCACGCAACACCGCGAAAGACAGCATGAACGCAACTACGGCGATTGCCACCGCAATGCCGACTGCGAAGATGCTGCGGCGCTGGACTCGTAATGCTCGGAGATTAAGGTCGGTCATGATCGGGTTTTCCTTCCACGGGGTCCCGGTCAATGAGGCCCCGCCGGCTAGGCCCCGGCGGGGTCTCTTTTCGTTGCGGCCGTTGCACGGCCATACCTTTGCAATGCTGTTTGTGCTGGCAGGTTTCATATCCGGCTTCGGCGCAACGTTGCGCATATAACCCATATGGCGACTGCTTGCCCATATGGGCTATATGGCGATTTCGTTGGCAGGCGCGGGGAAAGGTTCGCCGTTGTTGTACTGGGTTTCGAGTTTGGTGCACAGCTGGTCGATCGCGGTGCGGATGAACATCTGCTGGCTCTTGATCCCGGTCCGGGGGCGGGTGTGTTCGAGCGCTGCGACCATGCGGTCCTTCAGTTCTTCATCCAGAGACAGCAGGATGTCGGTGGTCTGAGCCTTGCGCTTCTTCTCTGCGGCCGGTTTCGTCGACTCCGGTGCAGCCTTGCGTTGCCGCGGCGTTGCAGACGATGCTGCAGAGCGAGTAACTGTTGCGGGCGCGTCAGACGACGTTGCGGGCGCGTCAGACGACGTTGCGGGCGACTCCGATGCAACGGCCTCTGGCATTGCGGTTGTCGTTGCCGCTGCCTGAGCGAACGTGTTGCGCGCACTGCGAGGCACGGGTCGGGCGGGCTGGGGAATTTTGCTCATCAGAGTGCCACCTTCTCCAGGATCTCGATGAAGTTGTTGTGAAGGTTGCGGGACCAGACCGGATTGGAGGGGTGTTCATCGAACCCCATACCGACGTTGGTCAGCTTGGAGATGTCTGCTTTCTGAATGATCGGGTCGCCAAGCAAAGCGATACCGTCTGCAGCCGCGTACTCCTTGAGGTAGGAGACAACGTCCGCGTGGTCGTTGCGACGGCCGTCAAGCTTGTTGATGACAATCCCCGCGATGGGAAGGACCTTGTCCATGTACTCAGCCAGGTCTTCCAGTGCGTTCTGGATCGAATTGAGGCCGTCCACTGCGTCCGGCTCCGGGTTAACGACGATCAGAAGATTGTCGGCGGCGTACAGGGCGCTTCGGGACACTAGGTCAATCGCAGGGCGGCAGTCGATCAGGACGTGCTCGTAGTCGCCAGCGACCGGCTTGAGCGCGCGAGCGAAGGACATCTCTCCCCCGGGCTTGGTTCCCAGCTGGTCCGAAACCGCCTGAAGTTCAGCGAAGCCCGACGGCACTACGTGTATTTCTTCACGCCGTGCGGCGAAGATCGCGTCATGAATCGGCAAATCCGTCGATCGGTCGAGTACATCTGCGAGCGAATTCGGCGCTGGCTCAGATGTCGTGTACCCGGTGAGGTGCTTAGTGGAGTTGCCTTGCATATCCGCGTCGACCAGCAGGACCGGCCTGCGGATTGCGGCAGCGGCATGCGAGAGCCCATTGGCGACCACCGTCTTTCCGACGCCGCCCTTGAGGTTCGCGATCGCCGTGATCGTCATATTCCTCCCTTTCCTATTCCCATATGGGCACTTATATAAGCTTATATTACCTTACAATTCCTACGCATACATCTGATCTACTTCCCTTAGCTAGCTAGATCGTATGTAGCCCAAGGACACATAGCCTGCAATGACATGCAGTTATCTAAGGAAACTTCAGAACATCTCTGCTATCGGAATCACCACTAACAACAGCTGGTCTGGGCTGCACTCTGCTGAGCTGCGCTCTAATGCGCCCTACTGGGCTGTGCTCTGCTGAGCTGCGCTCTAATGCGCCCTACTGGGCTGTGCCCTACTGGGCTGTGCTCTGCTGAGCTGCGCTCTAATGCGCCCTACTGGGCTGTGCCCTACTGGGCTGTGCTCTGCTGAGCTGTGCTCTGCTGAGCTGCGCTCTAATGCGCCCTACTGGGCTGTGCTCCGGTGGGCTCTGCTGGGCTCATCGGAGATCCGCTGACGTTCCAGAACATCAGTCAGAAACCAATGCGGAAGCTCACGGCATATGAAGCAATAGGGTGGAAGAATCCTCTCGCGACTTCGCACATCACCAGAAACCAAGACCGCGCCCACGGGTGGTGGCTTTCGAGCGTGACTTACCCGTCAAACGAGGATGGCGGGGGATGGCCCCCGGAGATGGGACCGTGAGCAATGAAGAGACTCGGAGCCAGACCCCACGAGAAGCAACGGCCGCAGAGAGGACCTCACTGCCGCCTGCGGAGCCCAAGCAGGATCTTGGCGTTGACCTCCGGCCCAATTCCGGGCCGCTTGAGGTGAACCAGCACACTGCTGCAGTCGTCGCTGGCCCGCCAGTGGAGGTAGAGGATTCGGAACCCTGCGCCCCCTGAGATGTCAATCGCTCACATTGACATGGGAAAACGGCACGTCCCCACTAAACGACCAGCGATGCATCGTCCGCGGAAATCGAGCAACACCAACGGAACCCGCCGGCTCGGTGATTTGAGGAAGCGACTTGGGTGTTGCGGTGTTCGAGTTCGCCCGCACGGGCATCCAGCTCCCGGCGGCGTGGAGTTCCCGGGAGGGCTCTTCCCCCGGCCAATCCCCAACGGTGAAATGCTGCGGACAGCGTTCGGCCAGCTCCAGCCGCGTACAGCGTGTCTCGATCAAGCGCTCGTGCGATTTCCGTCCAGCGCGTGGTGTCAATTCAATTTCTGCCACCTCCAGTGAAACTTGGTCGGCAACGGATCTCAGCGTCGGACGGAGACATTCTTGCGGGAGGGCCCATGGACGGTGACACCGCGTTGGGTGGTTGCTCTGGCGTTTTCGCTGAGAACGAGGTGCGTGTTGCCGCCGGCGTGGACCACCGCATCACCTTCGGCGTAGACAACGGCGTTGTCATAGGCGTTGACGAAGGTGCTGTCCGTCGCATTGACCTGGGCGTTGTCGCAGGCGTTGATGGTGGCGTGGTTGCGTGCGATCACGCCACAATGATCGAACGCGTCGACGATGGTGTTGGTGTAGGCGTAGAGGCGCACATGCCCTGTGATTTGTAGTCGGGCAGCGTCGGTGGCCACGATCTGCGCGGTCTCCGGGAGCGGGGTATCGAGGTGAATGCGCACCAGAGACGTACCGATGATGCGGATGGTCCACTCGTCCGTCCTGGCTTTGGCGAACGTGCGGTCGTCGAGGTCTATCTCACTTCCAGCAGTGTCGACGACGACAGAGGTAGTCCCGGTACGTAGCCGTTCGCGGACAGAGTCGGAGTTTTTGCTGACCTGCGCTGTTCGTTGCTGGCGAGTGGGGGAGCGGCGCGGTCTGGCTTTCGCCTTCGTCTGGCTCGTCGACACGTGAGATTCCGTCCTCGGGGTAGGGGCGGGGGTGAACGCGGCGGTTTGCGGCATCCTATGCCCAAATCCTTCGTGGCTGCGGGAACCCATGGAGTAACGCCCTTCGTTTCGTGCTGCTTCCAGAAGTCACGGTCGAGGCTATGTCGGCCAGGCTGCGTTCGAGTCCGGCCTTCATCACAGCCCGGTTGGTGTCAGTGCACCGAACAAACGGCGGCTTGGTGTAGGCGGTGATCATTCGTGGACCCCTTGGTGTGAGGCGTGCGTGGCGGCGAGTGTGCGCCAATTCGCGCGCATCGCCGCGCGGTGTTCGGAACTTGCTGCCCGGGATCGGGCCGTCGCGGCCTCATTAGCGCGTGCTGCCTGCTCAACGCGTCTCTGGACGTCGATTCTGGCTCGTTGCTGGCTCGGTGAGGGGCCGGTGAAATCGATGCGCGAGAGTCGCATGTGGGCGTACCGGACTGGGTTTTGGACCGTGTAGCCGCCGGTGTTCCAGCTCTTCGCGTCGGGCCAGGTCCAACCACGGTCTTGAGTGTCGCGTGTGAGGGCGTCGGCGATGTCGCGGCCGGTCCAGCGGGTGGTGTCGATGCCGGTGCTTACGAGTACATCTACGAGCTGGCCGATATGCTTATCCGGAGTTAGTGCAGGGGCGAGATGGGCGAGTTCTGCGGCCGCGCGTTGGGTGTGCAGAGGCTGGTTGGTATTGGCGGTAATTGCTCCTGCGTGCGTTCGCGCGCGCTTGGTGAGTTCTCTCTTACGAGAGAACTTCTCAAGAACAGAAGAGCCAGAAGATAGGGTGTCACGCCCGGTGACCTGTGGATTGCTCGCCTGGGCTTTGGCTGCTGCTGCCTGCTGCCGTTGACGGCGTTGCCGATACGTCTGCGCGCGGTGCGCAGACCGCGAGGGGGTGCGCCCGGGAATCTCTGCTTGGGGAGTGGCCTCGACGACCCATCTCGGGCTCGACAAGGCCCACACACTCGCGGCCCGATGCTGGTGGCCACCGTGATGCAGCTCAGCTGCCATGAACTCGTGTCCCCGGAGGTGGCGACCGCGAACGATCTCGTGGCCCATTCCCAGATCACGCAGGACTCGGCGGGCGCGGTGGACCACCGACTCGGACACCCCTGCCACACGTTCGATTTTCTCCACCGCAGCGGTCATATCCCGACCCGTCTCGGTGTCAGCGAATCGGGCGTGGGCGGTCCCGACCGCGACCAGACTTTCAACGCCGATGCGGTGCCGTTTGACCGCGGTCCTGCCGGTCTCGGTATGGGTCACCACATATCGAAGCTGCCGCAGCCACTCGCCCGGACTGGACCAGACCGGGATACCCAGGTAGGCGCCATCGGGGATGGGCAGCATCCATGAGCTGCCACGTTGACCGCTGGTGTGGTTGAGCTGTTCAAGTTCCCCGACCCACCGTTTCGCGTCGACGACGAGGGCCGCCAACTCCGAATCGGGGGCGGTATCGGGTGTGTACGCGGAAGTGTCCGACGACACGCCGAGCGTGGAATATTGGGTTCTTGATGCTGTTTCAGGCAATGCGTTATCCTGAGACGTATTCACGGTGTGTGAATGTCCCTTCGGGGATGTGCAGTACGAGTTTCAGAAGCGCTAACTTCTGACTCTCACCCTCAGAGAAAATGTGACGGCCCGGCCAGGCCATCACCCTCTGGTAGGAGGACCGACCAAGTCCTCCTCGACGAATACCGCGGTAGCGGTTCCTGATCCGAAACCACCCCCACCAGGGGGTTTTCTTGTTTCTGAGGGTCTGCTCTTTTGAGTTCTATTGATCGAGGACGTTCGTTGGTTACTCAGTCACATGCAGCACTTCTTTCTCTTTGGACACAGGTCGGTAACCATCTCACCACGGGCCCCCCTCCAGACTGCGGAGGCTCGCGCGTGCTGAATGGGGGAGCGGACGCGGCATCGGCACCGCCTCTATGTGCTGCTGATGCGGCGTCGTTGCGAGCATGAGTTGGGCCACAGAGGCGACCTTCCGGATCTGCTCGATGGTGGCTGTCTCTGGATCTGTGGCGACCAGGTCGACGACGTCGACGAGCGAATCCCACGTACCCACGCTGAACATCGGCCGATCGGTGGAGAGCAGCAGGGGGCCGTGGTTGGTGAGGAGTTGATCTGCGTTGAGCACGGTCGGCGTAGCAGCCTTTTCGACGATCTTGCGAGCGCAGATCGTTTCTCGCATCGGGATGAGTTCCCATTCGTGTCCGTGGCGGTCGGTGGCGGTGAGGTTGGTCATGCGGCTGCCCCTCTTGCTGAGCTGTGAAAACGGGTGTTCCACGCTTCGATTGCCGCGGAGATCTGACTCTCGGCGACTGCTGCGGGTTGAGTCGAGAAATGAGCCCAGAAGGCGCTGGTGACCGTTTCTGCGCCACTGAAGTTGCCGCCGGCCAAGTAATCGCGGGCATCGATCGCGGAGTTGGCTACCGCTGCCCACGCGAAATCAGACGGCGCGCGATCGAGCTTGATCGCCGCGAGCTGCTCGAATACATCCCAGCGTGCTGAGATCGAGTCCACCGAGGCGATCGGTGTGGCGCGGCAGAGGGAGGCGACAGTCTGTGCCTCAGCCTGCGAGAATCCGGGGACCGTGACGAGGCCCCAGTGCGGATGAGCGTAGAGGTCGGCGAACCATCCCCACCGAACAGCGGAGGGCCCCTCGGTGGCTGGGGTCTCGACTTGGCCGTTGGCCATGAAGTAGACCTGGTCGACGAGTGAGGTCATGCCGCCACCTCAAGGAGTTTGACGGCCGGCACCACGGTTGCCGGCCGTGTGCGGGTGCTGCGGCCACGGCTGATGGCGTACCGGTCGAGGCTTGCCCGGTCGATGACTTGTCCAGTGGTGGTGAACAGCAAAGAAGCGACGATCTGTTCGCGTGGTCGCTCCCCGCGATCGAGGAGAGCGTTCAGCTGTTCCTGGCAACGAGCCAGCAGTGGGCACTGTGCGCACGTGTCCATAGCCTTACGCCAGGAAGCGATGTCGATGCCATCGACTGCCCAGCCGGTTCCTTTGCTGGCGCACAGGCCGCGGTCGGGGGAGACGGCGGGAGTGAGTTGCATCAGGCCGCGGGCTTCGAGGGCGTCGCGGATGCGGCGATACGCCGGGCAGGAACGCACGGTCTTCGAGTAGGCGAAGCCGCACCGCCGGCACCGATGGTCACCGCTGTGCTGGTCGGCGAGCCGTAGTAGTTCCTGGTCGGAGTGGTCAGTGAGGGCACGCACGTGTGGCGGTCGCATACCTCGGTCGGCGAGTACGCGTAGCGCTTTGGCGGCTAGGTCGCACAGCGGCTGGCTCTGGGGGCCGATATATCCGCACCCGGAGCATTTCCCGTTCACGCGCTTGTGTGCAGCGAGTACGAGTCGCGGATCGGTTTCAATCTCAGGAGGCACTGGGCGCGTAGTTGACGCGCCAACTAACGTATTCATGGCAGAGGGTCCATTTCTGCATTCGAAGCGAGGGCGGCTAACCCTCGACTTCTCGGCTTTTCCGGCTGCGGCTAACAGTCGGTTTGGCTACGGGGTCCCCTGGTCGGTGCTAACGACCAGGGGATTTCTCATTGTTCTGGCGACTCATCCTCCCCGATGTGAGCGATGTAATGTACCGACAAAACATACCGTTATTGAAGGACGGTGTGTCGAGCTTATATCTGGAGGCGCATGGTGTCTAGCAATGAAGGCCACCCTGTCGCACGAAGAGCCCGGCTCGTGTCTCGAAAAGTAATCCGCGGCTTTGTCCCGAAGCGCCTCACGGCGGCGCGGGAGAAAGCCGGCATGTCGCGCGGAGATCTCGCGCGCGTTTCCGATGTCACCGAGACCGCGATCGGCCGTTGGGAGACGGGGGCCCGATCGCCGCAGATCGACCACCTGGCGAAGGTGGTGCGTGCGCTCGGCCTCCAGATGTCGGACCTCGTCATCGTTCCGTCCGAGGGTAGGTACCCCGGTGACTGGCGCGTTCTTCTCGGTCTCACCCAGCCGGAACTCGGCAAGAAGGCTGGCATCAGCACAACGATGGTCGGGGCGATCGAGCGCGGCGAGGCTCGCCTCACCGAGGACGTTGCCGCAAAGCTGTCCGCTGCTCTCGGAATCCCGGGCGGCGAGCTGCGTGAGTCGTACGAACGCGCGCGGAGCCGCCCACCGGGCACGCCCGCCTGAAAGATGAAGCGGCGACGGCTCCGGTCCGTCCTTCTGCGACGAACCGGATAGTGGAATTGGGCGCGCAGCGACAGCGGATGACGAGTTACCGCCGAGAAGTGAAGTGAGAGTGGGCATTACCGGTTCCCCGATTCTGGGTAGCTGAAAGCGGACCCAACGCGCTTGCCGCGCAGGCCATCTGCTTCCAACCAGGAATCGCTCACCGGTCGGTGCTTGCGGTCCGAGAGTGCCCTGCACCATCGGTCGCAGCGGAAACATACCAACCGGTGTAACGCATGTGCAAGACGAAACGATGGAAGGCGGCTCCGTGTCGCACGATCCGGAGATCGGGCTAATTCGGAGCAACCGAGAACGTGTTCTCGAACCGCCTAGGGTTGGTCGGGCACCGCGAAAGGTCAACGGGTACCTCCCATATGCTGAGGCAATGGCTATCCAGGGGATGTGGCTGGCTGTCGATATCATCGGCACCCGGCATACAGGGGAAGTGTTCATCCACTCGGCGGCGGGAGAGCGGGTCGCCCGTCGGCTGAAGCGATGCGCGAGCGAACTCGGTCTCGACAGAGCCGGTGAGGCAGTCGTGCGCGCGGTAGTGGAAGCGACGCTCGACGGGCGCTCCATTCCGGCGGTGGACGGACTGAATGTCGAGACGCACCAGATCGACGCAGCCGACGGCACCCCCGTGGGACTGATCCTCTGGGTGGGAACTCGCAAGCCAGATCCGCGCCCAACCTACAACGCCTGGGTCCTGGATATGACGGCAAAGACCACACGCACCAGCGGCGACGATCCCGGCATGATCGGGGACGGCCGGCAGGCCGGCGAGGAACGCCATGTCCAACACCTCTTCACTTGGCTCAACCCTGAGGACGCCTTTTCGATGGTCGGCGGCTACTACGACGCCTTGACCGGTGACGACGGCGATCTCATCCAGAGCTATTGGAGCCTACGTCCCGGCGGGGAAGAATACGTCCACATGTGGTCGAGCTGCCGCCTACGCGTCACCGACGAGGGTGAACAGCGGCATCTCTACGGCCTCACACTCAAGATCGAACACCGTGAGCTGGAAGCCAATATCTCGTCCCTCATCCGGTTCAGCAACGCCACGCTGCTTCTCGTCGAAGCCCGAGACAAGATCCCGCTGACCACGATCGGCCGTCTCGCGCCGCTCGGGGAGAATCGGATCACGCAGGTCATGGAGCAAGTCAACCTCGACGAGTTGACCCGAACCGACGGCCAGACGCCATCTGACCAGAAGCTTGAAATCAACGGCGAGCGCTTCATAGCGTCGACCTTCGCCCTGCACTCGGCGCGTGAGAAGCACGGCGACCCGGTCGCCATCATCCTGCTGGTCGAGGAAGACGCCGTTCCGGCACCGGTCTGATATTTCCCACCACATCTTTTTGAACGATGAAATCACTACCTGGAGGTAAACCCTTGCGCGTCCTCGTCACCGGAGCCAACCGAGGAATCGGCGCCGCGATCGCCAGCCATCTCGTCAAAGAGGGGCACACCGTGTGGGGCACGCACCGTGGCTCCGCCGTACCGGACGGCGTCCACGGCGTCGAATGCGATGTGACCGACGACGACTCGGTCGACCGCGCGTTCACCCATGTCGAGACCGCAGACGGTCCCATTGAAGGCGTCGTCGCCAACGCCGGCATCACCGACGACACCCTCGTCATGCGCATGAGCAGCGAACAGTTCATCCGCGTGGTCGACACCAACCTGACCGGCGTCTTCCGGGTCACCAAGCGAGCGACTCGCAACATGCTCAAGCACCGTGCCGGCCGCTTCGTGGTCATCGGCTCGGCCAGCGGCCTTTCGGGCATGCCCGGACAGGTGAACTACACCGCAGCCAAGGCCGGGGTCGTCGGTATCACCCGCTCGCTGGCCCGCGAACTCGGCTCCCGTGGCATCACGGCCAACGTCATCGCTCCCGGCTTCACCGAGACCGACATGGCCGCGGCGGTCAGCGACAAGGTCGTCGAGACGGCACTGTCACACATTCCCCTGGGCAGGTTCGGCAAGCCTGAAGAGGTCGCTGCCACCGCGGCATTCCTGCTGAGCCCGGGAGCCGCCTACATCACCGGCACCGTCATCAATGTCGACGGCGGCATCGGCATGGGGCACTGAATTCAGCCTCCTAGCTGCATAGACGACACGTCCCTGAAGCTGGGGCACTTCCGAGGAAGTGCCCCAGCTTTCTGCGTCCGCGCGGAAATGCAATCAGCTTCGGTGAGATGACCGATCCGGGCGGAAGTCGCTGAAGATCCGGGAGTGGATCAACTCGGTCGTCGACGGACCATCCTGCCGCTGCGCGGCGATGTGGG
Source organism: Rhodococcus sp. G6(2025) (assembly GCF_058628105.1). NCBI lineage: Bacteria > Bacillati > Actinomycetota > Actinomycetes > Mycobacteriales > Nocardiaceae > Rhodococcus > Rhodococcus sp. G6(2025). Next base: position 147,426 of record NZ_CP179753.1, read on the forward strand.
GACGTGGTTGTCCGGTGACCGGCGGCGCAGGACGTGAGGATCCGTACGGAGTGTGGAATGCCATCGAGGTCTCCTCGGGTACTTGTAGTTGGAGAAATGAAGTGCGCAAAAACCGGTGTTGATCAGCGCAGATGGCACATCCCTGACGGGATGGATGTCGGGAACGTGTCAGCTTGCGCAGGTGATGTGGGCGTACATCGCGAATTCCTTGTACGGCGAGTCGACCACCCAGTGTGGGGGTGTCTCGTCCTCAAGCTGGACCTCGACCTCGCCAGGCCCGGGCTTGTCCCAGGTGACGCCCATCGAAAAGCGGTTGGGCTCATCCTTCTGAGGCTGAGTCGCCTCGATGATCCCTTCTGGGGTCTCGAAATCGTGTTCGGGGTAGCCGAGATCGTCGTTCTTCACCTTCACGATCTGCGAGCCGTGCGTGAGCTGGGCGTGCCAACCGTCCGGAGCCGTGAACTCGATCTTGAGGGTGTCGCCCTCATCGATGCAGCGCGCGGTGACCTGGTCAGCTGCAGACTGGGTGACGAGGCCGGTGCCCTGCTTGTTGCCGACCCCGATGGAGATCGCGTCCTCCCATTGGTCTTTGACCGACGTGTCCACAGGTGGGGCCACCGTTCCGGCGTTGCCAGTCTCGGACTCCGAGCTGGAGCAGGCTGCCAGGGATAGGGTGACAGCCGTGACGGTTGCCGCACCGGCAGCAACGAATGTGGATTTCCTCATCTCAGCCCTTCTCGATCAACGATGGGGAGTGAAATCCCCTGATGCAGACCATAAGTCAAGCCACCGACCTGGGAAGGTAGCACGTCTCAGGTGTCAGAGCCCAACGCCTGCCGTCTGTCTGGTGTTTCCGGAGGACAACCACAAGCACGCCGGGGACCGTCGGTGTCAATAGCGGATGTCGTCGATAAGCCACCGTTCGATGGTTCGGATCAAAGTGATCCACACGGTGGTGTCGGGAGTGACCTCTTCGGTCTGCTCGCCGACGATCGCGGTTTGAGAAATGGTGGCGACACGATGGACGACGGTCTCGGAATCTGGTGGGCATCCCGAGCAGCCAAGGTCGACGTCGGCAACAACTTTGGCGCCCTGGCTCGCCCACTGGTCCCACTGAATGCCGGGCCCGCGCTCGGGGCCGCCGTCGATGATCGTGCGGGCGGCGAATACCTCGGTGAACCATGGGCGGGCCCGGGCATACGCATCGGAAGGAGAGCCGTCGGTTGCCGGGTTCCAGGTAAATGCCACCGTCAAGCCTTGACGGGCGGCATCCTCGGCCGCGTGGGCGCCGGCCGATTGCTGCGGGATCGTGTCCTCGAGTGCGGCGGTGGCGCTGGTTGTCGTTGGGTGGTTGGTTGTGGTGTCCCGCTGGGCGCCCGCGTCCGGGCCGTCTCGGTCGTCGCCAGTGAAGTGCAGGTACACGAAAAGACCGGCCATCACAGTCAGGACGAGAACGACCAGGACCTTACGAACCGTCATCTCCAGTTCCTTTCTGTCCGTGAAAATGTGGCTTGACCCGCATAGACGACACGTCCCCTGGTTAGGTCATCCGTCGGGCCTTCATCCCCGACTGCAACAACGGTGCCTCTCTGACGACATCGCCGGTGGTCGGGGCGTGAACCATCTGGCCGTTGCCAGCAAAGATGCCGACATGGCCGGGACCATCCGGGCCCCACGAGCCGAAGACGAGATCGCCGGGTTGAGCGTCGTTGATCGGGATCTCGACACCGACCGTCCACTGCTGCTCCGAGGTGCGGGGGAGCGTGGTCTTGCCTCCGCTGGCGGCGAACACGGCGTAGCTGGTCAAACCTGAGCAATCGAACCCGCCACCGGACGGGCCGCCGGTACCGCCGCCACCCCACACGTACGGGGTGCCGAGGTATTCGCGGGCCGCGTTGACGACCTGTCCGCCATTGGCCGACTGGCCGGGAATGAACCGTCCGGTCGAGTTCGGGTTCGTGAACCTTGCCCGGGCCGTCATGATCTTGGGAACGTAGTGCTGGGTTTCGGGGTACGGAGGGATGCCGCCGTACTGCTGCACTGCGCCGGGGCCGGCGTTGTACGCGGCGAGCGTCAGCTCGACCGGGTCCCCGGTGGCCTTGCCTGCGCCGATCATGCCGGAGACGTTTTGGTGAAGCGCGCACATGAAGTGGGCTTGGGAGAGCACCGCGTCACCGATCGAGTTCGGATCGGCCTTGCCGTCCCCGTCGTAGTCCTTACCCCACGTCGCCCAAGTTCCGGGCATGAACTGGGCCGGGCCCATCGCTCCAGTGGATGAGACCGGTGCGCCCGCGCCCCAACGGAATCCGTTCTCCTGCTCGAGCTGCGCGGCGATCAGCGGGGAGTCGATCTCCGGGCACACGCCGCCGGCCCTGCGGATCGGTTCCTCGAACTCAGACGGAACGATGCCGGAGGCCAGCTCGCCGGCACCGGCGATGCCGAAACCGGCGCAGTCCGCTGTCGATCGGGATGCGGCGGCGAGCTGCACGTTGTCGCCGTTGTGCGGGGCTGCGGGAGCGCCGCCGGTCTGTGCGTTCAGATCACCGAGCTTGGTTTGCGGATCGACTGCGGTGCCGCCCTGCAGTCGGCCGCCTTCCCAGTACTCGAAGTGCAGATGCGGACCGGTGCTCCCGCCGTCGTTTCCGATGTCGGCGATGTGATCACCGGCGCGCACCAGCTGGCCTTCCCACACATGTAGTCCGCCCGCGAACATGTGGCCATAGACCGTGGAGACGGGCTTTCCCTCGACGTTGCTGTCGACGACGATCCAGTGGCCGAATCCGCTGGCAGTTCCCGACTTGACGACTATGCCGTCGAGCGCGGCGAGGATCTTCGTGCCGACGGGGCCGGCCAGGTCGACACCCTGGTGCTGGGCGCCCCATCGTTCACCGAATCCGGAGGTGAACTCGGTGGTGCCGGACTCGACCGGCATGCGGATCGGTCCGGACGGTGCGAGGGGGCCGACCTGACCGGCACGAATGTCGGACCCGGAGGAGTCGTCCGGAGCGGTCGTGCAGCGGTCCTTCGGGATCACCGGGATTCCGGCGAACGAGCACGCCGATGTTCCGAGCACCACTGCGATCGACCCGGTCATCAGCAGCGCCCGCGCGGCGCGGCTGACGGTCACAACGCCCCAGGGAGTGGGGTGTCGAGTTCAGGGAGAGGGATCGGTCCGGGGACCGGGACCGAGGCGGGCGAGAGAAGCGGCTTCTGGCTCGGGAGCTCGTCGGTGTCCTCGCTGGCCTGCGGAGTCGTCGTAGGGAGCGCGGTCGTCGGGGCCGGTTCCGGAGTGCTCGGGTTCGGAATTGGTGCCGAGAAGTTCGGGTCAGGCCGCACAGCGGTGTCCGGCGCGAGCATCGCCACCTCGGACATGTCGAGGGTGGGCAGGGGAGTGTCGACCACCCATCGCTGCCCGCCGCTGATGGTGTCCTCGACGACGAGCGTCACTCGAAGGTGCCCGGCCTGAGTCGGGATCGTCACCTCAGCCTTGCGCGTGCCACCTTCTGCGTTGATCAGTTCGCTGGCCGTCGGACCGGTGATGGCCACCATCGTTTGCGGCCGTGCGGCCAGCAGGGTGTCGCCCGGTTGGACGGAGGTGTATCGGGCGATCACCTCGGTCCACTTGGTATCCGAAGGCGTGGCGTCGACGTATGCGTGTGCGTACGCCATCGCGGTGGCCGGGGCGGTGGCGGCCACCTTGTTTGCCGGTTTGCCGGCCACCGCGGACTCGCGGACCGGGGTCAGCTCGTAGCTGATGGGCTCCACCTTTGCCGGTGTGGTGCTCGATGCGGCGGCCGTGGTGGTCTTCGCGGTGTTCGTGGCCAGCTTCTGCTCGCCGAAAATCATGCCGATGAGGAACAGTCCCAGGATCGCCGACACGACGGTGATTGCCAGGTTGGTGCGTGAGTAGAGCACCCATCGGCGGATCGGCGCGAGGACGGGGTTGGGACCGGAGGATGTCATCAGTTGTACCTGTCCGTGTTCCGGGGGGAGGTGGACTGATTACCGAGAGCGGCGTCCCACAGGCGCGCATGGGACTGCTGGCTCCGCATGCGCTGGCGCGGCGCCGAGTTCGACACCGCGCTGCCAGACGCGGCGGTGCCACGGTGGGAGGTGTAGACCCGCATCGGCGCGATGGCCGAGCCGTTTCCACCGTCCCAGCGTTGTCCGACCGAGGCGGTGACCAGTTCCCGACGTGCGCGCCGTTCCTTCTTCTGGGCCTCGGCTTCGTCCTTGTCGAGACGGCGCCACGCGGACGTACCGGCCAGCAGGGCGCGGTCGGTGTCGCGGTCACTGAGCTTGTTTCGGCTCTTGGCTATATCGCTGCTGGCCATGGCCGCGATCCCTGCGATACGGGCGTCGCGGTCCTCGGTGTTCCTGCCCGAGCCCAAGCGGGCACCGCGGCCGAGTTGCTGGCGGAGCAGGTTTTTGCGGGCTCCGGCACGGGATTCGGCAAGCTCTTGGCGGCGCCGGTTGTTCAGCCCCCGGCCTTCCGGTCGTACCGGGGTGATCGAGGTGTCGTTGTCGTCGAGGTCGCGGCCACCACGTCGGGCGAACCGCTCCGCGGCCTTCTCGGCGATCGCCGAGGCCGGACCGCCAGCGACGAAACTGCCGGCCTCGAACAGCTTGCGTTTCATCGACTTCTGGGCGCCGCGGGCCTTGCGGTTGACCATGCTCGCGTTGTTCTGAGTGAAGGTCTGCGTCATCCGCTTGAACGGGCGCATCGCTGACCAGCACACGACGGACAGCAAGACCATGAACCACAGGCGCCAGCTGCCGTCGACCGCTCCGCTGCTGGTGACGTAGAGCTGCACCACCATCATCAGGTACAGCGCCACGATGACAGCGCCGGCCACCCCCCACAGGAAGGCCGAGGCGAGCATCCGGAATGCCCGCGCGAGCAGCCCACCGTGGGCAATGGCGATCGGCACCCACACCGGTGCGAACAGGATCGCCAACCGGATGGCCAGCAGGGCGGTGAGCTTGAGGAGCGATGCGCCGATCCACAGGATTGAGGGCAGGCCCAGTTTGACCATTGCCATGAATCCGGTCGAGGACCGGCCGGACTCTTTGCCCTGGAACTGGTGATAGGAGAGCTTGTGGTCCTTTTCCAGGGACGCGACGATCTCGCGGAACTTGTCAGCCTTCTGATCGGCCAGCTCGCTCTGTGCGTTCGGGTCGTCGGCGACCGCTCGCTGTTCGACGTAGCTGAACGCCAGTGCATCTCGCAGCTTCGGACCCAAGCCGGCGGCGTCCTGAGGGTCGTAGTTCGTGCCGAACCATCCCTTGCGCCAGTCCTCGAGAAAGATTTTGTCGAGCAGCACGTTCCGCGGGTCGGTCTCGCCGCCCGCAAGAGTTCCGGCACCGTCGCCGTCGCCGAACGAGACCGAGAAGATCTCGTCCTGGGTTTCGGTGATCACCGCCCCGAAGGTGTCGTCGGCGATGTCGATCGCCTTCTGCGGCGCCCCGACCATCAATGCGCCCAATGTCAGCGCGGCAGCGGCGACGCCTGCGGTCTTGGTGACCCCCGCGGCGTCCGCCTTGAACGCCTTCCACAGCATGATCGTCGACGCCGCGGTGAGGCCGAGTCCGAGCCAGATTCCGTATACGCCGGACATTCCGGTGACGATGGAGTCGAGGATGCGGTCGAAGTTCTCGAGTGCCGAGCCGACACCGGCTGCCGCGGCATGCTGGCCTGTCTTGGTCTGGTCGTCGAGCCAGAATGCGGCCGCCGCGAGCGACTTGCCGATGGTCATGAACATGTTGCCGAGTCCGGTGTCACCGACGGCGTCGGGGGCGCGGACCAGATCGTTGCCGCAGCCGAGGTCGTAGGTGGACCAGTTCAGCCCCGCCCAACCGTAGGACTGGTAGCCGGTCGAGCCTTGGCCGCCGCCTTCGGGCATCGGTGTCCGGTCGGCGCTGGTGGCGTCGAAGTACGTCTCGAACACGTCGTTGGGGAACTCTGGGCGAGGTACGTCCTTGCAGTCGAACCCGTCGGCGGCAGCGATCGGGCCGCCGGGAGTGATGACCGGTGCCAGTGCCAGCGCCAGCACGACCGCAAACCGCGCCCAGATGCTCACATAGCGCCGGAGTCGACCTCCCTGAGCAGCGGTGGCCACGCGGGGGAGAGGGGGACGCAGCGGGCCGATCATGCGGCACCCCCGAAGGCGCTTCGGGTGGCCCGCGAGTTCAATGCGTCGAACACGTGCGCCAGGTGCGTGAAGTGCGTCCAGTCCGACCGGACGAGTTCGATGTCGTCGGCCATCTTGATCACGAACCGGCGGGCCTGGTCGAAGTCGCTTGTGTCGGTGTCCTCGTCGAGGGTGTCCTCGCCGCCGCTGCCGAGATTGGCCAGCAGGTCTTCATAGCCCTCACCGAGGGGCAGGTTCAGCAATTTCAGCCCGCCCTCGATCGCGTGGGCGTTGCCGCCGAGGTCGCCGATGATCACCTCGTAGGACAAGGCGGACTTGTCGTCGGACCCGTCGACACCGAGGAAGTCATCGGGCAGCTGGCTGCACACCAGCGCCCGGACGTACCACTTGCGGGAGTCGCGAGAGATCCGCTGGTTCAGGGTGCGACCGGCGCCGGTCTGCTCGAGGTACTTGTTCTCGTCGAGGAACAGAACCTTGCGCACGTGCCGGGGCAGCTCGTAGACAAGTCGGTTGGCCAGCCACGCGGCCATGTGCATCAAGGGCCCGGCCATCCGCTGTTGCGGCGTCCACTGCGACGGATCGGTGTGCTCGGGAGGAAGCTGCAGTCCGGGCATCGTCAGGACTGTCAGCCGGATGCTGCTGTCGACGTCGTCGACCTCGCCGCGCGTGCCCTCCTCGGGAAACAGCACGCGAGCCTCGGCGAGGTCCGCCATCATCACCAGGTCCTGGTGCACGCTCCTCGCGCAGGTGCGCAGATCTACGTTCTCGTCCTCGCCGCCGATCACGGCGATGGCGTCGAGGACCTCGCGCAAGTTGTGATGCCGTTCGCCGCCGACCTTGTTCGCCGCGGTCTGCAGAACGGTCTCGGTCCACTCGTGCTCGAGCCGGGCCGGGGTGAGCATCATCTTCAGCACCGACACCGCGACCGAGATTCGTTCGGCGGCGGCCGCGCGCATGTCCGCTTCGTACTGAGCGGCCGCGGCCGCGGCCGGGTCGAGGTCGTCGAGGTAGTCGGGGCCGGCCGGGTCGTACTCGGGATCGGTGCGGCGTGGGTCGACGATCACTCGATACGGGTTGAGCGACCCGGGCCGTGAGCTGCGGCCGGTGAGCGCGTGAACTTCTGCGATGCCGCGGAATTCGGGCAGTTGCGCGAGCTTCTTGAGTGGACCCGACGGGTCGAGCACCACACCGTAGGCGCCGGCACGCACCGCCTGATAGACGGTCACCCCGGCGAGGAACGTCTTGCCGGAGCCGGGGACGGCGACGACCGGAGTCAGCCCGGACTTGTCCTTCTTCGAGTGCGCGGCAAACAAATCCCAAATCACCGGTCGTGGGGCGATGCTCGCGGTCTGGCCGAGCACCACCCCGGTCCGGTCACCGAGGCGATCTCCCACGGCCGCCATGCCGGCGGAGAGGGATTCGACGTTCATCCGGCGGCAGTGCGCGTAATTCGCCAGCCGCTCGCCCGGCATGAACTCGCGCAGCATCTGGTACTGGCCGTGCTCTTGTTCGAGAGAGATGTGTGGGGCGTACATCTCGCGCATCATCGCGACCTTGTTCTTCGCCTCCTCGGGGGACGCACCTACCACCAGGAGCCGGTAGTAACCCTCTGTGCGCACCGACAGCCCCGAGTGGTCCTCTTCGATGTCGGAGATGACGTGTTGTGCCCGCGTGTGCTGTTCGGCCAACTCCTGCGGAGGTGACTCGTCGTGCTCGACGGTGTAGTGATCGAACTGCGCCTCGATCTTCGAGGTCAGCCGGCGCATCTTGCGCAGCGTTTCGCCCTTGCTGTGCACGCGGATGCGTTCGGACCATTCGATCGGCTCGCCTGATGAGTCGCCGATGACCTGCCAGGGCAACATCCGCTCGGGGATCGGCAGCGGCGCCATGCGCCCGACTGTCAGCACGATCGCGTAACCGGTGTAGTCATGACCGTCCACCAGACCCGAGACTGTGGTGTACCCGTCACCGGGGGTGAGCGCGACCTGAGCGAGGTCCTCGAGTGCCGGGATGTCGGAGGCTTCCCAGTCGCCGCCGCCGGCGAGCACGCCGTCCGCATCGAGGGGTAATCCGAGTGTGGCCGAGCGCCGCAGCAGATAGTCCATCTGCCCAGGTGTCGCCGGCCGCGCCCGCACGCCCTGCCCGGCGAGGTGGCGTTCGATGGTGGCTAGATGCTCGGCCATCGTGTCCCGCTCAGTGACGAACGCGTTGGCAGCCCATCGGCGCACCAACCGAGCCAGACGTCCGAGCAGCGGCCAGTCGAGGGCGTATCCCAGAATCTGCGCGATGGCGTCGAGTGCCTGTCCGAGTCTTGACCGCGGCGGCAGGTCGATGCCCCAGTACCGACCCTTGAGGGTGGGGTTGTCCCACAGCATCGCGTGCTGGTGACCGTGCAGGTAGTCCGCCCACGACAGGGCACCGGGAACATCATCGATCGGCTCGGCCCACGCGTCGTGTTGCTGCGCCCATTGCCGCACCGGCCACGGCGTACGAACTACTCGCCGATGCAAGGTCGTCACACCGGATTCGGCGAGGTTGGCCAACACTAAAGCCTCGCTACGAATGTACTGACGCTGCCGGCCGACCGGTCTCATATTCCAGGGCCCTGGAGGCTGGACGAACCATGCTGTCGAGGTGCTGCGGGTACGGGTGATGTTGCCCTCGACGCCGGTCAGGGCGAGCCGGATGGCCTTGCGGTCACGTTTGGCCTGCTTCTTCGCCGCGGTGCGCTGCCGATCGAACTCGGCTTCGGAGGTCGTGCCGCGCTTACGACGTCGCCGCGGCCCAGTGGGTTCTTCGCCGGCGGGCGGCTCGGCCGGCGCGGGCCTTGCCGCAGGTGCCCTGAGTGATTCGCCCGGCGGCATGCCGGCGTCGGAGACCTGAGACCAGGCCAGGTGCGGCGTTGCCGGTTCTGCCGGCGAGATGGCGGAGGCGGCGCCGCGCATCGCAGCGGCCCAGGAGGGAGGCAGGGCACCCGGCGGCACGACGGGCGGTTCCGGCTCGTCGAAGTTCGGGTCGAACAGGGCGGCAATGTCCTTGTTCAGACTCATCGGCTCTCACCTTCGATAGGGGTAGCGGACAGGTCGAGGACGCCAGGCCGTGATGCAGCTGGCACCGGGGCCAGGACGGTCTGTCCGGGCTTCGGCGACCGTGGCGCCACCAAGTCGTTCCACGCCGCGATGAACACGGAATGTAGGGGACGGTCAGCGTTGATGTATCGGGTGATCTTGGTGGTGAGAAAGACGGTGAGCGTGACCATCACCGCCAGCGGGGTGAAGCCCAGCGGGACGTGCACGATCATGCGGGCGGCAACGAAGACCGTGACCAAGATCGCGGCACCCACCCCGACGGCGGAGTACCGGATGCGAATCGGGAGCGTTCTGCCGGAGGGGCCGAGGTAGTGCGAGTCCACGCGATAGAGCAGATCGTCGTTGTCGATCACGCGCTCACTCCCTTCGAGGATTTGTGCACAAGGACGAGCACGCGTCAGACGTCGACGTTGAAGAGGCTGAGTACGAAGGCCCCGAGCCCATTCATTGCGCTCTGGCTCCCGGCGAGCACGAAGAAGGTGATCGCGACGAGAGACAGTCCGCCGATGGTCAGCACCTTGGCGAAGTTGCTCTTGAGGGCGCCGAGCGCGATCGCGCAGCCAACGAGCAGGAAGATCACGACGAATACGTTGTTGCCGATCCAGTCCTTGAGATTGCTGGTGTTCACCTCGGTTTCCTGAGCAAGAACGTCACCCCCGATCGAGGTGTGTTCGGGGGAAGCGAGTGCGGCGTCGACGGCGGTGGACGCAAGAGACATGGGTTCTCCTCGGGTCGAATCTGGCGAGCACCTGAAACTTGGTGCGGGCGACCGTAAGAAAAATCGCGCGCAGACTTCAACGGGGTATGTGGATAACTTCCGATTCGAAGGCGCAGCGGTGGTCGTCGGCGTATCGGTTGGTGCTTGCTCTCGGCCATCTGGTGAAACCCGCACGAGCTGCGCGCGGGCATCGGGTGTATGGGCCGGGAGGGTGTCACGTGTAGACCCGTGACGGGTCGTGTGTCGTTCGGTGCGCGTTTGATCCGCTCAGCCTGAGATCCGGGGCTCGCAGCGCAGCACAACAGGACCCGGAGGGGGCGGTGCGTGGGAGTCCCACGGAGGAACGGCTGCGGCAGGGCCGTGACAACACGAAATTCAGCGCTGAAGTGTGGTGTCTGACCACCCGTGTTCAGGCGCAGACAAGCACGCACCTTCCCGCCGTCGAGATGAGGATCGAATGGGAGTGCTGCGGCACCGATTCAGAGCGTGCTCTGTAAGGCAGGAGATCGGGCGTCCGAATCGGGGGTCCGAATCGAGCGGTCGAATCCAGCAGTCGAATTGAGCGTCCGAAAAAGGGGGGAAACCCCACCCCCTCCGGGGGTCACTCCCCCCGGCCCTCCGGGCCTAGGGGGAGTGTACTACTAGAAATTGCGCCGCGCCAACATATTTCGTGACGGCCATGTCACAGGCCTGCAGTGATGCTGTTTCGACCGCGCAGCGGGACGCGGTACAGCGCGCACTGCGAGGACCCGCCGCGCCTGACATCGGGACCGCTACGACCGCCAAACCGAGCCCGTCCGTACCGCTCGCAGATCGAGGTTTTTCGCGCGTGCTCGGTCGGGTGTCGGACATGTTCGCCGCAGCGGTCGGATTACCGTCGAAACGTCCGGAACTCGACCGCTCATTCGAGCGCTCTGCGATGCGGTACGCGACTGCTGTTCGGAGTGCGGTGGCGGGTGGGTTCACCGCGCACTCACACTATTCCGCCACGTGCAGCGAATACCGCGTCGAACCTCGCCGACACAGCGACCGCGTTCCTGCCGATGCCTACCTCGCCACGGCTTGGGGGCGCGGCACAAATCGGTCTCGATGAGCGGTGCAGGGACTGCAGGGTTCGGGGCGGTGAGGTGCCCGAGTGGAGCACCAATGGGCCAGGAGTTGCTCGTCGAATGCGCCGCTCGAAAGTTATCCACATACCCCGTTGAACCCGAAGCGCACTTTTTGCCACAGTGCTCCCGCATCACTCCCGCAGTGGTGTCAGACCGTGCGAAAGGAGCCCGCGGTGAATGCAAGTCGTGACCCGGTCAAGGACTGGGTGGTTCAGCAGTATCGCGAGATTTTTGGTGACTCTGCCACCGCGCGCGGAGGTAAGCAGGTCGATTCGGACGGCAACCCGACGCGCATCGGCCGCTTCACCCCCACCTCACCGGTCGCCGTCGCTGGCGCTGCCGCGGCGGTGTACGCGCCACGGTTGCTGCCGACCATCGACGGGAACGAGACCGTGACGGCCGTGCTCACCCAGCTGCACGGCTATCAGTGGCCCCTGGCCGCTGTAGCTGTCCCACTGTGCGTTGTCGACGTGTCCCGCTACCGCGCGCACAAGTCGACTCGGATGCTCGAATCCGTGGTGCGTCAGACCACCGGTCACCTGCCCCGGAAGGTCACCGTTTCACTGGCTCCCGGACGACGGGCACTCCGCCGGGCGACGATCACACTGCACCCCGGCACCGTTATCCGGCCCAAGGCGTTCGACGAGCTGACCCGGGCGATCGAGGAGACATTCCCCGAACACGGAAAATGGGAGGTGCGCGTCAAGCATGAGGCGTACAAGAATCGAATCCTCGTCACCCGCGCCGAAATCATCCCCGACACTCGCTCCTCTCGGCACAAGGCGCTGCAGGCGGCGCTCGATGCCGGCGCGATCCTCAAGGACGCGAAGGTCACCGTCGACTCGGTCGATGAGAACGGCGTCGAGACCGGCTTCAAGATCACGTTCGAGCCGTCGATGAACTCCGGTGCCCGCGGCTTCCAAGCGAAGGTCGACGAGGCCCTGGCGTCTCTTGCCGGCGTGCACGAGTCTGGCCGCACCTGGACGACGGAGTGGACCCCCTCGCAGGGGCACCTGGTGATGCGGCTCGTGGCTGCGATGCCGACCCGGGTGGACCACCCGCTCGCCCTGGTCGACGAGGACCTGCGGCACCTGCCGTATGCGACGGGCGCGGCGGACCTGACGATGTTCTGGGATGTGTCGACGAGCTCGAACAAACCGCATTGCTTGATCGTGGGCCCGACCGGCGGTGGCAAGACCTCCGTCATCCGCACGTTGCTCACCGAGGCGACGCGCCGTGGCATCCCATTCGTTGGGGTCGATCCGAAGATGATCGAACTCGATGGCCTCGAGGGTTACCCCGGCTGCGGCGCGATCGTGTACGACGCGCTCCGCGCAGCAATGTTCGTGCGCGCGCTGCACACCGAGATGATGGCCCGCAACGCCTACATTCACCACAAGAAGATCGAGGGCTCGCAGCTCCCACTGATGATCGCGGTCCTCGACGAATTCTTCATCCTCTCTGGCAAGTGGCAGCGGTTGGCCAAGACCGGCGACGACGAGACCCGAGAGCTCCTCAAAGAACTCGACCCGCTCGGGGCGTGGGCTGACCTCGCCGTCCTGGCGCGCTCGGCCGGCATCCGCTTGTTGCTCGGTGTCCAACGTCCGGACGCCTCGCTGTTCGGCGGCGCCAGCGGTAACGCCCGTGACAACTTCGGCACGCGCCTGAGCCTCGGAAATCTCTCCCAGGACGGTGCGCTGATGATGTGGGGCGACTCCACTGTCGGTCGCGAGGTCGACACGTCGGTGAAGGGACGCGGCATCGCGCTCGGCACCGACGGCAGCCCGGTCGACGCACAGATGTGGTGGACCCCGAACGTCGACCGGCATCCCAACAAGTGGAGCCAGCTGTCCGAATCGGAGAAGGCGATCATCGACGGGCTCCAACCATTCGAAGCACCAGAGTTCACCTGCTACTCGCGTGAACTGGCCGAGTTCATCGAATCCGAACGCGCACTGGCCAAGCAGGCCCGCGAGCACGGCGACGTCCTGGAACCGATCGTGCTCGGTGACCGCCCGATCGGTCAGAGCGCAGCCACCGACGATGACGATGTTGCCGACGCAATCCCGGCCTCCGCTGTCACCGAAGGCATGGCAGTGCTCATCGACGATGGCCAGGGCAGCGAAGTTCCCGTCACCGTCGAGGCGGTCACTGTCATCCGCGACAAGGGAACCGGCGACGTCCTCGAAACAACGTTGTCCATCAACACCGGCGGACGAGTCAAGACCAACGTCCACTACGGCCCCACCGACGTCGTATTCCTCCCGGCACCCGACCGGCTCCCCGCGACTGTCTGAAACACCTCTCCCCACCCCAGGAAAGGAATCTCGATGACCGACTACACCGACACCGATTCCACCGCCCCGGAGCAGCAGCCCAAACCACGCATGCCCCGACCGGCCATCGGGTCGATCGCTGCGGCTGCAGGACTACTCGGATCGACAATCGGCGGTTCTTTCGGACCGCTCTCAATCGTCAGCCAGGCATCCATCCACAACGCCCATTGCGGCGACTGATTTCCACTGCTCCACCGGATACACAACCAACCCGAGAGGACACACCATGAGCCGCCGCATCTCCCAGTCGATCACTCCGACCGCCGAGGACATCAGCGCGTTGCGCAGCCCGTTCGTCACCAAAGGTGCCAGCGATCCGGTGATCACCGAGCTTCGCGGGTATCTCAAGGATTCCGTGCCCGGATGGCTGGCCAAGCTCAGCGAGACGCAGGAGCTGACCCGCGACCGCTTGATTGAGATCAAAGACGCGGTCGACAAACGCCGCGCGGTGTACGAGGCACTGCCCGAAGGCGAGGCCCGCGACAAGGCGCTCGCGGCTCTCGACCGCACACAATCGATCGTTGACGAGATGGACACCGAGTTGTCCGGCGCCAACGCCTTCAGCGGGATCAACTAAAGATGTCGCCGACCATCGATGTCGAGATCACCTCCGAAACGACCGCCCGCGCGATCCTTGCCTCCGCTGCTGTGGACCCGGTGGACCTGCAAGCGACCGAAACCGAGACGCTCGAAGCCGTGGTGCACAGGTTCCTGCACTCAGTCGCCAAGGACCAGAACGTCGGTCTGGAGGTCGTGTATCGAAAGGGCGAGAACAGCCGCCACCTGACCGTCCTCCCGAACGGGAAGGTGGAGCCACGCGCGCCCAGCACACCAATCCCCACCGGTGCGCCCACGGCACCCCCACCGGCACGGGCGGCGAACTCCTCCGTACCACCGACGGGGCCCGTGGTCGTGGCAGCCGAATCCATCATTTATCAATCCCAGCCGGCGGTCCCCCCGCAGCTGCAGACGCCGGCCCCCAATCGGCGGCAGGGGGGCGCCACGCAGAGCCGTTCTCGCACGCCGCAGCACCAGGGAGCGGAAGAGGCCGTCACCGGCCCACTGGAGGCACTGGTGGATCTGGTGGCGGCGCCGGCCTCGCCCGTGGCAAGCGATCCGGCACGGCTCGGCCTGCGAGGCCGGCTGAACGCAGCGCTCGGGCTGAAACTGGTACCGAAGGAAGCCTCATTGGAGATGCGGCTGCGCGATGCCCAGACCATCATCGCGGGCCCGCTGCCGGACCGTGCGCTGATCGGTGTCATGCAGGTCAAAGGTGGTGTCGGGAAGACGCCTCTGTCGATTGCGCTGACCGATACCATTGCCACCTATCGCGGCTCCCGCCGCGTTGTATGCGCCGACCTCGGAGAGGTCGGCGGCAGCTTCTCCGATCGGGTGACGGTGCCGCCCGCTCATGGCTCGGATGTGCTCGACTTGCTGGCGGAGATCACCCCCGCGGCAACCGATGTCCGGCCGACGATGCTGAGGCAGTACCTGACCCAGCAACCGAGCGGGGCAGATGTCGTGATCGGCGGTGCGGCCACACCCCTCGGGTACGACCAGGCGCAGGCGCTCGGAATGGTCCTCAGTCAGCACCGGGACCTGATCGTCGCCGACACCGGGAACTCGATCCTCGCAGACAGTTGGCAGTGGGTGGCCGGCGCCGCGCATGTGGCGCTCATCCCGGTGCCGATCCGCACTGACGCCGCCATCGGTGCACAACGCACACTCAAGGCCCTCGCCGCCGTCCGGCCCGACCTGTTGAGCCGAACAGTCATCGTGATCACCGACGGCCCCGGAGACATCCCGGCAGACGAACACGACATCGTTGAGCGGTTCAGCAACCTGGCGGTACCGGTATGTCGGATGCCGTACGAGCCACGTTTCGCCGGCGGCAAGCGCATCGCGTTGCCTCAGTTGCGCCGTCCGACCCAAGACGCGCTGACCGTACTCGCCGCGACCGCCATCGGCCTGATGGGCCATGCCGCTGGCTGATGCGTTGGTCCGGCCAGTCCCGAGCCGGACGTCACTCCGAGGACTCTCCGACCCACATCGCGTTCACCGGTCTCATGCGGGCCGATCCCAGCTGAAAGGCACATTCGAGATGAGCAACCAGATCCCCGCCGGTAATCGGGCCGCGCGCCGCGCAGGTGGCCGGCACCGTCGAGCCAATGCCACGCACGCGGCCACTGCACTGGCGGTAGCCACGGCGGCGCTGGCCTCCGGTATCGCCCTGTCGCCGTCCGCGATCGCCGAGCCGATCCAGGGAGGTGTCACCGGTGGAAGCAACCAGGAAGGTGTGACCGGAGCCGACACTCAGGGCGGAACCACCACCTCCACACCGACACCCCAGATCGAGCCCGCGTACGTCCCGGAGGCCCCGGCGGAGCCGGAGTACTGGGTCGCCCCGCCCGCCGCCTACGAGAACATCGAATGGCGAGCGTTGCCGAATTACGACTACGAAAACGACTCGTACATCACGCCGGACGACTACTACGTCGCACCGGTCCGGGTGCAGGAGTTGCACCTGCCGACCGCCGTCGCGCCGACCGCTCCGATCATCGCTCCACGCGACACCCTCCGGATCGGTGAAATGCACATCAAGCAGCCGAACTGGATCACCGACGAGGACAAGGACCGCACCAACAACACCTTCGCGGTAGTCGAATCAGGGGTGTCGACGGCCTGGCGATCGATGGGTGTCGAGACCGACCGAGCTGACCGGATCGCCGCCGCCCAAGTCGGTGCCGGGGCAGCAGGGGCGACAGTCGGTGCCCTCACCGCAGGCGCAACAGCCGCCACAGCAGGTGCTCTGGTCGGCGGCACCATCGGCGGCATCGCCGGAATGACCGCGGGCACCGTCTTCCTCCCCGGAATCGGATGGGTGCCAGTCGGCGTCATCGGCACCGCCGCGGGCGCGGGTATCGGTGCCGCAGCAGCGGGTATCCCGGCCGCGGCCGCGGGCGCCCTGGTCGGCGGCGGGATCGCAGTGGCCGCGGTGACCCCGCTCGCGGCGGGTGACAAGGGCGAACCGCACGAGGTCGAAGTCCCGGACATCGACCAGGAGGCAGTGACCGCGCAGACCGAGACGGTGCTCACCGACTGGGAGAACTCCGGCCCGATCGGACAGGCTGCGGCGTCGGCCGTGCAGGACACAGTCGAGTCCGCGCCGGCGATCGACCAACAGGCGCGCGACTTCGCCTCGGCCCAGCCCGGAGGGCAACAGGTGATCGAGCAGGTCGAGGGCACCCTCAATTCGTTCTTCAACGACGCCACGCCGGGTCTGGCGGGGAACCTGCTGGCGAACGCCGTCGGCGGCGGCGTCGTGCGCGGCAACTGATCCCGAGAAAGTGGGTGCAACACCATGAAGAGGCCGACCCTCGGACGTAAGTCCTCACAGCATCCCGCCGTAATCGACCTTCTCGGTGGTACACCCACCGGCGACGTCCCCTCAGGCACCCGCACCACTGGTGCGGTGTCCGAGGGGCTGGTCAAGCCACTATCAACGGCAGCCCGGAGAACGCATGGCCCTTCCGATGGTCGCCGCCTATACGTGAAGACCGCAGCCGCAATTGGCATGGCCGCCGCCATCGTTGTGGCCGTGGTGGTCGCGAACGACCAGATGCGCGAGGATAACCCCGATCCAACTCAGGCTGCGATGACGGCCGCCGCCCCGACCGACGAGAACGGACTGCCCACGCTCAACCTGCCCGAACCTGAAAGGGCCGAGGAACCGGAGACCACGGGGGACGGCGAATGCCGCGCCGATCGCGGTGACCAGAAGAGCGGTGCGGGCGTCATCGCAGCGTTCAACCACGCGTACTACATCCAGCGCAATGGGGAAGCCGCGCGAGCGCTTGCGACGCCTACTTCTTCGGTGCAGCCCGCGCCCGAGTTGCAAAAGTTCATCGACGCTGTGCCGGTCGGTACCAACTACTGCATCCGCACGATGAAGCTGTCCGACGGGGTCTACCTGGTCGACCTCTCCCTGATGAAGCCCGGACAGCCGGTGGACCGCGGTACCCAGACCGTCACTACCCAGCAGACCGATGGCCGCTGGTTCGTCGACGTCTTCAAGTAACCCGCCCACCGGGCGACATGGCCACCGAAAGGAACCACAAACCGATGACTCTGTCCCACAGACGGCGCCGCCGGGCAGCTGCCGCTGCCGCTCTTGCCGGCGGCGCCGTCGCCGCACTGACCGCCTGCGGAGGCGACGAGGGCCGCCTGGCCGCGGCGGTCTCAGCCTCGACCAGCGGAGTGATCGTCACCGATGCCAGCACCGATCTGGGCAGCATCATCATCGGCTGGGGAGATGACCACTCGGACACCGAGATCACCACGCCACGCCCCGACCAGCTCGAGGCTCGGTGCTACGGAAGCGGAGACGCACTCGCAGTCGACATCACCGCCCCGCATGGATGGAAGATTCACGCCAGCAGCGGCTCTCAGATACTCGCCATCGAGAACGTCGACCAGGGCCTCGCCCGAACCGACGTCGACGCCACCACCAGGTACCTCGACATCGCCCAGTCGATTGACTGGTCCCAGCCAGACGAGGTCGATATCTCGGCCACCGCTGACGCCCCACAGGGCTGGAACTCACCGGCCGGCTCGGCACGGGTCCACCTGTCCGTCCACATCGACTGCCGCTGACCTGATGATATGACACGTCCCACCGAATCCTCAGAGATGTGACGCGGTAGACCGCAGAAAAGGAAGCCCCTACCCCTCCTCGGGGGAGGGGCCTATTTCTGTGGCCTTGTTTACCGGACTGACCTGCGGAGATGGCACGTCCCATTCGGCCCGGAGCGACCACGTGCCACCTCGACACTTGCAACATAGCAATGTCACATTGTAAAGTTATGTTTGTCGAAAACGGCCACGGAAGGGAATTGGAATGTCGCTGATCGGTCTCGCCGCTCATATCGCACTCGCCGCGCTGGTCCTCTGGGCCGTCGGTGCACCGCTCGCCCGATTCGGCGGCGTGCTCATGATGGTCACCGCCCTGGCCTCCATCGCACTCGGCGGCCCGATCCTCGACCGCCTCGGCCTTCTCGCGATCGGTGCGGTGCTGTGGCTCATCGGACACATGCTCACTGCCTTCAAGGCCGGCGCATGGCGCTCCCGCGCCGCTCACGCCCTCATCGCCCGCACCCCGCTGCGCGTTCTCGATCCGGTCGCCGCCCGTGCCGGCCGACGTCGCCGCCAGCGGTCGACCCCGGCCGACGACGAGAAGAACACCCGCCGTGACGAGACGTCCCCGATCGACCACTTCGCCGAATGGGAAAACGAACTGACCACTTCTCGCGAACCCGCCGCCACGGCGGGGGCTCCCGTCCGCCGCGCTCCCGTTCGGCCGTCCCGTGGCGCGGTCTACGGCAAGCGCGCCGCCACGGTGGCCAGCCGCTACGCCGTGAAAAAGGTCCCCGGCGCACGGACCGCGCGCTCGGTGTACCGGTTCCTCCGCTGACCAGAACCCTCAGGTTCCATCGCCTACCAAGAAGGGCATCGCCAGATGACCGCCGCACGTGGCACGAGGTGCTCAAGGTCAACGCCAAGTCCGTGACCATCCCCTCGATCATCGGCGGCAGCTGGACCGATCGCGTGCCCTACACCGGCATACGCGACGTACACGACGCAGACGGGGCCGCCATCGCCATCCTCGACGGCACCCGCACCACCCGAAACGGCGCCGCCTGACCACCGTGTCCACCACGTCTCGCCGCCCGGCGAGGCGCACCAGCCCCCGAGGAGAACCCGTGACCGACACGAAGACCAACCGCCACGGAGACGAGATCCGCACCGGCCAGCTCTGGGCCGACGATCCCCACCGCACCGTTGTCCGCACCCTGCGCATCGACGGCCTCGATGACGCCGGCCCCCTCGGTGCGGTCGCGGTCTGCACAGTCGTCCAGGCACGCGACACCGACACCGGCGCGGTCACCGCGCCTGATCGCGTCGTCAGCATCAACATCGACCGACTCCACACCACTGCCGCTGGGAACGGCTACCGCCTCACCGAAAGTCGATAGCCCGCCGTAAGCGGGTGTGGTGCGGCGACTTACGTCACCCCGACCGCCTCGACTGAATCCCCAGGTCAGCGACACGACTACATCTTGAGTTGTCAATCGACAACCCAAGATGTAGTATTTAGTTGTCAAAAAGAAACGGAGGTGACAGGATTGGACAAGGACACCAAAGCGGTCCTCAAGGCCCTGAAGGAGGCAGGATTCGTGATTCGCACGGCGAAGAACGGCCACCCGATGGTCTACAAGGACGGGGAGCTCATCACGACCTTCTCGAGCTCGGCGAGCGACCCGCGATCTTTTAGGAACACGCTCTCGTATCTGAAGCGAGCAGGGTTCCAGTGGCCGCCACGGCGCTGATCTGACAAGGGCCGGGGGTGCTGATACCACCCCCGGCCCGAGTTGCATTGTCCCAAACCTGACACCACCGACAAACACAGGAAAGGATTCAGACCAATGACAGAGTCATACAACGTCGTCGCCGAGCTGGACGCGACGTTCGGCGAGGAAAACGCCGCCGCACTGCTCGGCCCGATCGCCGAGTACAGCGGCGGGGCAGCGCGCTCGGAACTCGGCCACGCCGAGGTCGTGTTCACCATCCCCGCCGAATCGGTGCGCCAGGCCACGTCGACGGCGCTGGCGGTGCTGGGGACCTACCCGTGGGCGTTGCGGTCGCTGCGGGTGCTGAGCACCGCCGATTTCGACCGCCTCACCGACGCCATGGCACTCCCGCCGCTGGTGTCGGTGCAGGAGGCCGCCGACGACCTCGGAATGACCCGTCAGGGCGTGCTGAAGGCGATCAAGGGCAAGGTGCTGCCGGCTACCCGTGTCGGCGGTACCTGGGTGCTGCAGCGGTCTGTGGTCGAGGGCGCCCGCGCCCGCCGGGGCGCATAGCCGCCGACGGCTGGCTGTCTCGGGTAACGAGTTCGGCTCTCGAGGCAGTGAGGGTGGTGGTGCATTATTCGTCGCGGGGATCGAAGAGCAGATCCCAGCGCGTGAGCTCGTCGTGTCGATTCGTCGTTGTCGGGATCGTGTACCGGTGACGTTCGGCGGGGGTGGGTTCCCGCCACCCGTCCCTGCTGTACCTGGTGGCGATGCGTTCATCTGTGGTGAACGTGATGACGACTTGGCCGGTCTCGGCGGCGAGGGTCAGTAGTTCGAGCCGTAGCCGGCGTGCGAGGGCCGGCTGCTGGGGTGTGGTTGCGGGCCATCGGAAGTGGTTGTGGAAGGTCACCGCGCCGCCCCGGCGGGCGTAGACGGTGAGCGCTGCCCCGACTGTGTGAGTGCCGTTCGTCAGCCACATCACCCGACACCGGTGCCGCCATCGGGTGATGGGGTAGGCGCGGGATCCAATCACCAGTTGCAGCGCGTAGACGGCGTACACGACTATTCCGGCCGGTATGAGTGCGATCGCCACGAGCGGGACCAGGAGCGCGGGGACGTCCTCGAGCGCGGCGGTGGCCATCGCCGCCGCGACCGCGACTACGGCGGCGAGGAGCCCTGTCAGTGCCAGGGCTTCCCACCAGCGAGCCTGGTGCGGGCGCCGGAAGTGGCCGATCTGCAGACGCGCCGCGGCACGCACTCGGGGTCGGGGCGGCGGGTTCGCGGTCTTCCAGCGGACGATGCCGTCGAAGAATCGAGTGGTGGAGGATTCGCCTTCAGGCCGTCTCTCGTGCGCATCGATCACTGCGCATTTCTATCACTGAGCTGGGTAGATGACACGCCCCTTTGTGATGGCTGAAGGGCTACGCCCGCAACGCGATACTGTCCACACAACGTCCAGTCAGCTCAGACGATGGGGGAGATGCGATGACCGTGAATGCAGCGACCAGGCCGCTGCTCGGGCAGATTCTGACGGCCGACGAGGTGGCCCGGTTCGTGGTCCGGGTCGCGTATTCCACCAGCCCGGTGGTGCTGGTGGACGAGGAGTTGGCTCTGGCGACCCCGGCGCGGGCGTACGGGGATTGGCTCGACGCGCTGGGGCTGCCGGATTTGGCGGTGAAGGCACGCACGCTCCTGCCGGAGACCGCCGGTGGCAGCGCCGCGGTCGATACTGATCGGGGCCCCGGCCCCGGCGTGTAGCGACCATCCCAGCCCGTTCCCGGCCGCCGGCGCGTGGGGGTGAGAGGGTGCTGGGTATGACTTTCCGGCTGCCCACCACTCTTGCGACGGATTCGGATGCTGCGGCGATCGCGGCCCTGACCCGGTACTACGGTTGCCCGTATCTGGGCGACGGCGCCTTCGTCGGCGCGTACTTCGACTCGTGGTCGAGCACCGGTGATCGGGTGGGGGAGGCGGACCGGTTCACCGCCGACGATCTGGTGGCGGTGACCTTCCTGTCCGTGCAGGTCCCACCGAGGGCGGCGCGGGTGATCCTGGATACCGATGCGGAGGCGCTGAACGCTCTTCTGCGGGCGGTGGGACCGGATCGGGACCTGGTTGACGAACCGGACCCGCTCGGCCCGGGGTGGCCTGCCTGGGACCTGGAAACGGCCTTGTGGGCGTTGCCGGGGATCGGCCGGACGAAGGCGACGAAGTTGATTGCTTGTAAACGTCCTCGGTTGTATCCGATTTGGGATTCGGTGGTGATGGGGGTTTTGGGTACTGCACGTGCCCACTTGAATCCGGTGCGGGAGGCGTTGCGTGCCGACGACGGGGCGTTGTACGGGCGGTTGCTGAGGATCCGGGCGGCGGCCGGGCTGCCGGAGGAGGTGTCGGCGTTGCGGGTCTTCGATGTGATTGCGTGGATGGACGGTAAGAACCGGGGCCTGGGGCAGCGTGCTGACCAGGAGAGATGACACGTCCCGCGGTGAACCGTCATTGGCGCGGGTGATGATGGATGACGTGGACGAGGCGACACCGGTGGAGTCGGGGTTCTGGTGGTGGGTGCGGGCGACGCCGGCGGCGAGGACGACCACTTGGCGGGCTTGATCGGAGAATCTCTCGAATACGATGACGCACTCCTTCTTGGGCGTCGCCGCGAGCGACGCGAACCGCTGCTGACTTCCCTGTTGTTCATTCTGAGGGTCCTGTGCAGTGGGAGGGTTACTGAGCGGATCGACGCGTAATAGTGCTGTGACCTGGTGTGATGACATGTCCCCGGTTTGTGATATGGGGGTTGCCGGCGACCGTGTTGGGGGGAGTGCCGGCACCCGGGTGCGGGGGGTGCCGTCGAGCGCGAAGAGCCGTTTCGCCCGATT
Source organism: Rhodococcus sp. G6(2025) (assembly GCF_058628105.1). NCBI lineage: Bacteria > Bacillati > Actinomycetota > Actinomycetes > Mycobacteriales > Nocardiaceae > Rhodococcus > Rhodococcus sp. G6(2025). The sequence continues at coordinate 170,056 of NZ_CP179753.1, forward strand.
TGGAGGCGGTTTGAAAAGTATTGATTATCAACGTGTTTGAGTAATAAGTTGGTAGATAAATGTTTACGTGTGTTGTGCACAAACGTGAGATTGTAAGGTTCGTAATATGTTGCAGAACAACAAGTGTGACGAATACTCGATTTTCAACTGTTCGGATCGTGGTGTGGGTGGGTGGTATGCTGTGGGTATGACATCGAGTGGTGCGGGAAGGCGAGCGGGCGGCGGGTCGGGCACGTGCCCCCGCCTCCCCAGCTTCGTTGGGGTGTGGGGGACCGGGTCGAACGTTCCGATTAAATGTGCTGGTGATAGCCTAATCTTGGAAATGCAGAGGAGCGAAGCGACTCGATCGACGGCAACGGGTATTGGCCCACTGCGAGCCGCGCAGCGGCTCCCTGGCGGGGAGCGAAGCGACTCGCTCCGTCTCCCGGTGCGGAGCACCGGGG